>CAMNNO010000046.1 GCA_946545475.1 uncultured Blautia sp.
CACCCAGACCCTACCGGCAGGTAAGAGCACTATAGACAATACAATCAAGAAGCCTGGCGCACCCAGACCCTACCGGCAGGTAAGAACACTATAGACAATACGATCAAGAAGCCTGGCGCACCCAGACCCTACCGGCAGGTAAGAGCACTATAGACAATACAATCAAGAAGCATGGCGCACCCAGACCCTACCGGCAGGTAAGAGCACTATAGACAATACAATCAAGAAGCCTGGCGCACCCAGACCCTACCGGCAGGTAAGAACACTATAGACAATACGATCAAGAAGCCTGGCGCACCCAGACCCTACCGGCAGGTAAGAGCACTATAGACAATACAATCAAGAAGCCTAGCGCACCCAAAAAACCTACCGTCAGGTAATACAAAACAAACTTTAGAAGAAAAGGTCCTCCACATCAAACGGCTCATCGATCATGCCAGCCTCGTACATGAAGTCGGCTGTCTTCTGGAACCCTTCTTTATCGGCTTCACTGATTTCCAGCGAAAAATCATAAGCCTCCGCCATTTCCTTAACGGCATCCGTGTCAAGGTCAAGGTATGTGGCCGCGGTTTCGAAGGCGGCTTCCTGGTCGGCGGCGATCTGGTCGGCGATCAGGGCTTCTGCCTCTGCGATCTTTTCGATGACATCCGGATGCGCCTCTGCGTACTCTCCCGTTACGGCCACGGCAATGATAGCCTTGATCAGGCCTTCTCCGTTGCAAACCAGGTGGTAGCCCTGCTTTTCGGCATTATAGGCCGCCGCGCCGCCGAGCATGGCGACATCCGCGCTGCCGCCGTCCAGGGCAGCTTTGGATTCCGGTATGCCCATGGAGACAAAATTAACATCCGAAAGCGTCATGCCGGCAGTGGCAAGGTAAGAAGCGAGAAGCTCGTGCAGGTTGGTGCCTGCGGGGCCCGCGATGGTCTTGCCGCGCAGAGCCTCCGGCGAGGAAAGAGCCTCGTCCTTGCTGTAAAGGCAGAAAGCTCCCGGAGCCCTGCTGTACATGTTAAGGACCTTGATATCCGCCCCATTGGCCGCTGAAAGGATAACAGAAGTCGCACCGACCGCGTACAGAAGCTGCACGTCGCCGGAGGCCAGGGCCTGCGTCTGGTCCGCGCCCGAGGTGATCTCGGAATAGGACACCGGAACGCCGAGCGTGCTTTCAAAAATCCCGTTTTCCTTTTCCACAATGCTGGGAAGGTTAAGCGGGGACGTGACATAGGTTGTGGTCAGTTCGTCGATGCTGAGGGCATAAACGGCATGACCGGAAAAGCAGAGAGCGGCGATCAGGCCAAGGGACAGAGCCATGTGTTTTTTCATGATAATTTCTCCTTTTCTTATAGCAGGGCCAATGTCCTTGGCCCTGAAAATACCAGATGATGCCATCCGGATATTTCTGGTAGTTATACCAGTTACACTTAATAATTGCCGCAGGCAATTATTTTAGTGTAACTGCATATACCGCGGCGTAAAACTGCAATTGGCAGTTAAATTCGTTCGCGAGTATAAATTCGTTCGCGAGCATACAAAAGCCCGTATACCGGGCGTTTTGACGATATATTAAGCGCATCCGCTTTCGGCGCCGCCCCGCTTATGCGCGAGGAGACCGCTTCGCCAAGCGCGTTCAGGATAGAATGGCGAAGGCCGGCGAGGGAATCCTCAAGCGGATTTCTGGGATGGGGCAGGGAAACGGGATATTCCGCTGCTGCGCGGCCCCCGGAAAGGAGCACGATCTTGTCCGCCAGGATAAGGGCTTCGTCAAGGGAATGCGTGACAAAGAGAATGCTGGCCCCGGTCTCGGCGCGAATCCGGAGGAGCTCCCTCTGCATGCTCTCCCGGGTAAAATAATCCAGCGCCGCAAAAGGCTCGTCCATCATAATAAACGAAGGCTTATAGGCCAGCGCCCGCCCAAGGGCCACCCTCTGCTGCATGCCGCCGGAAAGCTGAGACGGATAAGCCTTTTCAAAACCGGAAAGCCCCACCGCGCGGATGACCGCCGAAATATCATCCTTACGCCGCTCCTTCCTTTTAAGCCCAAAAGCAATATTGTCCCTGACATTAAGCCAGGGCATCAGCCTGGGCTCCTGAAAGACATAAGCCGTCTTAAAAGCAGGAGGGCTGCCCTTCTCCAGATGGCGCCCGGCCGAAAAGGCATCCCTCTCCGACTCCGTACAGCCGCAAAAACGGATGTTTCCCCCATCGGCCTCTTCCAGCCCCCCGATCAGCCGAAGCAGCGTAGTCTTCCCGCAGCCGCTCTTACCCAGCACAACCGTAACAGCCCCTTCTTCCAGGTCAAGGTCAAGACCATCAAGGACAGAAAGTCTGCCATCCTCAGAGGGATAACTTTTTTTCAGGCCGCGTATCTCAATACCATTCATAAAATTTATTCCTTACAGCAAATTTATTCCTTACAGCAAATTTATTCCTTACAGCACAAAATATACTATATATACCGCGGCACAGAATTTATTGTGTCCGCGAGTATATAAACCCGATCGGCTTCAATCCCATCCATTTTTCGAGACATCTCCCGCCAACCGCCGGATAAGAAGCCCCAGCGCCAGGTCACAAAGGCACCCAATAAGCCCTATGGCAAAAATCCCGATGATAACCTTATCCGTCCGCGACATCTGCTGCGCAAAAAGGATCAGGTGCCCGAGCCCTGTTGAGGCCGCCACCATCTCCGCTCCGATAATGGAGCGCCAGGAATAGCCAAGGCTGGTGCGCATCCCAACCAGGATATCCGGCACAGCGCTTGGCAGCACGACGCGAAAAAACGTGCGGAAACGGCTATAGGCAAACGAGCGGGCCACCTCAAGGAGCTGCCTGTCACACCCGGTAAAGCCCTTCACGATGGACAGATACATGGGAAAGAAAGAGGCCAGGACGATAATGACCGTCTTTGTCGTCTCGCCGATCCCGCACCACAAAATGAGCAGCGGGATCATGGAAAGCGGCGGAACATTCCGGAAAAACCGGACAAGGAAGCCATAACAGGCCTCGCTCTTCGGCCAGAAAAGCCTGACGCAGGCCAGGCCAAAGGCCAGGGCAAAGGCAATGGAAAAGCCCCGGAAAACGCGCAGGAGGCTTATGCCGATGCCGGAAAGGAGCTCGCCGCTGGATGCCATCTTTAAAAAGGTCTTCCACACCTTCTGGGGCGGCGGCAGAACATAGGCGTTCACATGACCAAAGGTACAGACCAGATTCCAGAGTGCCAGGATGCCAAGAGTGATGGTCAGGGCCGGAAGATGCTTTTTCAGCTTTTTCAGCTTTTTCAGCTTTTTCAGCTTTTGCAGCCGGGTTTCATTCACATTCATATTGATAACACCCAATCGAGCAGAAGGGGAGCCCCTCCTGCTCGCCCGCGGGGCGGCGTTCGCCGTAGGGCGATAATTTCCTGACGCCACCCCTGCGATATAAAAAAACTGCCGTATCCCCCGGAGAAGGGATACGGCAGTTTTTATGGCCAAAGGGCCGGAAGAGCCGCTATAACGGCAACAGACGGCTCAGAAAAAGCGTTAAAACAGCCGGCATCCGATTCTTCCGCCTCAAAATAGATTTCGGCGTCAGGAGATACATGCCTTGCCTATATAATGATTTCGTCCGTTACCATATCATAGTTTATCAAAAGAATCAAGAGCTTTTTAATTATTAAAAGCTGAGGCCGAATCCGGAGACATAGTAGTTGCCTTCGGCATCCTGGTAAGCATAGCTGCCGCCCGCAACATTGGCCAGGATGGCGGGATCGATGTACTGATCCTTGTCATAGCCGGGAACATCGTTCGGGGAAGCGCAGATCTCGGCAACCGTGCCGTCTTCCAGGGTCTCCTCGTGGAGGGCAACAACATCCTCAGAGGAAACAAGCGTAACCGCCAGCTTGCCGGTGGGGTTGTACACGCCGGTGATGACATCCAGCTGGGCATTAAAGGCATTCATGATGCTGCTGGAAGCGGTGGAGGCGTACTGCTGGGCGCTGGTGATGGTATAGTTGACCGTCAGGGCATCGCAGTAGGGCTCAAGGTTCGTGAGGATCCACGGAGAAGAGCACTCGATGGTGGCAATGACCTTGCCGCCGTTGGCATGGACGGCTTCCGCGATCTCGGGGATCTCGTCCACATCTTCAAGAGTGGTCACTTCGATCTTGTCGCCGGTCTTGGCCTGGGAATCGTTCTCTTTGTCGCGCTCGTCCACTTCGAACTCTTCCACCAGGGAGAGGACCGCCTCGGAGGAGGTA
The DNA here is from genome assembly GCA_946545475.1 of uncultured Blautia sp. Classification (GTDB taxonomy): domain Bacteria; phylum Bacillota; class Clostridia; order Lachnospirales; family Lachnospiraceae; genus Blautia_A. The sequence goes on from CAMNNO010000046.1 coordinate 4,235, forward strand.
GCGCCCTGGCCGCTGGTCGCGGTGGGGTTCACAAACAGGTAAGCAATGTCAGCCTTCTCGGCCTTGTTCACGATCTCAAAGCCGCGCGCTTCGAAAATGCCCTCGAAGTTTTCCTTAACGCTGTCATCCTCGCCCTTGCCGGTAAAGGAAGCCACATAGACCTTCTTGCCGGTCTCGGTGATGGGAAGGGTATTCTCGCTGTTCTTAAGAAGGACAACGGCCTTCTGATGAAGGGCATAGGCCTGCTCGGAAGCGGTGGCCAGGAGCTCGCCGCGGATAGCGTCGGCAGCTTCATAATCGATATAGGGGTTGTCAAAACGGCCCTGGGCGAAGATGGAGGCTGCGCGGTTGATGTTGGCGCGGTCCAGGTCTTCCTTGGCAAGGATGCCGCTCTCAACAGCTTCGATGATATAGTCGGTGCGGAGGCCGGAGCCGATGGCATCGCTGCCGGCATGGATAAGCTGAGCGTATCTCTCAACTTCCGTCATATCCTCTACGCCGTAGTTCTGGGTGGTGACGATACCGGAGTCGGTGTTGACATAGCCGTCAAAGCCCATGACTTCGCGGAGCAGGGTGGTGATGATCTCCTCGTTGTAGGCGGAGCCCATCTCATTGACCTGGAATTCATACCCTCTGTAGCTCTGCTTTGCGCTTCTGGCATCGGCAGCGTCACGGGAATAGCAGGGCATGATGGAACCGCAGCCGGCATCGATAGCGGCCTGGAAGGCAACCAGCTGATAGTTCTCAAGGGAGCCGGGGGTCGGATAGAGGCGCCACTGGCCGGTGCGGCTGTGGGACTCAAAACCGTTTTCGGAGGAACCGTCGCCCGGGAAGTGCTTGACAGAAAGGGCAACAGCGCCGGGCTTCATGCCGCCCTCGCCGTTCTGATAGCCTTCGACCAGAGCGGTGATGATGCCGGCCGTGATGTCGGGGCGCTCGCCGTAGGTCGTGTTGTTGCGCGGCCAGCGGGGATCGGAAGCCAGGTCGATCTGAGGACCATACATGGCATTGATGCCCTGGGCGATCCACATCTGACGGTCAACCTCGGCATATTCGCGGATAGCGTCAAAGTTGCCATCGCCGGCAGCGGCGGCAGCCATACCCTGGGTATCCGGGAAGCCCGCGGAAATGGGGTTGGAGATCAGGGTGGCGGGAATAGCCGGCACACCGCGAAGAGCGGCATCGGCCTCGGCCATCTCGGTCACGACGTTGTTGAGAAGAGCCACGGTGGAAGCTTCAAAGCCAAGGCTCCCGCGATAGACCGCCGCGCGGACCTTCTGAGTGTTGATGACGAAGGAATCCAGGGAGGCGAAGCCGTTGGCATAGGCGTTGCGGCTTTCCTCGCCTTCGGGAACCATGGTCACGATGGCGGCGGGGTTGATGGTGCCGTCCTCATTCTTGGCCGCGGCCAGGGTGTTGACGCCGGGGTTGGTCATCAGGGCGTTCACCACAAAACCGGCCTGGTCCTCAAGCTCCATCTTGCTGACCATATCGGTGGCACGTGTCTTGGCATCGTTCCGCCAGTCTTCAAAAACATCCAGCTCCTGGTTGTTGTTGAGATCCTTGAAGTACAGGCCGTCTTTGACAATAACGCCGACGGTCGTCACGCCGATGGTCGGGCCGCCTTCGTTCTCATAGAAAGCCGGCTCCATATAGGTGACAGACGGGTCGACCTCGTTGGCGTCGTAGGGAGCAAGAATGTAGCTGTCTTCTCCGGCGAAGGCGGAGGTTCCCATTCCGGCTGCGAGGGCAAGAGCAGTAAGAATACTGAGCACTCTCTTCATGTCGTTTTTTCTCCTTTTCTAAATTTAGGTTTTCAGTTGCCTGCTTTGCGGCCGCCATGCCAGGCGTCCGGCCGCAAAAAAGATAAAGCTATTATATCACATTTCATGAAAAAGACTATAACCTGTCATGAAAATAGTTTGAATTTACGCAAAATGCCCAAACGTCGATTCACGGCGAAAAAATGTCGTTAATGAATGAGCCGTTTTTGGGAGCTGCTAAGTAACAACTTGACAGATTCTTAGCTTCTCCTCTTTAAATGGCTGTTCTTCTGATAATAGGCCTCTTTTGCCGCGTACATCCGCTCATCCGAGATCCGCATGATCTCGGATATGTTTTCCGATGGGAACTCCTTCCGGGTAGCATATCCGACGGAAAGCGAGACGCCATTCACCTTATCGCCCTTCCAGGCGGCGGCTGTCTGCTCCAGCTTTTGGAGAGCTTTTTTCAGCTCTTCCTCGGAAATGCGTATCATCGCCGCGTATTCATCTCCCCCGATCCGGTATATCTTCCCGTAAGCGCCAAGGCAGGCCTCCAGGCACCTGGCCCCGCCTTTGATCAGCTCGTCCCCGGCCTGGTGCCCAAGCGTGTCATTGACCGTCTTAAGGCCGTTAAGGTCGGCCGTGACATACACAAACCGCTCCTCTATCCCTTCCCGGTTCAGGCGTTCCTTTTCTTCTTCAAAGGCCCGCCGGTTGAAAAGGCCGGTGCCCTGGTCCCGGAAGGAGGCATAGGAGAGCGCCTCGGCACGCACGGCAATGATGCGCAGGGTAAAGACAATAATAGCCATGACAACCAGGCAGGAAACGATGTTTAAGAGCAGAAGGCGGGTAAACGACTGCATCAGGGTCCTTCCCCGGCTCTGCACGACCAGGTACCAGCCCAGCCTGTCGATGTACCGCGTCACGGCATAGCTGTCCCAGCTTCTTTTCTGGTAGATATAGCTGTCGGTTTTCCTGGTTACGACATCCGTAATGTAGGCCGACTCTATGCTCTGCTCGTCCGTATCGACCTTGACAAGGCCGTTGCTGTCTATGAGGTCGATCTTCACCTGATATTCATTTTCCAGCTCCCTAAAAAGGGCCTGGCTTTTCTTCATATGAATGCCGACGCCGCACACGCCAAGAAGGCGGCCTTCCTCGTTCTCCACCCTGGCGTTGACGAAAACGGTCCAATCGTTGGAGTTTAGCTCATCCCGGTTCACATCGACAGCGTAGGGCTGGCCCTGGCTGATAAATTCGGTATACCATTGGTCATAGGATGAATTTTCCAGGTCCATGATCTTCTGGACGCCGTTAAACGTGTAATAGAACCGGCTGGCCTCCGAAACGACAAAGGCCGTCTCGTAGTCCATGCCCTCCCGCAGGTTGGTCAGGTACGCCGCCACAAGGCGCTCGGCTTCTTCATCGACACCATATTCATCCGTTCCATTCTCAGCAGCCTCATTTCCGGTTCCCGTGTCGCCGGCTTTATTTTCAGCAATCCCCGTACCGCCGGCTTTATTTCCACCAGCTTCATTTCCACCAGTTTTATTTCCACCAGTTTCATTGTCATCCGCTTCCCCGAATTTTTTTGCCTCCTCTTCCAGAATGGAGATCAGGAAAAGATCCTTGGACATTGTCCGGGATACAATGATCGGCTCCGACAATTCAGCGCTGACCGTGTCGTAGATCTGGGCGGTAAGGGCTTTGCCGATCTCCTGCGAGTTCTGCTTCACCATGACCTGGAGCGACCAGAGGGAGACAAACGTTGAAAGGAAAAAACAGAGGGCAACGATGATAAGTGTCATTTTTGTGATGTTCGTTTTATTCATGACCCTGATGCCTCATTTCGATCCCCATTTACGCGTCCCGCAAAGACAGATTCCCTTTAGCGGACATACACGATCGATCCCGCCACCTCCCGGGCCTTTTCCGGGGAGATCAGCTCCTCTACAAGCGCAAGGGCAAAGTCGATGGCGGTTCCCATGCCGCGGCTGGTGGTCACATTGCCGTCAACGACCACGGCCTCCTCACTCTTTTCACGGCAGTCAAGCTCCGCAAGCCTTGCCGGGTAGGAGGTCGCCGCCTTGTCCTTAAGGAGGCCGAGGGCGGAAAGCACCGTCGGGGCCGCGCAGATGGCCGCGATCTTTCCTCCTGCCCTGTCATGGGCCACAAGCGTCTCCCCCAACGGCCCGCACTCCGCCAGCGCGCTCGTCCCCGGCATGCCTCCGGGAAGGACGAGGACATCACTCTCCCGGATGACATCTTTTCCATATAGAGCCTCAGCAAAAAGGTTGTCCGCCACGACCCGGACCTGGTGGGAGGATGTCACAATGATGTCATCCCCAATGGAAGTCATAACCACCGGGATCTTGCAGCGCCTTAAAATGTCCACCACAGTCAGGGCCTCGATCTCCTCAAAGCCATCGGCCAGAAACACATAAACTGTTCTCTCGTGTCCTTCCATTTTTGTTCCTCCGTCCTATCATAAAAGTTTTTCAGCGTCCGTATCTTGCCAAAAAAGGCCTTAGAATCCTATACGTATAGGAATTCCAAGGCCTTCTTAGAGCAGATAACGGGAATCGAACCCGCCTCCTCAGCTTGGGAAGCTGATGTTCTACCAATGAACTATATCTGCAAGCATTGTTATAATATCACTTTATCATGAAAATTGCAAGAACTTTTTTAAAATTTATACAGGGGAGACCCCATCGCCCCCTGGTGACTTCTATTATACTCTTAGCTGCCGGCAGGCTGTTAGGGTGCGCTATGTTTCTTTTATTTTTATATTTTACTCTTACCTGCCGGTAGGTGCCAGGGGAGGGGGGGCCGCTCAGAGTTGCGGGGCCCGCGTCCCCCTCCCCTGCACTCCTCCCCCCAGGGGCACGCCCGCTTGTTGTTGTGAGAGACGGATACTTGGGAGTAGAAAATTTTCCTTTAAGCGCACATCGACTGTTGGGGAGAAATGGATTAAAACGTAAAATTTTTTTGGAACATGCGGCATTCGACAGTCTGCTATCCCTGCCAAATTACAGCCGGTATACGGCTTTCAGGACTGCGGTCTGCTTTTCCATTTCTTTGGTGATGGCAAGCTCGCTTCCGTATTCTTTGACATCCTGGCAGAGCCTGGTGTAGTCTCCCAGCCTGCCGATCACGTCATAGCCGAAGCCTGTCCCTTTGTAGTGCATGGGGATGGTTACCAGGCTGTCCAGCTGCCGGGCTATCTTTTTGGCGGCGGCGGCGTCGATGGTGAAGAAGCCGCCTACGGGGATCATGAGCACGTCCACGCCCTTAAGCGCCTCTATCTCCTTCTCTGTCAGGTCGCACCCGAGATCCCCCAGGTGGGCCAGGCGAAGGCCGTCATAGGCGATGATGTGGATCTTGTTGGGGCCTCTCTGGGCTCCTTTCTGCTCATCGTGCCAGGTATCCAGGGATACGACCTGCCCGGAAAAGGTTTTGCCCTTTCGGAGGGCGACAGAACCTATCCCGTGGTGATCCGCGTGCTCATGGCTGGAGAGCACCATATCCGCCTCCTCCTTAAGGTCACTGTAGCCAGGCACCGAGCCGGGGGCGTAAGGGTCCAGGATCACAACATAGTCATCAAGTTCCAGCCGGAAGCAGGAATGTCCAAGATAAACAACTTTAACCATAGCTTCAACCTCCTATTTTGGGTGATCCTACATTTATGCTTCAATCCCTCGCCGGATTTTCCGATGCCCTGCGTCAGGCCCGCCCATAGCGGCCGGCCATACCGGCCATCTCATCGGCCAGCTCATCCGTGAAGGCATCCTCCTTCATGCGCCACTTCCAGTTGGTGCCAAGTGTCCCGGGCTGGTTGATCCTGGCGCGGTTGTCGAGGCCCAGGTAGTCCTGCATGGGGATGATGGCCAGCTTGGCCACGCTCATAAGCGCCAGGCAGATAAGATCGCGGACGATATCCAGCACATCGCCGCCGTTCCGGTTAAGATAGGCAATAACCGCCCTCCGCTCTTCTGCCGGCAGGGCCAGGAGCCATCCGTGCAGCGTCTCATTGTCATGCGTACCGGTATAGACAACGCAGTTGCGGCCGTAATTATGGGGAAGATAGTCCCCCTTGCCGCCGGTGTCCCGGGAATCGAAGGCGAACTCCAATACCTTCATGTTGGGATAGCCCGTATCCCTCACCAGGGCGCGCACGGAATCCGTCATAAAGCCCAGATCCTCCGCTATGATATCCTTCTCGCCCAGAGCCGCCTTAAGCGCGTTAAAGAGGCGTATGCCGGGGCCCTTCTCCCACCAGCCATGCTCCGCCGTGGGATCGCCATAGGGGATGGCGTAATACTCGTCAAACCCCCGGAAATGGTCGATGCGCACCACATCGTACATCTTGAAGCAGTGGGCCGCCCTCCGGGTCCACCAGGCAAAACCATCCTTTTCATGCACATCCCAGGCATACAGCGGGTTCCCCCACAGCTGCCCCGTCGGGGCAAAGGCATCCGGCGGGCATCCGGCCACCAGGGTGGGACGGTTCTCCTGGTCCAGCTTGAAGAGGCCGGGATTGGCCCAGGTATCGGCGCTGTCCATGGCTACGTAGATGGGGATATCCCCGATGATGCGGATGCCGTTTTCGTTGGCATAGGCTTTCAGGGCGCGCCACTGCCGGAAGAAGCGGAACTGCAGAAATTCATAAAAGAGGATCTCGTTTTCCAGCTCATGGCGGTAATAGTCCATGGCGTTATCCCATCTTAAGCGGATATCCTCGGCCCATTCGCTCCAGGGCGCGTTGTCAAAGCGCTCCTTGACGGCCATGTACAGCGCGTAGTCCGGCAGCCACTCCTTCTCCTCCTCGCAAAAAGCCTCGAATCCCTCTTCCTTGTCCTTATCCCAGCGGCTGAAGGCTTTTTTCAGGAGCTTAAAGCGCCCTTTATAGAGCTTCCCGTAGTCGATGGAAGAAGGCTCCTTCCCCATATCCGTCCGGGAACATTCCTGGCGGGTCAGGAGGCCTTCGCCGATCAGCTCCTCTAAGTCAATAAAATAGGGATTCCCGGCAAAGGTGGAAAAGGACTGATAGGGAGAGTCCCCGTAGCTGGTGGGCCCCAGCGGAAGGATCTGCCAGTAGCCCTGCCTGGCCCTTTTCAGCTTATCAACAAACTCATACGCGCTCCTGGAAAAACAGCCGATCCCGTATTTTGAAGGAAGGCTGCTGACCGGCATCAGGACGCCGCATCCTCTCGTGTTATCATTCATTGCATACCCCTTCTCTCTTTACATTCATCTTTTATCACCGGTTAGTACGAGGCAAGCCCCTGTAACATTTGTTTTTATAGTAACATATCTTTCCTTGTCCGGCAACTCACAATAAATTTTACCTGGGAAGAAATGGGGATGGTTCTCTTTTCTTGCGATTCGTAAGAAAAGAGAACCGACCCCATTTCTTCTTCCCACAAAAAATTCTTTGTGCTGTTGAAAAACCCGGTATCCTATGTTAAAATTCCTTAATAGCCGGTCATTTTAGCCCCTGTCCCGCTTTCTCTGCGGACGGGGCTTCTGATATCCTGCTGTTTCCTTTTGTCATCTTCCTGAAAAGAGGTCACCTATGAATGTTATTGAACTGTTGAAGGTCATTCTCCTGGGCATTGTGGAGGGCATTACCGAATGGCTCCCCATCAGCAGCACAGGGCATATGATCCTGCTGGATGAGTTTATCCACCTGAATGTCTCGCCGGAATTTAAGGAATTTTTCCTGGTCGTCATTCAGCTTGGCGCTATCCTGGCTGTTGTGGTCCTGTATTTTAAGCAGCTGTGGCCGTTCTGCGTGAACAATCTTCCCCGGCGGACCGTCATGGAGCTTAAGCGCCGTCCCCTTCCCTCCCGCCTGGTCCTCACATTTGTGAGCCGCTTCTGCGACAGGGAAAAATGGATACTGTGGTTTAAGATCCTTGTCGCCTGTATCCCTACCATTGTCATTGCCCTTCCGTTTAATGACTTTATAGAAGAAAAGTTCAATAATTATGTCGTGGTAGCCATTGCCCTCATCGTTTATGGCGTCGTCTTCATCCTGATCGAGAACTATAATTACTATCATGTCCGCAAACCCACCACGCGGAATATCCGGCAGCTTTCTTTTAAAACGGCCTTTATCATAGGCCTGTTCCAGGTTCTCTCCGTGATCCCGGGCACTTCCCGCTCCGGCTCCACCATCATCGGCGGCATCCTCGCCGGGACCACAAGGCGGGTCGCGGCGGAATTTACCTTCTTCCTGGCCATCCCGGTCATGGCGGGGGCCAGCCTTCTCAAGCTGCTGAAATTCGGTCTGCAGTTTACGGGAGCCGAGATCGTCTACCTGGCCGTGGGCTGCACGGTCTCCTTCCTGGTTTCGGTCATTGCCATCAAGTTCCTGATCGGCTACATTAAAAAGCACAACTTTAAGGCCTTTGGCTGGTACCGCATTATCCTGGGCGGAGTCGTCCTGATCTACTTTACGGTTAAAACCCTGTTCTTTTAAAACACTACACACATCGAGAGGAGTCTGACACGTATGTTTCATAAGAGAAGCCTTTGTATGGTCTGCCTGGTCGCGGCGTCCCTTCTGCTGTCCGGCTGCGCCAGCATTCATATTTCCTTCCTGCCGGAGAGCTGCAGTATCGGCCGCAGGCCGACCCGGGCTTCCCAGGCGGAGCAAGCTTCTTTGCCCGCGTCCGCACCTGCCCCTACTGCCATTCCTCCCAGAGTAACCGTTACGCCCATTCCCACATCCACACCGGCTCCGCGGCTGATCGGGACAAAGACCACCACCTCCCAGTATGTCTATATGACCAACAATACGGCCTATCCTCTGAGGGAGATCTATCTCCGCAAAACCACGGATGGCACTTCCTGGGGAAAGAACATCATCCCCAGCGACACGACCATCAAGGTAGGGGAAAATGTCCAGATGTTCTACTCCCCGCAGCCGACGGACGACCCCTATTACGATATGAAGGTCGTCGATCGGGTAGGCAATTCCTATGCCATATACGGCATCGATTTCAGCGACATGAACAGCTCTTCCCTCCGGATAGAGGGGGCGCCCTATTTGAAGTACATAAGCCTGCAGACCGGCTCTGAGGCCCAGACAGACTACAGCGATATCCTGGCCTGGAATTACAACGCCTCCACCTACAGCGCGGACACCTCCGCTTCCGAGACCACGGACTATGAGAGCCTGTATAAGGGGAACCCGCATTTTGGCTACTATGGCTATGAGGGGGAGTGGAGCTGGTATTACAGCGATTCCTTTATGTCCCACGTCGGCGATTCCAGCTACGGCTACTTTGACCAGGACGGCGACTGGATCATGACAAGATCGTGGGAGTAAGCGCGCGCGGGGCGGCGTTCGCCGCTAGGCGATGATTTCCTTGCGCCGCCCCTGCGATAAAACAAAAGCCGCCCATAAGGGACAGTCATCTGACGATGCCTGTTTCTTATGGGTGGCTTCTGTTTTTCTTATGCTTTCCGGCTTCTCTGGAGGTCCGATATCATCATCGCCAGCCGGAAGACCATAGCGTCCTCAAACGTGCGGATATCCAGGCCAAATTCCTTTTTCAGCTTATCCAGCCGGTAGGACAGGGTGTTGCGGTGAACGTACATCTGCCGCGAGGTCTCGGCTACGTTAAGGTTGTTCTGGAAAAGAGTGCGGACGGTATTCTGCATTTCCTCATCCAGGGAGGACACATCCTTATCCCCGAATACGTCATGGAGAAAACGCCGGCAGACATCCTCCGGGATCTGGCAGATGAGGCGCCCTATGCCAAGCTGGTCATAGCAGAAGACCGTCTCCTGGGCAAAAAAGATCCGCCCGACCTCCATAGCCGCTTTCGCTTCCTGGTAGGCCCCGGGAAGGTTCTCGATCCCCCTTCCGGAAAGGCTTACAGAGACATAAGCCGGGGTCATGGCTTCTATATTGAGAAGCCCCACAAGCTCCCGCGCCTCCGCAAGAACCTCGTCCATATCCGTCTCCGCCGCGGTCCCACGGCCCTTTGACAGTGCTCGCTCCTGACAGATCACGGTCCTGCGCTCATCCAGCGCGACCACCACATCCTCGCGCCCGTCCCGGAAAAAGCTTTTAATCGCGGACAGGGCCACCTTATGCGCCTTCTCCCCGGTTTCCACCAGGAAAACGGCATAGAGGGCCTTTTCTTTTATCGAAAATTCCCGGGCCCTTGCCATAGCTTCATCAAGGGGACGCTCCCCCATAAGGAGCTCCCGCATAAAGCCCTGCCGGTCCATCTTCCCGCCGCCGTAGGCCTTGAGAAGGCTTTCCGTCTGGCAGACGGCCAGGACCGCGAACTGGTCGGCCGAGGGACCGTACAGGGAGGGGTCCCGGCTGTAAAGAAGGAGGGTGCCCTCCTCATTCCCGGGCAGCCCGACAGCCCTCTTGACAACCCGCGTTTCCGCAAAAGATGCCCCTGTATCCAGGAGCTTTTCTCCCCGGCCGTCCAGAAGGCAGATGTCAAAGCCCGTGGTATCCTTAAAAACCTGATAGCAGCCGTAAAGCGCCGCTGCCTGGTTCCTGTTCATCGGTCTCAAAATGCCTGCCCGCCCTGTCAGTTGGTGATGGTAAGCTCGCTCTCCTTGTCGAAGAAGTGCGCTTTATCCATGTCGAAGGTGAAGCGGATGGGAGCGGTAGCCCTGGCCTGGGTCCTGGGGTCCACGCGGGCCGTGATCTGCGTGCCGAGAAGGTCAAAGTACAGGAACACCTCCGCGCCCAGAAGCTCATAGACCTTGACAACGGAATCCATGGCCGTGTTGCCGGCTTTCTCGACAAATTCGGCGGAATCGTGCACGTCCTCGGGACGGATGCCGAGGATGACGGTCTTGCCCACATATCCGCCCTTCTTGAGGGCCTCTGCCTTTTCCTGCGGGATGGCGATCTCATAGTCGCTAAGCCTGGCGAAGAGGGCGCCGTTCTTTTCCTCGATGAGGGCATCCAGGAAGTTCATCTGGGGAGAGCCCATGAAACCGGCCACAAACAGGTTGCCCGGCTTCTGGTACAGGTTCTGGGGCGTGTCCACCTGCTGGACGACGCCGTCCTTCATGACAACGATGCGGGTGCCCAGCGTCATGGCCTCGGTCTGGTCGTGGGTAACGTAGATGATGGTAGCGCCCAGCCTCTGATGGATCTTGGAGATCTCGATACGCATCTGGACGCGGAGCTTGGCGTCCAGGTTGGAGAGGGGCTCATCCATCAGGAAGACCTTGGGGTTACGCACAATGGCGCGGCCCATGGCCACCCTCTGCCTCTGGCCGCCGGAAAGGGCCTTGGGCTTGCGGTCCAGGAGCTTTTCCAGGTCAAGGATGCGGGCGGCTTCGCGGACGGCTTTATCGATCTCTTCCTTCGGAACCTTCTTAAGTTTCAGGCTGAATGCCATGTTGTCGTAAACGGTCATGTGCGGATAAAGGGCATAGTTCTGGAAGACCATAGCGATATCCCTGTCCTTGGGCTCCACATCGTTCATGACCTTGTCACCGATCTTTAAGGTACCGCCGGAGATCTCCTCCAGGCCGGCGATCATGCGAAGCGTCGTGGACTTTCCGCAGCCGGAGGGGCCGACAAAGATGATAAATTCCTTGTCTTCGATATCGAGGTTAAAATCCTTAACGGCTTCGAAGCCGTTGGGATAGGTTTTGTTGATATGCTCTAATGACAGGCTTGCCATGGTTATTTCCTCCCTATAAGCTTATCGGAAACGAATATCTGATGCGTTTCCCGCGCCGGATCTCCGCTGAAGATCCGTGCGCATACTATATGTTTTGTTTACAGTATAGCGCACAGTTTTTTGTTCGGAAATAGGATTATCTGACAAAAATGCCGCGTTTTTATTGTCGCAATGACGAAAAGCTCCGCTTTACAGCCATTGCTGCAGGACCGCCGAGAGCTCTTCGAAGTTCAGGGGCTTGGCGATGTGGCCGTTCATGCCGGCCTTCATGGCATTTTGCCGGTCCTCTTCAAAAGCGTTGGCGGTCATCGCGATGATCGGGATCTTTCGGGCTTCATCGCTGCCAAGGCGCCGGATGGCCTTTGTGGCCTCATAGCCGTTCATGTGCGGCATCTGGATATCCATGAAGATCAGGGAATACCGGCCCGGACGGCCGTTTTTAAACAGGGAGACCGCTTCCTCGCCGTCCTCGGCGCGGTCGACGATGAGGCCGGTCATCTGGAGAATGTGTATCGCGATCTCCGCATTGATGGGGTTATCCTCGGCCAGCAGTATCCGCTTGTCCGAAAACTGGAGCTCTTCCAGCTTTTTCAGCGGTTTATTGTCCTTAAAGGCGTTCTCGCTGTCCATGAGGGAGCGGAACACCCGGATAAATTTCGTCTTAAACAGGGGCTTGCTGATAAAGGCCGTCACCCCGGCTTCCCTGGCCTCAGCCTCAATGTCCGACCAGTCGTACGCCGAAATGACGATGATCGGCAGGGCATCGCCCACGGCCCTGCGGATCTGCCGTGTGGTCTCAAGGCCGCTGATGTCCGGCATCCGCCAGTCGATGAGCACGGCATAAAAATCGCGGTTCTGTTCATGCCGGGTCACCACGCGCTCAACCGCCGCCTTGCCTGAGAGCGCCCACTCGCTGTTCATCCCCAGGTCGTTCAGTATGCAGCAGGCCGACTCGCAGCTGACCGGGTCGTCGTCGGCCACCAGGACGTGAAGGTTGACAAACTCTTCATTGGCCGAGATGTCCTCCTGGAGCCTTAAATAGACCGTTGCGGTGAAGCGGCTGCCCAGGCCGTAGGTGCTCTCCACATCGATATCGCCGCCCATCATGCGGACCAGGTTCCGGGTGATGGCCATGCCAAGCCCCGTGCCCTGCTGCGCCTGGGCCGCCTTATCCTCCGCCCGGGTGAAGGGGTCGAAGATACGCTGCACAAAGTCCGGCTTCATGCCGATGCCGTTGTCCTCCACGGTAAATTCAAAAAGGCCGATATCCGGGAGGCTGGAAGGACGTTCCTCCAGCGAACAGACGATCCGCCCGCCGTCCGGCGTATATTTTATCGCGTTGCTTAAGAGATTGACCAGGATCTCGCGGAGGCGCGTCACATCGCCGACCACCTTCTCGTGGAACACTTCTCCGATATGCACGGCAAGATCATGCCCATGAGCCTCCACCTGAGGCCGCGTCATCATAAGGATGCTGTCGATAAGGCCGGCCAGGTCAAAATCCTCCTCCTGCAGGACAACCTTTCCCGACTCGATCTTGTTCATGTCCAGGACTTCGTTGATGAGGGAAAGCAGGTGGCTTGAGGAATCCGAGATCTTTTTCAGGCAGTCGGCCACTCTTTCCCGGTCGTCAATATGCGTGGCGGCAATGGCCGTCATGCCGATGATGCCGTTCATGGGGGTCCGCATATCGTGGCTCATGCTGGCCAGGAAGTCGCTCTTGGCCTTGCTGGAAGCGTTGGCGGCTTCCATGGCTTCCCGGAGGGTCCGCTGCATCTCCTGGTCCTTTCGCACCTCGTCGTCCACGTCCTTAAAGCCCATGGTAACGCCGATGCGCCCGCCGGGCATATGGACCTTTCCGAAATCCACGCGGTAATAGCGGCTGCCGGATTCCAGGGCCCGGATAAAGTTTACGGAAAAGCTGTCCCGGGTCTTAAACTGTTCAAGGATATAGGGAAGGCCGATCTGCTCCTGCATGCGCTCCTTGTCCTCTTCGGCCACCATAAGATCCACATACTGGGTTTTGGTGTCGGTGTACCTGGCGTGGCTTAAGGCATTTTTGATGGCTTTATCGTGGGAGGCGTCCTTGTCGCTATGGTACAGGGAGCAGCTTTCGGTAACGACATCGTTGATCAGCCAGACGGTGTTGTAATTGTCGGTCAGGGTCCGGATGACCGCGTCGCGGACGGCGGTATCGTTTTCGCGCTCTTTCTTTTTTTCGGTAATATCCGCGATGAATACCGTATAGATGCCGCCGAAAGATTTCGAGTAATGCCCATGGTCCTCTATCCAGCGGATGCTTTTGTCCTTGCGGATGATGCGGTATTCAACATTGTCCATGTGATCCTCATTGTCCCGGAGCTGCCTGGCGATGGATTCGCGTACCTTTTGATAGTCGTCAGGATGGATAAGTCCTTGGAAGCGGTATCCCGTCAGGGCTTTAAATTCTTCAAGGCTCTCGCAGCCGTAGATCTCCCAGACGGCTTTGTTGACGAAAAGAAGTTCATTGGGGGCTTTCGCCTTGTAAATGAGAAACCCTCCGGGCATGTGATGGCCGATTTCCGCGATGATGGACAAGGCCTGGGGGTCAAGGTTAAGGAGGGGGGCTGCCTGTATAAGGTCAGAATGAAAAGATTGGGATTTATCCATGATCGGTTCCTCTCTGCTCTCGGATTGCGTGCATCAGGGGACTTAAAATTAGGTTTATTATAGCTAAATAGGCGGGGGGCGTCAAGAATCCTCTGCTTCATGGGGGGACCCCATTGTACCCCCTCAGTTTTCTATTTTATTTTTAGCT
>CAMNNO010000047.1 GCA_946545475.1 uncultured Blautia sp.
GGGGGGGGGGGGGGGGGGGGGGGGGGCCCGCGGCCCCCGCACCCCGGAGCGCCCCCCCCCTCCCCTGCACCTACCGGCAGGTAAGAGAAAAATAAAAATTGTAATAAGAAGCATGGCGCACCGGTAACTGTAAACCAGAATGCATTATAGAAAGGCGGGGAAGGCGGATATGGAGAGTTATTCTGTGCTTATGAGCGTTTACTCCGGCGAAGAGCCGGAACATTTAAAGCAGAGCATAGGCAGCATGAAGGCCCAAACCCTTCCTTTTGCCCGCCTCATTCTGGTCTGCGACGGGCCTCTTGGAAAAGAACTCGAGGATGTTATAGCCGCTGAAGCTGGCGAGCTTCGTGAGAGATTCTTCTGCCTTCGGCTGCCCGAAAGAAAAGGCCTCGGAAACGCTTTAAGAGCTGGTCTTTTGCACTGTGAAACCCCTTTTGTGGCCCGCATGGACAGTGATGATCTCAGCCGGCCGGACCGGTGCGAACAGGAGATGGCCCGGCTTTTGGAGGGGTACGACCTGGTAGGAGGCTACATCTCTGAATTTGCCCTTGCTCCGGGCGACAGGGACAGCTGCCGGAAGGTGCCTCTTTCTGAGGATGAGATAAGGGGCTGGCTTCCCAGACGCAATCCTTTTAACCATGTTACTGTCATGTTCCGGCGGGAAAGTGTTTTGGGGGCGGGAGGCTACCAGCCCTTTGAGGGCTTTGAGGATTACTGCCTGTGGGTCCGCCTTCTGGGCAAAGGGCATTCCTGTAAAGCCTGCAATCTTCCCAAGGTCATGGTTGATGTCCGCACGGGAAGCGGCTTTGCGGCCCGCCGGGGAAGCTTTTCCTATGCCGGGCGGGTGCTGGCTTTCCAGCGGTACTTAAGGCGGGAGGGCATCATAGGCGTCCCGGATCTTATCCGGAACTGCCTGATGCGCGTAACGCTTGCCTTGCTGCCCGCAAGGACCCGGAACCGCATATATGCCCGCTTTTTGCGGGAAAATATAAGAAACGAGAATATATAGCAAACGCATTGATGCCGGAATATGATCGAATATCCCTGTGGAGGTGAAGGACTTTATGGCCCAAACGCCCCGTTTTCTCCGGAAAACCCTGAACAGATCCCAGTCGCTTAAGGACGCGGCTGTTAAGATATATCTTCGCGTCCAGAAAGCCCGCTATGATTTCTATGCCCGCTATCTTAGGATAAACCCCAGGATCATTGTCTTTGAATCCTATCTGGGGCAGAGCTATTCCTGCAGCCCAAGGGCCATTTTTGAAGCCCTGTGCCGGGAAGAGTGGGGCAAGGGCTATACCAAGGTCTGGATGTTTGAAAACCCGGAAAAGTATAAGTACCTGGAGGAGCTCTATCCCGGGACCCGGGTGGTCAGATACCATTCCCGGAAATACTTCCGCTATTATGCCCGGGCCAAATATTGGGTGACCAACTATATTCTGAGCCATGGCATTTACAGGCGGGAGGGCCAGGTGTATATCCAGACCTGGCACGGGACCCCCTTAAAAAAGATCGGCTGCGATGTCCCAAGGCGGGGACTGCCCCCGTCCGAGCGGCGCTTTACCTTTAAGCGCTACATCAGGGAAGGCCGGCAGATCAGCTACCTTCTTTCGCCCTCGGACTTTTATTCGGAGGTCGTCAAAAACGCCTTCCGTTTAAGCCCGCGCGCCAGGATCATCCAGTTCGGCTATCCCAGGAATGATGCGCTCTTCACCGCCGACGAGGCCTATGTCCGGGCCGTCAGGGAAAAGCTCTCGCTCCCGGAGGGAAAAAAGGTCATCCTTTACGCGCCGACCTGGCGCCACAGCCAGCACGATGAGAGCGCCGGGCTGGTCTGCGATCTGGGCCTGTCCTTTGACGCTCTTAAGGCGGGGATAGGGGACGAGGCGGTCATTTTATTCCGCACCCACTACCTCATACGCAACAGCCTTGACCTGGCCGCCTATAAGGGCTTTGTCTTTGACGTATCGGACTACGATGAGGTCAACGACCTTTATCTGGTCTCGGACATGCTCATTACCGACTATTCCAGCGTGTTCTTTGACTATGCCAACCTCCAGAGGCCGATGCTGTTCTATATGTACGACTATGAAGCTTACAGGGACGAGATGAATGACTTTTACTTTGACATAAGCCTCCTGCCCGGGCCTGTCATAAAAGAAAAAAAGGAGGACATCTCCGAGGACATTAAAGCCCTGTTCCGGGATTTTCAGGTGGATGAGGCCTATGTGGCTTTTAATAAGAAGTTCAACCCCTACCGCCGCCCCTGCGCCGGATCTGTCGTGCGGGAAATATGGGGGCGCGGCCGGGAAAAAGACGGCATTCATTGAGCCGTGCGCCGGCAGCAGGCCTTTGACATGGAATCCGGCGCCGGCAGCAGGCCTCTGACATGGAATCCGGCGCCGGCAGCAGGCCTTTGACATGGAATCCGGCGCCGGCAGCAGGCCTTTGATAAGAAACCGGCGCTCTGGGCAGCTGCGTATCGTCATCTTTGCAGAAAGGGGAGATCATGATGAGTGATGCGAAGATCGTGGAGATCGTGGAGGTAAGGAAACGGACGGCAGACCGGGAGAAGACCGGCAAAAAGAAAAAGAGAAACTCCGTGAAGACGGGCCTGTCCCTCTGGGGGCTTCTGGGGGCGGCGGTTTTCTGGTTCTTTGCCTTTTTTGTCGCGCTGGTTCCCATTAATATCCACGCGCCATCCTTTTTTATCGCCTTAATGGGCAGCCTTGGCGTCTATGGCTTTGTCAAAGTCCTTTCCCGGATACCGGACCTTAAGGTGCCCGAGGGGGACGAAAAGGCTTACCGCTCCTTCGAGAGGCCGTTCTATATCCTCCTGGCCCTTTTTCTGGTCTTTGTGGTCGCCGCCCTTTCGGGAGCGCCCATTTTCCACGCCGGGGGCTATGCCTCCATCCTCCCGGTCCGGGACGCGGAGTTTTCGGAAGACCTGCCGGAGTCCTTCGGCACCGATTCCATTGCCCTTATGGACACCGCCTCGGCCCGGATGCTGGGCGACCGCGAGATAGGCGCCCTGGCCAGCGTGGTCAGCCAGTATAATGTTTCCGACGAGTATTCCCAGATCGACTACCAGGGGACGCCGAAAAAAGTGGCGGCCCTTGACTATGCCGGCTTCTTTAAGTGGATCGGCAACCATAAAACCGGCGTGCCGGGCTATGTGACGGTGGACCCGGTCTCCATGTCCGCCTCCTACCAGGAGGCCGCATCGCCCATGATATACGTGCCCTCCGCCTACTTCCTCGAGGATGCTGCCCGGCGTATCCGCATGACTTACCCGACCGTCATGTTCGGCAACCTGCATTTTGAGATCGATGAGGAGGGAAACCCCTTCTACATCGCATCGGTCTATAAAAAGACCATCTCCCTCTTCGGGGGAAAAACCGTCAGCGGCTGCATCATCCTGGACCCCGTGACGGGACATATGGACGCGTACAGCCTGGAAAATGTCCCCGTCTGGGCGGATATCGTGTATGACGGCGACACCATCTGCCGCCAGTACAACTGGTTCGGCACCTACCAGAACGGCTTCTGGAACAGCATTTTCGGAAAGCGGGGCTGCCGTCAGGTGACCCGCTATGCCTCCTCGGATGACGACAAGGAGGACCAGAAGCCGGCCGCCGACTACGGGTATGTGGCCAAGGATGGCGACATATGGATCTACACCGGCATCACCTCCGTCAACAACGACAGCTCGAACATAGGCTTCCTCCTGGCCAATGAGCGCACCGGCGAGAGCCACTATTTTGCCATAGCCGGCGCCGACGAAAAATCCGCCATGGCCGCCGCCGAGGGTGAGGTCCAGGAAAAGCGCTACCAGGCCAGCTTCCCGTCCCTCATCAACGTGGACGATAACCCGACCTATATCATGGTCATGAAGGATTCCAGCGGCCTTGTCAAGCTCTACGCGGCCGTCAATGTGGAGCAGTACAACCTGGTGACCACGGCGGCGACCCAGGCGGAATGCCTGAAAAAATACCGGGCCCTCCTGGGGCTCTCTTCCGATGAGGAAGTCCTTCCCTCGCCCGGCCGCCTGGACATGACGGATGCCAGGGAAACCGAGGTGACGATCCGGGATATCCGGGACATCGTGATCGACGGCAATACCTATATCTACCTGATCGGCAGCGATGAGCAGATCTTAAGGGCAAAAGCCTCCGAGCATGAGGAGATGCTGCTCCTCCTGCCCGGGCAGAAGGTAAAAGTCCTTCATGTCGGCCAGGATATCATAAGGCTTTCGCACCTTGATGAAGAATAAAGAACCCTATAGTACGCGCACGGAATTTTGACAGAAATATCCGGCGCATGAAAAGAATCACTAAGCTTTAACCGAGTCAGGATGGAACGACAGCGGCAACAGAATATTTGCTCAAAGCGCACCTTGGCCATAATCGGCATAAAGACAGAAATATGGGAGAAGAAAATGGCAGATCATAGAAACAGCAGGAGCAAAAGACAAAAAAACAGCAGGCGGATGATGCCTCTTATTCTGGCTGTCGCGGGTATCGGCATTCTGGGCGTGGCCGCCGTCGCATCCCGCCAGAGCCGCCTGAAACGGGAGAAGGAAAAGGAGCTTGCGGCGGCAAATGCTGAGGTGGAGTTCCAGGAAGCCACTTACACCGGGGAGGCCGCCGACAGCGCTTATGATGGCAATGTCTTTGTTGGAGAGAACTACGCCTCCGGCACGCAGGCACCGGAAGGGAGCACCTCCTCAGAGGCGGGCCGCAGAGAAGAAGAGATACTGGGGATCGACGAGGAGGAGCTGCAAAAGCGCAAGAACCTCATCCGCACGGTGAACGGGTCGGTCAGCATGGCCGGGAGCATGAGCTTCAGCCTGTATGAAGGCCGCAGAAGGCGGAAAAACGGCACCGGTGATGAGTGGGTGGTTTCACAGGCGGCCTACGACGAGATCGAGGGCCTGCCCTCGTACATGGAGCTGTACGAGCTGCCGGACTATGCCCTCCTGGAGGTGGAAAACATCCTCCAGGAGCCGGAGCTCCCGACCGGCTGCGAGAGCGTATCCCTGGCCATGGCCCTCAACTCGCTGGGCTTTGATGTCGGCAAGACGGAGATCGCGGACAACTACCTGCCCTACGCGGAGGAGATCGAGGACATTACCATCGCCTATATCGGCGACCCCTATTCCTACGAGGGCGCCGGCATTTACGCCCCGGGCCTTGCCGTGACGGCCAACCGCTACCTTCACTCCCAGGGCTCATCGTACCGCGCCTACAACGCCACGGGCCTTGAGCTGGAAGAGCTGTTCCAGTACCTGGTCATGGACCGCCCGGTATGTATCTGGGTGACCATGTACTACGATGATGTCATGGAGACCGAAGCCAGCAGCGAGTTCCGGGGCCGGGAATACTACTGGTACTGGAACGAGCACTGTGTCATGCTGGCGGGGTATGACATGGAGGAGGGGGTCGTGGGCATCCAGGACCCCATGCTGGGAGAGGTCTGGATGGATATGGATATCGTCAAGGATATCTATGACACGATAGGAAAAATGGCTATCGTCATTATATGACGATAGCTGGAAGGCATAAATCCTGGGATGTTCCCAGGGCATACAAACAGGAGGGCTAACCATATGTCAAAGAAAATAGCGGTCATCCATAAACTGCTTCTGGAAAATGAGCGCGAAAAGATCCGCGAAGCCGCGAAGCGCCGCGGTTACGAGGTCGCTTTCTACGAATCCAACCAGGAGGCCATGCCGCATCTTGCCGATGCCGAGATCATCTACGGCCAGGGCGCCGAACTTATCAAAGCGGCGCCGGGCCTTAAGTGGCTGTGCAGCCTTACCGCCGGCGTGGAAAATTACCTGTCGCCGCAGGCGGGCCTTCCGGAGGACGCTATATTGTCCAATTCCTCCGGCGCCTATGGCGTGACGATCGCCGAGCACATCGTCATGGTGACTCTTATGCTGCTCCGGCGCATGCCGGAATACACCGAGATCGTCCGGCAGAAGCAGTGGGTGCGCACCCTTCCCATCCATTCGATCCGGGACAGCCGTGTGCTCATCCTGGGAACCGGCGACATCGGCCGCGAGGCGGCAAGGCGCATAAGGAGCTTCACACCCGCCTCCATCACCGGCATCAACCGGAGCGGGCTCGACAAGAGCGGCCTTTTTGACCAGGTGTATCCCTCTGATAAGGTGGAGGAGGTCCTTCCCCTGGCCGATATCGTTATCGCCTGCCTTCCGGGGACAAAGGAGACCGGAAGGTTTTTGTCCCGGGAGAGGCTTTCCCTTCTTCCCGAGGGCGCTTTCCTGGTCAACGTGGGCCGGGGCTCCGCTTTGGATGAGGAGGCTCTTCTCGACCTCTTGCGCGACGGGCACATCGCCGGGGCGGCGCTGGACGTTTTCGACACCGAGCCCCTTCCGGCCGACCATCCCTTCTACAGCTGCGAAAAGGTGCTGATCACGCCGCACTGCTCCGGCAACATGACCCTGCCCTATACCGTAAGGAAAAGCTGCGAGCTTTTCCTTGAGGACTTTGAAAATTACTGCGCCGGCCGACCCCTTGCCCATGCCGTTGACCGGACCAGGGGGTACTAAAAGGGTGGAACGAAAATTCTTGCACTTTTATACAAAAACAGATGAAAAGAGAAAAAAAATATGTTAGAATAGTAAATAAGCGGGAAAAGGCTATCGCATATTTATGCGGGGCCTCCTTTGTTCAGAGGCGAAAGGCCGGAGGGCCGTTCTGACAAAATCTTTTGTTCAGAGGCGAAAGGCCGGAGGGCTGTTCTGACCAAGGACGTTTTTTGCAGAATATCATAATGACTCGACGGAGAAAGGAGTTTTATTGCCATGGCAATCAAGAAAACCACCCAAAGCGGCGGCCATCGCGAGCGTCCCTCCTGGATGCCCAGTTCCTTTGGCGGCGGCGGCTTTAACAGCTTCAAGTATCAGATGCGGGATTGCAAGGAATCCCTCACCGAACTCTGGGAAAACAAGCTGAAACCTATGGGTCCCAAAAAGCTGGGCATATTTGGCGGGATCATCCTTCTGGTCATCATCGCCATCTTTGCCGTTGCCTGCGGCAGCCGCAAAAAGCTGAATGCCGCGGATTATGTCACCGCTGTCTTTAAGGGCCTGAATGAGGAGGGCACCCTCGCCGTATCCGTGGACGCCGAGAAGCTGGCTGCGGACCTTGGCGGCAAAAAGGGCCTTTCCGATGAAAAGCGCTCTGCCCTTGATGCCCTGCTTCCGGAGATGGAAAAGGGCTATACCGTTTCCAAGGCCGAGGGCCTCAAGAACGGCGATGAGATCGAGATCACGAGCGGCCTGGACAAGAAATTTCTCCGGGATTTCGGCGTCAACGTGAATAACAGCACCATCAAGGTGAAGGCTGACGGACTGGTGCCGAAAACGGACCTCTCCCTCAACGACTATATCACCGTGAACGTTTCCGGCTTTGAAGGCTACGGCCAGGCCGAGATCGCCCTGGATACGGATGCCGTCCTTTCCGCCGTGGCGGAGAAGAAAGCCCTCCTCGGCCTTTCGGATGACAATGCGGATGCCGCCTCCCTTCTGGACGGCGTGAGCTTTGACCAGACCACATTCGACGGCCTGTCCACGGGCGATACGGTGACGAGCGCTGTTGCCGTGGCGGAGAGCTATCTTCCCTCGGCCGGCATCACCTTCACCTGCAGCGATGTGAGCCGATCCGTTTCCGGCCTTGTGCCTGTGGTGGACCTGTCCCTGGCGGATTTCCTTGATGTCACGATCAGCGGGTTTGAGGGCTTTGGCTATGCCAATGCCGAATTTAACGCCTCCGCTGCCGCTGCCGCCCTTGAGAAGGCTTTCGCCGCCGAGGAGCGCGCGGCCTACGGCTTTGAAAAGGGAAGCGCCGCGGATGCCGCGGATGTCATTGCTTCCAGTGTCGCCGATGCGTTTACCATAGCTGCCGAGCCGGCAGAGGGCCTCTCTAACGGCGAGACCGTGACCGCTGTGGCCGCCCGCAATAACGGCAGCCTTTATATCCCCGAGATCGGCGTCAACCTGAACGGCGGCGAGAAGGCCGTGACGGCTGCCGGCCTTAAGGATACCCGCTCGCTTTCCCTCAACGATTACTCCTATCTGGATTTTGAGGGCTTTGAGGGCGCCGGAAGGGCCTTCTATGTGTTTGACGAGGACAGCCTCATCGCGGACGGCGGCGCCATCCTTATGGAGCAGAATCCCGGTATGAACGGGGAAGAGGCCGAAAATGAGATCCGCAGGGTCTTTGCGGCGGCTGCCGGGGACGAAGACCTTCCCACAGCCCTGCAGAACGGCCAGAGAGTGACCGTTCCCATGGGTGTTGATATGAACATGCTCGGCGATAAGGGCCTTGTGTTCAGCGCCAAGGAGATCACTTCCGTCATCACGGGCCTTGTGGAGCCGGAGCAGCTTGACCTTTCCGATGCCCTGTCTGTTTCCTTTACCGGCACGGCTCCCAACCTGACGGCCATCCGCACGGTTGATGAGAGCCAGCCCTTTGTCCGCTATACCTCCATGTATGGCATGGACGCCGAGGAAGGCATCACCGCCGATAACGGCGACCTCTATAGCATGACGTTTACCTATGATGCCGAGAAGCTTCTGGAAATGGGCTACGCGGTGTCCAGCGATACCGTTGAGGCCGAGGTCAGCGGCGTGCCCACCCTTAAGGTGACGCTTGACGGCGCCGATGACGAGCGCCTGTCTTCCTTTATCCAGGCAGCCGAGGAAGCGGCGATTGCCCAGGTCCTTACCGAGGGCAGCGATGTGCGCGCTTCTCTTGCCGGGGAAGGCTATGTTGTGTGGAACGGCATGACGGCTTCCTATGAGAAGGAAACCTTTGCTTCCTCCAGCAGCATGGCAGCGCCCGGAAACAGCCTGTACCTGGTCAACCATGTCGTGATCCCCGTCAGGAATGCCGGGAGCGAGGCCGAAAACAAGGATATCTACTATGTCACCTTCTCCGATGACATCATCTCCGAGCCGGATGGCACCCTTACCGCCAATAACGGATGGGAAGGAAAGCTCTACGCCACCGAGGCAGAAGCCGACAGCGCCATCCAGAGCCGCATCGCTCAGCGGTTTGTCAACGACTGCGTGATCACCTCCGCGACAAGCGCCGGACCGAAGAGCGAGGAGACTGCGGAAGCCTCTGAGGAAGCCGCTGAGGAAGCCTCCGAAGAAATCTCCGAGGAAGTCTCCGAGGAAGCTGCCGAGGAAACCCCGGAAGAAATTCCCGCTGAGGAAGCTGCCGCTGCTGAGGCTCCGGCCAATGCGGTATCCTACGGCAGCCTCAAGACCCTGGCCAGCTACGCCAGCTTCTGGTACGACGATGAGGACGCGCCTCTCTATGATGCCTCCGGCGAGCCGATGGTCAAGGCCATTGCCCTTAACGCCACCGAGGGCGGCCGCGTTGTCATTGCCCTTGCCAAGAAATACAGCACGTTCGCCGGCACGTTCCACATTTGCAGCGATCCGGAATCGCCCGATGACTATGTCGCCCTGACGATCTATGTAGACGGCATCCCCGCCTGCACCATCGATCCCCTCACCGTCCTCGACGAGCCTGTATCCTTCGCTATCGATGTCAAAAACGCGCAGACCCTTGACATCCGCGCCGCCACCACCCTCGGCCATGAAAACGCCCTCTGGTGCGCCGTCGAATCCCCCGAGTTCTTCAAGTAAAACATCGGGCAGGAGGGGATCCTCCCCTCCTGCCCGCCCGCGGGACAGCGCTCGCCGCGCCCCTGCGATGCGATAATTGAGTAGGAGGGGAAATTTCCCCTCCTACTCGCCCGCGGGGCGGCGTTCGCCGCAAGGCGATAATTTCCTTACGCCGCCCCTGCGATAATAAAACAAGAGCCCTGCTCCTCTCAACAAAAGAGAAGGAGCAGGGCTTTTTTGGGGAAGAAATGGGGACAGTTCTCTTTTCTTGTGGTTATAAGAAAAGAGAACCGTCCCCATTTCTTCCCTATTTCTTTCCAGCAACTCGAAATTTACAGAGCCGCAAAGAATTTGAACAGGAAGATGATCGACAGGATGTAAGTCAAGGCAGAAACCTCTTTCGCCTTGCCCGTGCAGATCTTAATGATCGCGTAGCTGATGAGCGCCAGCCCGATCCCGTGCCCGATGGAACCGGAAATCGGCATGGCGAGCAGCATGATAGCTACCGGCAGCATCTGGGAGATATCTTCAAAGTCGATCTTCTTAAGGTTCTGCAGCATCAGGATACCGACATAGATCAGGGCCGAGGAGGTTGCCGCGGCCGGGATGATGGCGGCGACGGGGGCCAGGAAGATGCACAGGAAGAAGAGGATGGCGGAGACCAGGGCGGTAAGGCCCGTGCGGCCGCCGGCCGCCACGCCGGAGGCGGACTCCACAAAGGTGGTGACGGTGGAGGTACCGGTCAGGGAGCCGGCCAGGGTGCCGACGGCGTCGGAAAGGAGGGCTTCCTTCATCTGGGGCATGTTGCCCTCGGCATCGAGCATATTGGCCTTGGAGGCGGTTCCCACCAGTGTCCCGATGGTGTCAAACATATCGATGATGCAGAAGGTGATGATCAGCGTGATCAGGGTAAACCAGCCGATATGGAAGATGCCCCTGAAATTCAGGCTGAAAAGGGTCGTGTCGAACATGTCCTTAAAGGGCGGGACGAAGGAAGCGCTTTTCAGCGTCGCGAACGGGTCCGTGTTGAGAACGAAGGCTTCCACGGCCCAGTAGAAGCAGGAGGCGACGACCATGCCGTAAAGCACGGCGCCCTTCACATGCTTGTGGTCCAGGGCGACGATGACGAACAGGCCGAGGAACATGGTGATCACGGTAATGACCATCATGGAATAGCCGCTGCCCATCTGCTCCTGGGCATAGGAGGCGGTCAGGGCGCCGAAGAAGTCGCGCATGGCGTAGAAGGGGCCGCCGTTCTCGGAATAGATGCCGACGTTGGAGCCGAAGCCGATGTTCATCAGCATGAGGCCGATGGCCGGGCCGATGCCGAGGCGCACGCCCAGGGGGATGGCGTCCACGATCTTTTCACGGATGTTGAGGACGGACAGGACGATGAAGATGATGGCTTCAAAGAAGATGATGCAGAGGGCGGACTGGAAGGATTCCAGGTACGTCATGCCGGTCATGGCCGCGATGTTGGCGACGACGACGGCAAAGAAGGAGTTGAGGCCCATGCCGGGAGCCATGACGAAGGGTTTGTTGGCCAGGAAAGCCATAAATAAGGTACCGATGGCCGAGGCGATGCAGGTCGCCAGGAATACGCCGTTCCACAGAGGGCTCCCCTGATCGAAGTTGGTCAGGAGGTTGGGGTTCAGGGCGATGATGTAGGCCATGGTCATAAAAGTGGTGAGCCCGGCAATGATCTCGGTCCGGACTGTGGTGCCGTTTTCCTTCAGCTTAAAGTAAGTTTTTTCCATTTCATTTCCTTTCTTTAAACATGTGTTTAAGAGCCTTGTCTACGGGGAACGAAGGAAGAGTCCGCGGCCCAGGCGGGCCTGTGACAGATCCTTAGGCCTTTATTATACCGAAATTCCCAAAATGGTCAAGGAAAAGGCATTTTATTAAGAAACATTTTTTTTATTTTTGATTTACAAGGTTTTCCATTGGAATTATAATAAAGGCAGGCTATGACGGGATGCTGCGGACATCATGAAAACTTCCGGGAAAGATGGGAAGGCGAATGCGCCTGCCGATCCGCACCGAGATTATAAGAAAGAAGGTTTTTGCGTGAAGTTTGATAAAAAGATACTGGAAAAGCGCTGGGCGGCGAATGCGCTGGCCGGCTGCATTGTTGTTCTGTTTTACCTCATCATCACCAACCTGACGAGCCTGCGGGGAGTTTTTCATACGATTGCGATCACGTGCCTGCCCGTCATTATAGCGGCTCTTATTGCTTATGTCATAGATCCTCTGGTCACTGTGTATAAAAAGACCCTGTTTTTCAAGATGCGGGATGAGAAGGCGAAGCGGACGATATCGGTCATCCTGGCTCTGGTGACGGTCGTGCTGGGGATCGTTTTCCTGCTGATCGCCCTGGTGCCCCAGCTGGTGGACAGTGTCGTGACATTTGTGGGAAATTTTGAGTCCTACGCGGCGACGCTGGAAGAATTGCTGCATAACCTGGAACTGGTCAGCAGCGATATCAACATCAACATTTCCGACCTGGTGGACTGGGGCACGGATTTCTTAAATAACCTGGCCAGAGAGATCCCCCAGAACTTTAACCGGATCATCAATACGTCCTACAATATCGGCAAGGGCGTATTTCTGGGCGTTATTTCCTTTATCCTGGCGATATATTTTCTTATGGACCGGGACGATATGTCCGCGGGGATGGGGCGCTTCATGAGGGCGCTGCTTCCCACCAGGAATTTCAACATCGCGGCTCAGTTCTGGGGGCGCTGCAACTCCATCATGGTGCGCTACATTGCCTGTGATCTTCTTGACGGCCTTATCATCGGTTTTGCCAATTATATTTTTATGCGGCTGTTTTCCATGTCCTATGGCGTCCTGATCTCGGTGGTGGTCGGCGTGACAAACCTGGCGCCCACCTTCGGGCCGGTGCTGGGAGCCGTCATAGGGGCCTTTATCCTGGTCCTCATCAATCCCTGGCATGCGCTTCTCTTCCTTGTTTTTACCATCGGCCTCCAGACGGTTGACGGCTATATCCTGAAGCCGAGGCTTTTCGGCGGCCAGCTGGGCGTTTCTTCCCTGTGGATCCTGATCTGCATCATCATGGGAAGCCGGATGTTCGGCATCCCGGGCATCCTGCTCTCGATCCCCTTTGCCGCCATTTCGGACTACCTCTACCATGAGCTTTTGTTTAAGCTGGAATCCAGGAGAAGGTCGATCCTGGCGAGCGAGGATGCAGAGGCGAATGAACCGGAGAAGAAGGATTCCGATGGGGATGAGCTTGTGAAGCGGGGCGGCGTTTACTACAGGAAGGACGGCACATTTGCCCGCCCGGAGGACATCAGCGCCAGAAAGAACCAGAAGGCCAAAAAATCCAGGAAATCCTCCCACAGGCTGAAAAATCCTCTGGCAGGCCAGAAAAATCCCCTGGCAGGCCGAAAGACCCCACCGGCAGGCGAGAAGAAGGAAGCCCCGGCTGGGAAAGAAGAGCAGCAGCCCGCCAGCGCGGAGAAACCGGATTCCCTGTAAAGGACTCTGCCCCTATGATCGTCCCCCGCGATGCCGGGGGAGAAGGAGGATATCTTGAAGAAGAAAAATGATGATACCACTTCCCTTGACAAACTGGACAGCGCCCGCCATGACCTTTTCGGAGGGCTTTACGGCGACCTGTTCGGAACGGGCGACCGGGTCAGGCCCGGAAACTTTCCCGCCCAAGGCTCCTCTGATAAAGAAGGTTTCTCTGATAAAGAAAGCACCTCATCGGAAGCCGGGGCTGATATGTTCCCAAAGTCCGGCAAGGATGAGCCCTTCCCGGATATCCCCCATCTGCTTTCTGAGGATGAGGCCGTGAAGAATGCCCAGGACGCTTTGAAGGAGGTCCATCAGCTCCTGGATGAGCTGGCGACATTCGGCGACGATATGGCGCCGGCCTTCGGGGTGGGTAGCTTATTCGGCGATAAAGGAGAGTCCGGGGCGAAGGGAAGTACCGGAAAAGATAAAACGGGGAAAGAAAAAGGAGACGCTGGAAAGGCTGGTCCTGAAAAAGAAGGCTACGGAAAAGAGGACTTTGGAAAAGAGGACTTTGGAAAAGAGGGCTCTGGAAAAGAAAGCTTTGGAAAAGAAGGTTCTGGAAAAGAGAGTTCTGGAAAAGACGGCGCAAAGGATGCGCTGGATAAAGCTGGGCGGCCCGGAGGCAAGGAAAGCGGGAATGCACAAAAGCCGGGCGGCATCGCGGCGGAGAGCGCTGTGAAGACAGAGGCGAAAACAGAAACGGCCGAAAAAGAGGAGGACGACGACCCCATGGCGGAGCTTGAAGCCCTCATCGGCCTTTCGACCATAAAGCACGATGTCCAGGAACTGGTCTCTTTTGTCAAGGTGCAGAAGATGCGCGAGGAGCAGGGCCTTAAGGCGGTTCCGGTATCGCTGCACCTGGTATTCACCGGCAACCCCGGCACCGGCAAGACGACCGTCGCCCGGATACTGGCAAGGCTTTACAAGAAGATCGGCGTCCTCTCCAAGGGACAGCTGGTGGAGGTGGACCGCTCCGGCCTGGTGGCCGGATATGTGGGGCAGACCGCCATCAAGACCCAGGAGCGCATTCAGGAAGCGATGGGAGGCGTCCTGTTCATAGACGAGGCCTACGCCCTGTCCCAGAAGGACGATCCCTTCGGCCAGGAGGCCATCGACACCATTTTGAAGGCCATGGAGGATAACCGCAAAGACCTTGTGGTCATCGTGGCCGGCTATACCAGCCTGATGGAAAAGTTCATAAACAGCAACCCGGGCCTGAAATCGCGCTTCAATAAATATATCGAGTTTCCGGACTATACCCTGGACGAGCTGGAGCAAATCTTTTACATGAATTGCCGCAAATACGACTACGAGGTGGAGGAGGATGCCGCCCGCCAGATCCGCGAGATGATAAAGGCCAAGATCCTCACCCAGCGCGAAAACTTCGCCAACGCCCGGGAAGTCCGCAACATGTTTGAAGAATTTGTCACCAACCAGGCCCGCCGCATCGCCGCCCTGGAAAACCCCGATCCGAAGGAGATCGTCACGCTGACCATCTACGACCTGTACGACAAGGACATGCACCCGGAGAAGGCTGCCGAGGCATCCGCCCGGACGGGAGCGGCCCCTTCGCTGTCCGCGGGGACACCGGCCCAGCCGGAAGCGGCCCCTTCGCTGTCCGCGGGGACACCGGCTCAGCCGGAAGCGGCCCCCTCCCTGTCGGTGGAGGGACAGAAGAAGGGCGATGAGAAAGAAAAGCCAGAGGCTTAAAAGTACGGAGCTCTTGTTACTCCTCAGCCCATTGCGAGTTTTTGTCTGTCTGGCCGCCTATCGGCCAAGGAAAGGAAAAAAATTATATGAATAATGTCAACATCGCCATGATGATGGACCTCTACGAGCTGACAATGGCAAATGGCTATTTTCTCCAGGAAAGCGCCCGCAGCCGGGTAGCCTTCGATGTCTTTTACCGCCGGAATCCCGACGATGGCGGCTATGCCATTTTCGCCGGGCTGGAGCAGATCATCGACTACCTGACCGAGCTTCACTTCAACCCGGAGGACATCGCCTACCTCAGAAATCTCTCCATGTTTGACGAAAAATTCCTGGAATATCTGGAATGCTTTCGCTTTAAGGGCGATGTTTATGCCTTCCCCGAGGGAACGGTCATGTATCCCAACGAGCCGGTCATCACCGTGGTGGCGGACCTGGTGGAAGCCCAGATCATCGAAACCGAGCTTCTGGCCCAGGTCAACCATCAGAGCCTTATCGCGACCAAGGCCCGCCGGATAGTCAGAGCGGCCGAGGGCCGTCCCGTCTCCGATTTCGGCGCCCGCCGGGCCCACAATAACGACGCCGCCGTATACGGCGCCCGGGCTGCCTACATCGGCGGCGTGACCGGCACGGCGACCGTCCTGGCCGGCCAGAAATTCGGCATCCCGGTTGGCGGCACCATGGCCCACAGCTGGGTCATGTACTACAAGGACGAGCTGACCGCTTTCCGCAAATTCGCGGAAGTCTATCCGCACAACTGCATCCTCCTGGTGGACACCTATGATGTCCTTCACGAGGGACTTCCCAACGCCATCAAGGTCTTTCAGGAGATGAAGGAGCGCGGGGTCGAGATGACCAACTACGGCATCCGCATAGACAGCGGCGACCTCGCGTACCTGACAAGGGAGAGCCGCAAGATGCTGGACAGCGCCGGCTTCGAGACAGCCCGGATCGTCATCTCCAACAGCCTCGACGAGTTCACCATCCACTCCATCCTGCGCCAGGGCGGGGAGGTTTCCTCCTTCGGCGTCGGCGAGAGGCTGATCACCGCCAGGTCGGAGCCTGTGTTCGGGGCCGTTTACAAACTGGCCGCCGTGGAAGAAAACGGCGTCATGACGCCCCGCATCAAGCTCTCCGAAACGATCGAAAAGATCACAAACCCGGGACTTAAGGACGTTTACCGCATTTACGACGAAAAGGGCAAAGCCATCGCCGACCTTATTACCATGGCCGGCGAAGAGGTAAATGTCAAAGATGCCTACTACTACGTTGACCAGGAAAAGCCCTGGAAGAAGCTCTTCTTCCAGAACTGCACCGCGAAGAAGCTCCAGATCCCGGTCATCAAAGGCGGCCAGCGCCAGTTCCCCCAGAAGCCGACGGAAGAGATCGCCCACTATGTCAAGGAGCAGCTGGAAAACGAGATCTGGGAAGAGGAGCAGCGCTTTGAAAATCCCCACAAGCACTATCTGGACATGTCCCCCGCCTACTACCAGGTGAAGATGGACATGCTGGACGACAAGAACGCAACCCCGTGAAACCGTCCCCAGGCCGGCCCTTAAAGTTGGCCGCCCCCCTGACGGCGAAACGCTGCCGCTGCCCTCTGTCAGCAAGAAGACTCCCGACGTTAAGACGGGGAGGATGCCATGCAGGGAGGCAGCAGATGCGTCTCGCCATACTAGAAGTACTGAAAATTACCACCGGTAATTTTCTTAGTACTTCTGCATATACCGCGGCACAGAATTATACTCGCGAACGAATTTAGCTGCCGATTGCAATTCTGTGCCGCGGTATATGCAGTTACACTAGAATAATTGCCTCCGGCAATTATTAAGTGTAACTAGTATAAAAAGTGTTATTTTATTGTGCTCGCGAGTATAGGCACTTTGAGAGGAGAAACAACTATGGAATTTCAGGCCGAAAAGGTAAGAGATAATCTGGTACAGAACCTTAAGATCCTGCGCGAAAAAAGCGGTTTTACCAGGGTGATACTCGGAGTGTCCGGCGGGAAAGACAGTACCGTATGCGCGGCCCTCCTGTCCCGGGCTTTCGGGCGCGAGAATGTGTACGGCGTCATGATGCCCGACGGCGTCCAGAGCGACATCGCTGACAGCCAGGAGGTATGCCGCTCCCTTGGCATACAGAGCCGTATCCTGAACATCGGAGAGATGCATAAGGCTCTCCATGCCGCCATCGAGGCGGACGGCGAGGGCTTTCCCGTTTCCTATGTGAAGGAAAGCGACATTAATGTTGGCCCAAGGCTGCGCATGACAGCGCTCCGCTACATCACCCAGGCCCTGGGCGGAAGGCTGTGCGGCACCGGAAACCTGTCCGAGGCCACCGTCGGCTACTGCACCAAGGACGGCGACACCTCCTGCGACTTTGCACTCTTAGGTGAGCTGACCAGTATGGAAGTTGTGGCCGTAGGTCTGACTATGCCCGAGATCCCCGTACACCTGGTCAAAAAGACTCCAACTGACGGGCTCTCCGGAGTGGCTGATGAGGTTAAGCTGGGCGTCACCTACCAGCAGATCCATGACTATATCCGCAGCGGCAGCAGCGGCGACGCTTCTGCTGATGAGATCATCCGCCGAAAAGAGGCGGCTTCCGCGTTCAAACGCCACATGCCTCCCATCATTCCGGCTTGGGAGATTCTGGAATAAAAAGGGCTGCCGCCCTGCCCACAAGCCGTCTGCTGCCGCAAGGCAGCGGACGGCTCGATTACTAAAATTGTACGTTTATAGTGAAAAATAAAAAAAATAAAAAAAATTAAAAAAAGTCCTTTACAATTCGTTCAACCTGTGTTATCTTATAACAGTACCAAGCAGCGAGCGGTACACCGGATGGGGGCATAGCTCAGTTGGGAGAGCGCTTGAATGGCATTCAAGAGGTCATGGGTTCGAATCCCACTGTCTCCACTAAAACCAGCACTATAACGGTGCTGGTTTTTTTTTACCACAAATTTTTAAGGGGACTCTGCACCCCTTATATCCCTTTCCATTTTACACTTACCTGGCGGTAGGCGCAGGGGAGGGGGGCCGCTCAAAGCTCTCGGGGCCCGCCTCCCCCTCCCCCCTCCCCAAGGGGCACGCCCGCTTTTTGTTGTGAGGGAGGGATACTTAGGAGTGGGAAATCCCCCTTAAGCGCACATCGACTCTTAGGAGAATTGGATTAAAGCGTAAAATTTTTTTGGAACATGCGGCATTCGACAGTCTGCTATCAGGCTTCAACGGTGACAAC
>CAMNNO010000048.1 GCA_946545475.1 uncultured Blautia sp.
AATGTAACATAGTTGTTATAATTTTGCAAAATTTGCCAGGTATAATACATGACACGCCTTCTATACTCGTGAGCACAATTATACTAGTTACACTTAATAGTTGCCGAAAGCAGCTATTCTAGTGTAACGGCATATACCGCGGCGCGAAATTAAGAACAGCAATTAAATTCGTTTGCGAGTATAAATAGCACTTTTTTAGTTCTGTGCCGCGGTATATGCAGAAGCACTAAGAAAATTACCGATGGTAATTTTCAAGTACTTCTAGTATAACCAATATAGTCGGCAAAACCGGTAGTATACATCGTTTCCGCCTGCGCCAAACAATTCTATAACAAAAAATTCTATAACAAGAGGACTCTATAACGAAAGGACTTTATTTATGAAGAAAAATCTGAAAAACCTTCTGACTGCTGCTTTTGTCTGCGCACTGGTCTGTCCGGTATGTGTTCCGGCTATGGAAATGAGCCACTGGGCTATTGTCCGCAGCCCTTCCGGCGAGATCATCGGGAGAGTTGAAGAAGGGGAAGAGGTTGAAGTTATCGGCATCTGTGAGGGGCTTCTCTATCGCAGTGAGATCATCGCTCCCGCCCAGAACCTGAACGGGAATGTGGCTTCCGTCTATATTTACGGGGGAACCGACTATGAATACGAAAATCCCTGGGAGTATACTTATACCGGCGGCTATGAGGAAGTGACAGACGGAACGGACCCCTCTCTTGAGGCAGCACGTGCAGCCGCAGCGGAAGTCCGGGAAGGCAAGAAGGCCCTGGAAGAGATGGAAAAGGCAACGGAAGCGGACGAGGCCAGGATACGCGGATACGCGGATGCCCCGGAAGTCACAGAGGAGGCACAGGAGAGCGCCCCGGAGGAAGATGCCGGGAATGACGCTTATGAGCAGCAGGAAGGAACCTATACCTACACGGCGGAAGAAGACGGCTATACCGGTGATTACGCGGTAGCAAGAGAAAGGATGATGAATTCTGACGAATACTGGATCGATGTGAACATCGATTATCAGTGGCTGGAATTCTATAAGGGGAGCGAATGCCTCCTGGGCGTTGAATGTACGACCGGAATGAAGGGCGTCAGCGATACCCCGAAGGGAGAATTTCATATTCTCTGGAAAGAGCGGAGCCTTCCTCTTGAAGGCCAGAATCTGGAAGGCGTGTACTATTCCAAATACGTCAATTTCTGGATGGTATTAACGGACTACGGCATTGGCCTTCACGATTCCCCCTGGCGTAATGAAGAGTTCGGCGGGGACATCTATGTTAATAATGGAACGCTGGGCTGCATTACAACCTATCTGCCTACCATCGAGTATATATTTAACACCGTTGAAGAAGGGACGACCATGCTGATCCACTAACCTTTTGGAATACTCCATGGGCTATACCCCAAAAGCCCTGCAGCTTCCCGACCTGTTATCGGGAAACCGCAGGGCTTTTTTATTATGGCAGGGCCGCCCATAAGAAATTTGTCACCTGACGGTGACGGGCGGCCCGCCGGGCGAGTAGGAGGGGAAGGTTCCTCTCCTGCTCGATTGGCAAGGGCGCGCTGCTTACTTTTCCAGGAAAGCCAGCACGGTATCCTGAAATTCGTGGTAATAGGGGGCTTCGATCATAACGGCGTGGGAAGCGCCGGGGATGATGTGAAGCTCGCTGCCTTCGGGCAGATGGTCGAGGCATGTGTTGACAAGGTCGTAGTTAAGATACGGGTCCACGTCTCCGCAGATAGCCAGTGTTTCGGCCTGTATGGCGTCAAGATCGATAAGGATCTCGGAAGGATCGACAAGGAGGTCGCGTCTTCCGCCGTTGGGGCTGTAGTCGCGGTCGTAGTGCCAGCAGCTGGAGCAGTACATTTCAATGATGACGGGATCGGTGATGTCAAGGTCGTATCCGCCTTCACTGTCCCTCTGGAAGTCGTCGGCCGCGTGCTCCCAGGTGTTGTAGTGGAAGGCATCTTCGACATCGTAGGCGCCGAGGCCGCTGATGATGGGGGCATAGAGGACAAGCTTATTAAGATGCTCGGGATGCGCGGCCGCGTAGCGGCTTGATGTCACCGTGCCCCAGCTCCAGCCCAGGACATCGATCTTGTCCTGGCCGGTCTCGGCGACGATGAGCTCGATAGCCGCGTTGATATCCTCCCCGGCATAATCGGAATCCGGGGTAAAGCCGTCCTCGACTTCTCCGGAGCGGCCATAACCGGCGACATCCACACGCCACACGCCGTAGCCTTCGCGGGCCAGGAAGCGGACAAGACTGTAATCCTCATAGTCGATGTCAAACTCGTGGGAAGAATAGGTCAGGCCGTGGACCAGGAGGATGTTTTTATCCGGCTCGGTATCGGCAACGGTGATGCGGTCGAGGTGCAGGGCGATCCCGGCGCGCTCAAGCGGGAACTCCTGATAGTCATATTCGACCTCTTCCAGGCCATAGGCTTCCTCAACGGTCAAAGCCTGGTCGGCAAGGACGGCATATGGCGCGGTAAGAACAAGAGCGCTGATCGTCAGGGCAAGGAGGTTGCGGCGGAAAAATGTTTTTTTCATGGCAGTCATGATCCTTTCTTGAAAAAACTTCCGGCACAGGCCGGACAAACAAGATTCCTGTTCGCTTTATGTTAATCCATCTGTTTTAGTTTGTCAACGCTTTAAATAGATAAACTCCGCCAAGATGCGCACACGTGCTATAAGGTAATGGCTGCCCATCGGCAGCAGCGCGCGGCGCACAAGTCTCGCAGGGCGAGACTTGAATTGAACAGAAATGAAAGGAGTATCCGCTTTGAATGCTTTGAATAAGGAAAGACCTGTAGAAAACGCCATGGGAACAGAACGCATGGCGAAGCTCATCATTAAAACGGGAATCCCCCTCATGCTGAGCCTTCTTATCAACTCTCTGTATAATTTTGTGGATTCGGTATTTGTTTCCCGCGTTTCTGAGGAGGCCCTGACGGCTCTTTCCCTGGCAGCTCCCGTACAGATCCTCGTGTCAGCCCTCGGCTTTGGAAACGCCGTCGGGCTGAATGCCGTGATCTCGAAAGCCCTGGGGGAGAAAAGAGATGACAAGGTGCGAAAGGCTGCGGACGCATCCATATTTATCGCGCTCTGCTCCTGGCTGCTTATCGTGCTTCTGTGCCTTTTCTTTGTGAGAAGCTATTTCCGATGGCAATCAGGCGGCAACGCGGACATTGAGCGTTACGGGATTGCCTATCTTTCTGTCTGCATGATGTTTTCCTTTGGGCAGATGGGGCAGTGGGTCTTTGACCGCTTCGTGATCGCCAGCGGACGGTCGAACCTCTTCCTGTTCACGCTGTCCGCGGCATCCATTACCAACCTCATCCTGGACCCCATCTTCATTTTCGGGTACTTTGGCATTCCGCGGCTGGAAACGCTTGGAGCCGCCATTGCCACGGTCATCGGGCAGATCACCGGAATGGCCGCCGGAATAGTTATCAACCGGCGCTGGAATAAGGAGATCCCCTTTGGTTTTACCCTCCGGCCCGACGGGGAGAGCATCTCTTCCATCCTTAAGGTCGGCATTCCCTCCACGCTGGTACAGGTACTGACCTCTTTCGTCAGCGTAGCCTTAAATTCCATCCTTCTGGGATTTTCATCCACAGCCGTGGCGCTTTATGGGATCTGCGGGCGTATCCAGGGAATTGTTACCGTTGGCACCCACGGCATAAACAATGGGCTGATCCCGATCATGGCCTATAATTACGGCGCCGGAAATCACGGCAGGATGAAAGACGCGATCCGATGGACGCTCGTCTATTCGACGCTTCTTTACATGCTGTTCTTTGTGGTCCTGGAGGCCGCGCCATCAGCTGTCCTGAGGATTTTTGACGCATCGGAAAGCATGATGTCCATGGGAATCCCTGCTCTGAGGATCCTGGCCGCCGCATACCTCTTCTCTATTCCCAACATGGTTTTCGCCTCGGCACTGCAGGGCCTCTCCATGGGAACGCGCAGCATGTACCTGACCATGAGCCGACAAGCGCTTCTCCCCGTAGCCCTGGCCATGCTCGTGCAGAAGTTTGGAAACCTTACGCTCATCTGGACATGCTTTATCCTGGCAGAAGTCATCTGCATGCCATTGGCCTTATGGCTTTGGAGGAAAAGCTTCCGGGAAGTCACAGGCGCTCCGGCATAGGGAGAAGAAATGGTGAGGAAGAAACAGGGACGGTTCTTCCTCACCATTTCTTCTCCTTAATCTAAACGCTTGCAACACGGATTTCTTTCATCGGAGGAGCCGGGAAATGCAGATGGAAAATTCCGGCCAGATGGAAACGGGAATGTCATCATCAAACGTATATTCCCTGCTGTCCGGAAAAGCATGAACGATGACCGTGCCTTCTTTAGGGCTTATGATCCAGTATTCCCTGACACCTGCGTTTCTGTAAAGATCAAGCTTTCGATACATATCATGAAGCCATGTCCCTGGTGACATGACTTCTATGATCCAGTCCGGCGCGCCATTGCATCCCTTGTCTGTAAGCTTGCTTTTATCGCAGATGACCGATATATCCGGTTCAACATAGTTCCGGTCGTCATTAAACAGGCGGACGGCAAAGGGAGACGGATATGCTTTACAGCCGCCATTTTCCACTTTAATATGAGCGATAATAGCAGCCAGGAGCTCGGCAACGATCTCCTGATGGAATCGTGACGGAGGCGCCATATCGTAGGCTTCTCCATCTATCAGTTCCATCCTTTCTCCGTCAGGAAGGGCTTCTATGTCTTCAATGCTGAAAACTTTTTTCTCGGGAAGTATTGACATCTCTTATTATTTCCTTTCTCATTCCTCGTTGGACTTAAGCTTCGTGCTCTTAAATATCCGCTCAGCTTTCACTCACCCCAAAGGAGCTGAAATGTCTGGCCGCCGAAAGGAGCTCATCAATGAAGTCATCGTCCTCGGGAGAAATGCCCTCCACAACAGCCCTAAGCTTCTCTGTATATGTTTGCCTCATGAGCCTTCCCGTCCGCTTTTGCCGTTTTCTTCACCTGCCTTCTCATCTCCCTGCCTATCTGTTTCCTTTCCCGCCTTCTTCATCATCAAAATGCCGCTAATGGCTCCCACTGCTGCTGTAATAATCCCATAAAGGATGCCACTGCCTTTTCCCGGCTTTATCATTCCGCCTTTTTTCATCATTTTCCTCCTTGAATTTTTACTTCACGCACTTGTCATAAATCACCTTTCCGATTGATATAGGCGGAAACCCATAGGCTTGCCCGAGGCAATTATCGTGTAACTGCATATACCGCGGCACAAAATTATACTAGTTACACTTAATAATTGCCGCAGGCAATTATTTTAGTGTAACTGCATATACCGCGGCGTAAAACTGCAATCGGCAGTTAAATTCGTTCGCGAGTATACAATCGGCAGCTAAATTCATTCACGAGTATAAGAAACCGTACAAGCCATGTTGTGTTCCCTGGCGAAGGTTTCCGCAGCGCTCCCGCTCTCGCAGAAGATCATGACCTGGCTTCCGTCAAAAGCGGTATCGGCAATGTCCGCGCATGAGGATGGAATGTAAATCTGCCACAGGCTATCGCAGTCGGCAAATGCCCTCTCCCCGATCCTGGATACATTGCCGGGCAATATGAGAGCCTCCATCGGCGCATGGCAGAAGGCTTCCTCGCCGATCTCCGCAAGGGCGCCCGGAAGAACATAATCCGGTTCCTCCATCCGGACGCATACCGGCACGGAACGATCTTCCTTGTTAAAGCTGATGGACAGGGACAGGGGATGGCCGTTCCAGGTAAAGAGCTGATCTCTCAGGACACGGACGGCCATAGCGCCGGCGGTTCCAAAGTAATCATAGAAGACCCATTTTCCCAGGCGGTCATACACGTCAATGGCCATGCTCCCGGCAAAGCTTCCTTCTCCATTAGAAAGCCTGGACGAGAGGAAGCGGCTCATGGATGAAACAGAATCGTCCAGCCAGCCGTTCACGTAAAAGTAATTGTACCGGTAGCTGTCCGCAATGTGAGGTTTCTCATAGCACTCGTGGCTCTCAATGCCTGA
This sequence comes from uncultured Blautia sp., assembly GCA_946545475.1. Taxonomy (GTDB): domain Bacteria; phylum Bacillota; class Clostridia; order Lachnospirales; family Lachnospiraceae; genus Blautia_A. The sequence continues at coordinate 6,030 of CAMNNO010000048.1, forward strand.
CAGGGCCTCGTTGGTCACGCAGAAGAAATCGTACTCCCAGCCTTCCTCCTGGTCATCCCAGGTGACGTCCACATGATACCAGTCGCCGTCCAGGCAGATCATATTCCAGATGTGATCGTCCCCTGTCTCCGTATCGTTTTCTATGCCGACCATGTTAAGAAGAAGCTGGTAGGCCAGGGTATAGCTCTGGCACACGCCCGTGCCTTTAAGGAGAACGCCGTCGGCTTCGTAATTGGTAAAGGTGTTGTCGTATGCGGCATTAGCACACAGCCAGTCATGCAGGGCCAGGGCCTTGTCATAATCGCTCATGCCGTCCGCTATGACCGTCCGTATGATCTCCTCCGCTTTTCCTCTGATGGTGTCTGTCGGAAGGCTTCCCTGGTTGGTTTCCCCCGTCTCCCGCACGATATAGCAGACGGAATTTTCCTTAAGCTGGGGATAAACCGCGCTGCTCTCTCCCACACGGCACACCACATACATAAGCTTTTGAAGTCTGGAAATGCATAGATCAGAAAGCGCTGTCATGCTGTCGGCAAATTCGACAGAGCGGAGCGGACCTTCTTCCGGGAGGGAATAATCCGCCATGGACAGGATTGGTCCGCCGATCTCTTCCAGATTATCGCAGCCGTAAAAAGCAAAGTCGTCCAATACCGTCCCGGCTGCCGACATCGTAACATGCGTAAGAGCTGTGCAGCCATAAAACGCGCCTTCCGAAATTGCCGTAACGCCTTCCGGGATCACGATCGATTCCAGTTTCTCGCAGCCCCAGAAGGCCTGTATCCCGATGGCCGTTACCGTCTCCGGAATATTGATCGACTTAAGGCTTAAGCATCTGGCAAATGTCGTCGCCTCGATGGAGGTCAGGCCCTCCGGAATATTGATCGATTCAAGAGCCTCACATTCGGCAAATGCTCCTGACTCAATCGCTGTGATGGTATCCGGCAGCGTCACATGAACGAGGGAGGTATTCCCGGCAAAAGCATTATATCCAATGGCTGTCACTCTCACGCCTCTTATCGTTTCCGGGACGACCAGGTCGGAGACACCGCCCCTGTAGGACGTGATGGTTCCTCCATTCAGGGTAAACACGGGCTGCTCAAATTCTTCTTTTGTCGCCGGCCGGATATCTGTTATGGCAAAGCCGTATGCGTTCACGGATGAGTCTGATTTCAGGTTGATGGAAAAATAGTTTCCCTGTACGATGACATCCTCTCCGGCCAGGTCAGCGCCGGAATAGGTATAGGCTTTGTCCTGGCCGTCGGTTATGGTGATGATATCAAAATTCGCTTCCGTCTGTGTATCCCCGGAAAAGCATATCTTGAGATAATCCGCTTCACCGGGGTAGGTATAGCTCCAGGTCTTATCGCAGCTGTTCTCATACGGATGAGGCGACTCAGGGAAAGCTTCCGCCGATACCAGGACGCTGCCCGGCCAAAAAACACAAACCGCCAGAATGCCCAAAAACCACTTTCTACACATCTCTAAAGCTCCTTTCTTTTTCTTTCTTCTCGTTGGACTTAGGATCTGCCTCTCATCTCCCGCCATGAGCTTCTGCTCCTTCCGGAAAAATACACTTCCCGTCTTCACGCGGCAAAACAGATGATACTTTTCCATATACTCATCAAAATCCCGCAAAGCCAAAAATTCCGATAGTCTCTCACTCACTGTGCCTTATCACCTCTCTAAAGCAATCCTATCACATTTTCCCGCCTTTTTAAACCACTATTTCCGCATGTCAAAATTCTACAGTTGCTTAAAAAGTGTCATTTTTCTGTGCTCACGAGTTAAAAAATAAGATTGAGAACTTGTTTCTTTATTGATTTGTGCTATGATATGAAAAAAGCAAATATAATAGTGATACTGGAGGGATTTTTTATCCCGTCGGAACCGGGATCCCCGGACAGGTAAATGCTATCCTGGATAGCAAAGAACCTGTGCAGGAAACGGTAAAAGTTGTTTCCATGGAAAGCAAAAACGGCAGGTACAGCTATCGAAAAATTACCGTAGAGCGGGCAGACGGAACATCCCTGGAGATTGAGGTTCCCGACATCCGATATCAGAGGACGATCATCGGCCATTACTATCCCCTGATCATCCAGCAGGGCTTTCTGGATATCCCCTATGCCTGGTTAAATCCGTGGACTTAAATGTATACTCAAAAATGTATACTCAAAATGGAGGAAAACGAAATGCTGACTCTAAAACAGGCTAAAGAACTCAACGATTCGCAGGTAACGGAAGAGCACCTGCGGCTGCATGCCAAAAATGTCATGTACGCGATGGGCGCGATGGCGGATCATTTTGGCGAAGACCGGGAGCACTGGATGGCCGTGGGTTATCTCCACGATTATGATTATGAAAAATATCCGGATGAGCATCTTAAGCACACCGAAGAGCCGCTTTTGTCTGCCGGCGTGCCAGCAGAGGATGTCCGGGCAATCTTAAGCCATGGCTGGGAAATCTGCAGCGATGTCAGGCCTGAGACTGACATGGAAAAAAGCCTCTTTACCGTCGACGAGCTGACCGGCATTATCCAGGCCTGTGCGCGCATGCGCCCGCATGGCCTCACCAACCTGGAACTCAAAAGCTTCATGAAAAAATTCAAGGACAAGCGGTTTGCCGCGAAATGCAGCCGCGAAACCATACAGAAAGGCTGCGACATGCTTGGGATGACGGTGGATGAAGTGGCCGGGATATGCATCGAAGGAATGAAGCCGTTCGCTGCCGATCTTGAACTTTTGGGAACGGATAACCAGTAGGCTTCCTCCTGACCTGCTCATCCTTGCGATAAAAGAAAGAGACAAGAAAGATCGACGTTTCTTTTTTCTTGAAGAAGAAACGTCGATCTTTCTTGTCTCTGTTACTCGGTCACATCAATCCCCCGTGCGCCGGTATCTACCGGGATATATCCTCCCGTGGCTTCCTTTGTTTCCCGCAAGAGCGAAATAAACGCTTCGTTGTCAATGGGGGCATCGGAGATGGAGATCACAGGTTCTTTTCCCTCAAAAACACTGCCAGGCATGGTGGCGCTGTAGTTCGAGGTGCAGACACGGTACAGAGTTTCGGTATCCAGAAGGTCCACCTCTGTGCCATCATCCAGGGTGATGCTCTGGATCGTAAACTCCCGCTCCGCCCTTGGCGTATCGTCATCTCCGGTCGCCGTAAAGGTGAAGGTCAGCCCTGTCATCTGATCGCCGTAGTTCGGCTGATTCAGGCCGTTTTGGAGCAGTGTCGCCAGCTCCTGTCCATTAATATCATACAGCAGCAGGCTGTTGGCAAACGGCGTGATGGTATAGATATCATACACGGTAATATCACGTGTGGTCTGCCCTTCCGGGATGTCCAGGCTCGTGCGGATCCCTCCGACGTTATAAAAGGCCGCGATCGCTCCGTCCGCCCTGGTCGCCTCCAGCATGAGACCCGTGATCCAGTTGCCGGCACTGCATGCGCCGATCTCTTTCTTCTTCATAATGGGGGTATCCGTATATCCCAGCACTTCGCTCATCTCCTCCTGGATCGCACCCCAGGTGGCGCGGGAAATGTCCATGATCTCCGGATCAAGATGCGGCGCGTTCTCCTCTGTATCGTACAGATATTCTTTATCATCCGTAATACTGGTATACTCCGGTTCCTCAACAGTCACCTCACCATCTGCGCCAACCACCAGCACGGCGGAGGCAAAACCGTTGGCGTAATAATAGCCCTGCATATAGGGAATACCGTTATCGGCCCGGCCAGCCTCGATCCTATGAGTATGTCCTCCTGCAACAAGATCCACCACAGCCGGGTCCATCGCCTTCGCCACGTCATCGGGAGCGTCATGGGCCAGGATGATCAGGGCATCCGGCTCCTCCTCCGCCCGTATCTGGCGTGCCAGGGCATCCAGCTTGTCAAGGCTCGGATCGATCGTATAAGGCGCGATCTTCTCAGACATGATGGATTTCCTGTAATCCGGGATGTACCCCACAATAGCGATCCGCACGCCGGCCTTTTCCACAACTACATAATCCCTGATAAAGGACACGCGCTCGCCCGTCTCGGCGTCATAAAGATTGGAGGCCAAAATCGGCGTCATGGCATCCCCAAAATAATCGCCCAGCACATAGGGCGCAATGGTTCCGTACCGGTCGCATGCGTACTCCGTGACATCCCAGTCAAATTCATGATTGCCCAGGGCGATGGCATCATAGTCCATGGCGTCCATCGCCGCGCGGATGGCCGCGCCGCCGGTCAGGCCGGAAACCGGCGTGCCCTGAAACAAGTCTCCGCCATCCAGAAGCAGGACATCGTCGTACTCCTCCGAGGCGCGCGCTTCATTGAGCAGATGCGCGATATACGCCAGACGGTACTGGAACGTCTCCTCCTTGCCGGACGATGCGTCCATGATGTAGCCATGGACATCTGTGGTCTCAAACACAAGAATTTTTTTCTCCTCGCCCTGCTCCGCCGCATACCCGGACATGCTCCCGGCCAGGATTCCCACAGCCGCAAGGCAGGTCATCAATACTTTTGCAACTTTTTTCATAAAAAAATCACCACCTTTCACCCACGATTATATAAATTGCTTCATAAAAATGCAATGGCAAATTTGCTATAATTCATTTTTGCACAATCTTTCCTGATTCAAAAATACTTTTTTAGATACAAGCGGACTTTCTCTCCTTGACGTTCACTTAGTATCTCGTAAAAATATCCTCCGTGGGGACAGTTCTATTATCTTCTTCAAGAAAAAAGAACCGTCCTTTTTTCTCACTTAATTTCTCCCAGATACTCCTATTGCAGCCTGAGCCGCGAATCTGGCGATCAAAGACTTCTTTCCCCAAAAGGCCATTCCATATTGTATACAGGTCGTATAGCCTTCATATTTTAGCTGACTGTCATACTTATTCCGGATAATCTGACTTTCTGCTTCTTTCAGGGCGCCTTTCATGTCTTTTTCTTCTCTGACATGCTTTAGCTCCAGAAGCATACAGCGATTCTGTGATGGATGAAGGATAATGAGATCGCTCCTGCCGTATCCGGTCTCTCTTTTCGATTGAACACGGTAGCCCAGTCCGGTAAAGAATCCATCCAGGATCAGATGATAGCTATACTCATGATATTCATGATAGAAGGAAAGCGTCGCCTCAAGGATCTGATCCATAGCTTCTTTAGCTGCCTTGGTCTCTCCGGCCCACAGAGCGTTCACCAGTTCTTTGACGTAAACATTGTCAACCTTATCGCTGAAATAGCTCCAAACCTCTTGACGGAAAACCGCCTGAATTTCCCTGTTCGGAATCTTTAAAGGCATGAGAGGCATCTTCTCGGTAACTGTCTTGGTAAGATATCCGGTTTCAAGCAGGGCTGACCAGAGGTTTTCGCCATTTTCGTGGATCAGGTGGTAGGGTACCGTTTCATTCACGGTACATTCGATCGTTTCGCCGGCCAGAAGCCTCTCAAAGCTTTCGTTTGCGCCAGGCGTCTTTCCCAGAAATCCCTGTATCAGAATAAGCGATGTCTCGGATGTGTTTATCCAATAGCTTTCCGGCCCCATAGCCTCACTGTACGAGCCGTCAAGAACAGAACGCACATAAGACAAAACATCCCAGGGACAATACATCTTATCGCGTCCAAAGATATAGCCATCATACCATTCAGCGACAGTATCATAGCGTTCAGAAAGGTTAACATCCGCGAGAAGCTTCTTTACGTCTTCATCGCTAAACCCGATGGCAGACGCATAGATGGGAGAAAGCACCGTATAGGGAATGATATTGTTAACACCGGTATAGACACTGTTCTTTACGGTATATAAACATCCGGAAAGCATGACTGCCTTCACATTGTCATTTGTCTTGCAGACAAAGCTCAGCATATGCTCGATCATTTCCCTGACTTTGTTGTAAGACGGCGAGCCGAGTGCCTTAGCCATAGGAACATCATACTCATCAATGATGACAAAAGCCTGCCGGTTATAGTGTTTTTTTAACATGCGGCATAAAAGGCTTAATGCGGCTACTGTATTGGCTTCATTCGCAGATTGTTCTCGCAAAGCAGAGAAAATAGCCTTATCTGCCTTATCTGCCGCAGTGCTGTCGGTCAGATTATCATAGGTTTTGCACAGCTCCGATATGACAAGCCTGAAGTTTGAATAAATCTCTTCGAAGCTTTCCCCAGACACGTCCTTCAAAGAAATAAACACGACTGGGTACTGATTCATATAAGCTTTCACAACCTCAGGATGATCCATGATCCGAAGGCCATTAAAGATATTCCTGCTGTCCTGCCGGATATCAAGAAAGTCCCGAAACATAGTCATGGTCAATGTTTTTCCGAACCTTCTTGGCCGTGTAAAAAGGACTGCCTTATCAAAGCGCCGGATCAGATATTCTTCCAGCATTTCTGTCTTATCGATATAATAGGCATGGTTTTCTCTTAAATCCCGGAAACTGTCATAGGACGACCTGATATTTATTTGCATGTCCTTGTCCTCCCTGTATCCCGATCACCATTTGCAAGTCAGGTGGAGCAAAAGCGGAGACCTGCCTCCTTGTCTCATCTGCTTTTCCTGTCAAAGGTAAGCCCCTTCCCCCGCCTACGTCTTGTCGGCTTAGAGGCGGGGGACTTCCTTGTTGGGTTAAACTATGCACAGCTACGCTTTAATACTGTCGATCAAAATGTCGACAGCGTTTTGAATAATACGCTCGCTTGGCAGAGCATACGTGCTTCCCGAAAACAGATTCGCTGTGATGGTCAACTTGGAAAGACCGTAGATCGTATGGATGAGAATGGTTGCAAACAACATGGGCTCGTCCATCGGCCGTATGCTGCCGTCCGAGAGACCTTCAAACAGAAACTGTGCCTCCCGGTGCATGAGCTTGTCCATGCCTTCCGTATACATCCTGGCTTCCGGCATGTCAAACTGACGTGAGCCATACAGCAGGTTAAATTCGGTCAGAAAACGTGCCAGCCCAGGTTGGCTGACAATCTCACGCGCCAGAATGTAAGAAAAGTTCCGCAGCTTGGTCAAGCCATTCGCGTTAGGTTCCATGGCATGGCTCAGACAGCGGTTAACCAGCTCAAATATCAGATCAGTAGCCACCATGAAGACCAGTTGGTCTTTGTCTGTGATATAACGATACAGCGTACTGCGGCTGATTCCGGCTTCGACAGCAATCTGCTGCATTTCTGTATCCCGGATTCCATTCTCCTGGAAAAGTTTCTTGCACGCCTCCAACAGGCTGTTCTGAACTTTATCGTAAGCGGGTCTCGGCATTGAAAATCCCCTCTTTGCTTTTTTGAAAAGTATACACCCGACACAAATGGAATGCAAGAGATGGGACATTATGTTTCAAATATAATATCTTAGGTTCAATCCCCATCCATTTACTTTTTATAAAGCACGAGCAGGATGTAAAGAGTAAAACAATGTATCTCACAAATATTTGCTCAAGAAGAGACAAATTGTGCAAAATGTCAAAAAATCAATTGACATATCGTCAAATATCTGTTATGATTTTATCAAAGATTTGTTTGTAAATAAAACACCATAAGTCTTTTTTAAGAAACACTATGTATTTTTCAAAAGAACAACTTGTATCTTAAAATTTTTTAACATTCACTTTTTTCAATAAGAAAGGGAGCGGTTCCGTTGGGCGCAAATTGAAAACAATCTTTCTCAGACTGTTTTATAACATCGCGGTATTTTGACGCGGTGTGTTTATCTCTGAACAACGGCTTATGCAATATAAGTTTCTCTTGCATGCCGAAACCTGTGGCTGGGCAGACATAACCCCTGTGATGATCCAATCCGGACGATAACTTTCGCTGCAAAAGTCAGTCCGGAATATTGTGGCTTCAATTGTTTTATAAGAATCCGCCAGAAAACCCACGTACCCTTTGGTCGTGGGATGAATGGCGGCCTATATTACAGCTTTAAATATCATGCGAAAAAGTAACGTTGTGGATATGACTATCCTATACGCTAGGGGCGAAGTGGACACGCCTGTAAGAATAAGGATTGCATAAGCAGTCAAACTTCTTAAACAGAGCCGTCAGGCTCTCAGAAGCCACAGACCTTTATGGTCTGTGGTAGTTCACTCAAAATGGAAAGGAGATCATCTCATGAAAAAAATATTGTCCTTATTCCTGTGTACAGCACTGCTCTGCACCCCGCTGCCTGTTCTGGCTTTCGGCAACTACACCGATGAGGAATTTGCCGCGCTGGAGGCTACCACAGTGATTCAGGATGAAAATTCCCCCACCGGCTATTATGTAACCTTCCGCTACAAGGATCCGGAAGCTTCCCGCGTCCGCATCTTCGGCGAGTGGTCCTTTACGGATCCCCATTTCGCCGGTCTCGGCGAATCCATGAACGCCACGCCTGAGGAATGGCAGAACGGCTATGTAACCTGGGGCAGCTGGCCTACCAACGAGATGATCAAAGACGAGGGAACGGGCATCTGGAGCTACACTATCCCTCTGCCCAGCGGTTCCTGGAATTACCGCTTTTATGTGGGCGGCGACGAGGGAACAGCTGTCAACAATTATGCTGGTGCTGTCCGCACATGGGATCCCAACAACGTGCCAAACATCTATGATCCTACCGCAACGGATCTGACCAACGATGAGTCTTCCAGCTCCATATTCGTACCCTGGGATCCTGAGAAGCAATCCGAATCCCTGGACTTCTCGGTTGAGGCAAAGCGTGACGGCGAAAACGGCACGATCCTGTATGACGCCGTGACCGTCTCCGACGGCTCCACGGCTTCCTTCGGCATCTATCTGCCCTATGGCTTTGACAAAGAACGCGAAGAGCCTTACCCGGTGCTGGTGCTGACCCACGGCGGCGGTGGCACGGAGTCCAGCTGGATCGTGCAGGGACAGGTCGGCAACATTCTCGATAACCTGATCGCCGAGGGCAAAGTGGAACCGATGATCCTGGTCACCCCGAATCTGTCCGATTATCCTTCTCCGCAGCATGTCTTTGACCGCCCGATAATCCTCTCCAATGTGCTGGAATACATCCTGCCGCACATGGTCGAGAATTACAACGCTTCGTCCGATCCTGACCGGCGCGGCTTCGGCGGTCTGTCCATGGGCGGCGCGACGACCTATTATGCCCTGTTTAATCACACGGATGAGTTCAAGTACTACCTGCCCATGAGCGGCTTCATCTCCCGTGAGTATGAGCCGGACTACACTATGGAAGCCTTGAAGACTAAAGTGATCTCCATCGGCGCAGGCTGGTATGATTTCTGTCTGGCAGACACTGGCGAGGACCGAATGGCGCAGGCCATGAACCTGACCATTATGAATAACTTCGGAGCCAATGGCATTCCCTACTCAGCAGACCTGGTGGCCAGCGGTCACGCCTGGGTAACATGGAGGCACAACATTGCGTGGATGCTGGAGAATGTGCTCTGGAAGTAAAACATGTGATGGTTATTGATTGACAGCACTACAATGGTATTCTGTAAATCAGATGGCTGTGGATTCTGATCCGCTCAACGAAAAGCCTCCCTCAAATCCTTGACAAAGGATCTGAGGGAGGCTTTTGTATTCCTTTATTCCCGGCATCCCAAATATGAGCAAGTCTGTGACAGTGAAGGAGAGCGAGGGGGCAGAGGTCTGCCCCCAACCCTGGAAGCCATTGCCCAGGTATGTGACAGTGAACACGTCACCGTTCTCAGTCTCCCCGTTTTCCTTTTCGACCACCACATTGTCCCCGTCGGCAGCTGAGATAGCTGTCCTTCGTGTGAACGATTTAAGTCATTTTTTATATTGGCTGTTGATTTGTTCACAAAAATTTCACAGGGTCTGACCCTGCTACTAAAAACCTCTTGCTCACGATCCCCTCATGGGCTTAGTCAAAAGTTGTAAAGTGGTGTTCTTTCTCAATACTTAATGAAAATTCACGAGGTATCCGCAAATAACTGATTGACATGTACATGCACGGCATGTATAATAAAGCCATGATAAAAAGCTTTGCCGATAAGGAAACCGAGAAGGTGTATAACCAGACGTTTTCGAGAAAGCTTCCCCAGAACATACAACGGATTGCATTACGGAAACTGATTATGATCGACAATGCAGGATGTTTGGAGGATCTAAAAGTCCCACCGGCAAACCGGCTGGAAGCACTCTCCGGAGATCGGAATGGACAATACAGCATTCGTATCAATGATCAGTTTCGCATCTGTTTCACGTTTGAAGGAAACAATTTCTATAACGTTGAAATTGTCGATTACCATTAGCTAGGAAGGAGACAATCATGGACGCTTATATCCCAACCCCAAAAATGAGTGAAATTCTTATGGAAGAGTTCATGGAACCAATGGGAATCTCGGCATACAAGCTGGCACAGGCAATCCATGTGCCCACATCCCGGATACAGGACATCCTGCATGATCGGAGGAAGATCACAGCGGATACATCGCTGCGGCTTGCTAAGTTCTTCGGAGTGTCCGATCGGTACTTCCTTGATATGCAGAACGACATTGATGTCAGGGAGTTAAAGGCCAGCATGGCTGCAGAGATCGAACAGATCCATCCGTATCAGGCGGTCGCACTGTAAAGAAGAAGACAGCTATACTCCTATTGCAGCCTGACCCGCAAATCTGGCGTTCAAAGACTTCTTTCCCCAAAAGGCCATTCCATATTGTATACGGTCGTATAGCCTTCATATTTTAGCTGACTGTCATAGGACGACCTGATATTTATCTGCATGTCTTGTCCTCCCTGTATCCCACTGCCCAGCGGTTCCTGGAATTACCGTTTCTATATGGGCGGCGGCACGGAGTCCAGCTGGATCGTGCAGGGACAGATCGGTAACATTCTCGATAACCTGATCGCCAAGGGCAAAGTGGAACCGATGATCCTGGTCACCCCGAATCTGTCCGATTATCCTTCTCCGCAGCATGTCTTTGACCGCCCGATAATCCTCTCCAATGTGCTGGAATACATCCTGCCGCACATGGTCGAGAATTACAACGCTTCGTCCGATCCTGACCGGCGCGGCTTCGGCGGTCTGTCCATGGGCGGCGCGACGACCTATTATGCCCTGTTTAATCACACGGATGAGTTCAAGTACTACCTGCCCATGAGCGGCTTCATCTCCCGTGAGTATGAGCCGGACTACACTATGGAAGCCTTGAAGACTAAAGTGATCTCCATCGGCGCAGGCTGGTATGATTTCTGTCTGGCAGACACTGGCGAGGACCGAATGGCGCAGGCCATGAACCTGACCATTATGAATAACTTCGGAGCCAATGGCATTCCCTACTCAGCAGACCTGGTGGCCAGCGGTCACGCCTGGGTAACATGGAGGCACAACATTGCGTGGATGCTGGAGAATGTGCTCTGGAAGTAAAACATGTGATGGTTATTGATTGACAGCACTACAATGGTATTCTGTAAATCAGATGGCTGTGGATTCTGATCCGCTCAACGAAAAGCCTCCCTCAAATCCTTGACAAAGGATCTGAGGGAGGCTTTTGTATTCCTTTATTCCCGGCATCCCAAATATGAGCAAGTCTGTGACAGTGAAAGAGAGCGGGGGCAGAGGTTTGACCCCAACCCTGGAAGCCATTGTCCAGGTATATGACAGTGAACACGTCACAGTTCTCAGTCTCCCCGTTTTCCTTTTCAACCACCACATTGCCCCCGTCGGCAGCCGAGACAACTATCCTTCGTGTGAACGATTTAAATCATTTTTTATATTGGCTGTTAATTTGTTCACAAAAATTTCACAGGGTCTGACCCTGCTATTCCACAGGGCTATCTTGAAGTGGGGCATATTTGACGTTTGCATGTCTGATAACGGAA
>CAMNNO010000049.1 GCA_946545475.1 uncultured Blautia sp.
CGTAAGGGGTGTTCTTAGAAGCTTTCTATGTTTTTCTATGAACGAAGTTACGGTGAGCGTGGACGGGGAGAAGATCGAGAGATTCCTGGTCCGCGACAACTGGGAGGAGGCAAAGGCCGGATGGTATTACAACCTTTCGGACCGGACCATCCTCATCAAGTGCCCGAAGCCCAAAAAAGATGATTTTGAGATCATCGTTTCCACCGAGAAATTCGACCTGATCGGGATGACCGAAGAATAAGTCAGAAAGAAAAAAGGAGAAGAAAAGGGGAAGAAGCGTGCCCTTTTCTTCTCCTTTTTTATAAAATATTCATATCGGAATAATAGGAATTGACACATATACATTTTTATGCTATAAATGATACAGTTTGTATGTTCATGAACGCAGAAAATAATTTTGACTTCTGTGCCGCGGCATATGCAGAAGTGCTAAGAAAATTACCAATGGCAATGATGGCGGTTTTCAAGGACTTCTAGTATAAATCTGTTCTCAGGGGAGAAGAAAGGGGTTTCACCATCTTGAATTTCGAAGTCATCCGGGAGTATCTCCCGCTTTACCAGGAGGCGGCGGTCCTTACGGTAAAGCTTGGCGTTCTGGGGATCATCTTCGCGCTTCTGATCGGGCTGGCCTGCGCGCTGGTCCAGTATTATAAGGTCCCCGTCATCCGCCGGATCGTTGCGGCCTACATCGAGATCAGCCGCAACACGCCGCTCATGATCCAGCTGTTTTTCATCTACTACGGCCTGCCGAAGATCGGCATCCGCACAAGCCCGGAGGTCTGCGGCGTGGCGGGGCTGGCTTTTCTTGGCGGCAGCTACATGGCGGAGGCCTTTAGGAGCGGCCTTAACAGCGTCGAGGCCATTCAGACCGAGAGCGCGTTCAGCTTAGGCATGAACCGCGTCCAGGCCTTTTTCTACGTGATCCTGCCGCAGGCCGCCGCCACGAGCATGCCGCCTGTGGTGGCCAATGTCATTTTCCTTCTTAAGGAGACCAGCATTTTCTCGGCCGTGAGCCTGATGGACCTGATGTTCACCGCCAAGGACCTGATGGGTATCTATCACGACACGACGGAATGCCTGTTCCTCCTGGTGGTATTCTACCTCATCATCCTTCTTCCCGTCTCCATCCTGGGAAGCCTGCTGGAAAGGAGGCTGCGCTATGCCGGATTTGGGGCTTAATATTATTTTTAGAAGGAGGGCCTATCATGCCTGACCTGGGGCTTAATATTATTTTCAAAGGAAAAAATTTCGCACGGCTCCTGGGAGGGCTCGGCGTGGCACTCCGCATCAGCCTCATCGCCGTGGCTATCAGCATCCCGCTGGGGCTTATCCTCGGGATACTCATGACGCGGAAGAATCCCATCCTCAAGGCCATTCTCCGCCTGTACCTGGATTTTATCCGCATCATGCCGCAGATGGTGCTTTTATTTCTGGTCTTTTTCGGGACGACCCGGAGCTTTGGCTGGAACCTGTCCGGAGAGAACGCGGCTATTATCGTCTTCTCCCTCTGGGGAACGGCGGAGATGGGCGACCTGGTGCGCGGGGCGCTGATCGCGATCCCCAGGCACCAGTATGAGAGCGCCCAGTCCCTGGGCCTCAGCCCTGCCCAGACGCAGATCTACATCATCATCCCGCAGACCGTCCGGCGGCTTTTGCCGCTGTCCATCAACCTCATCACACGAATGATCAAGACCACGAGCCTTGTGCTGATGATCGGCGTGGTGGAGGTCATCAAGGTGGCCCAGCAGATCATCGAGGCCAACCGGATGAAAACGCCAAACGGGGCGTTCGGGGTCTATCTGTTTGTATTTATCCTGTATTTTCTTGCCTGCTGGCCCATCAGCATGGCGGCGAGATATCTTGAGAAAAAGTGGAGGTGAAGCCTGTGGGCAAAGAAGATATAGAAGATATAAAAGAGGAAGGGCAGCAGGATGGCGGCCAGGCCATGCTCAGCGTGGAGCACCTGGTCAAGCGTTTCGGGACGGAGACCATCCTTGACGACATAAGCTTTCGCGTAAACCCAGGCGAGGTGCTGGTCATTGTCGGCCCCAGCGGCTGCGGAAAAAGCACTCTGCTTAGGTGCATCAATGCCCTGGAGGATGTCCAGGGAGGAAAGATATTGCTGAACGGCCTGCCCGTGGCCGAGGGCGGGCGGAAGAGCCCATCCGTCGGGACAAAGATCGGCATGGTCTTCCAGAGCTATGACCTCTTCCCACATCTTAATGTGATCGACAATATCACGCTGGCTCCCTGCAAGGTGCTGAAGAAAAAACGCTTCCTGGTGGAAGCGGAGGCCAGGGAGCTTTTAAAGCGGGTTGGCCTTGAGGGAAAGGAAAAGAGCTATCCCCGGGAGCTTTCCGGCGGGCAGAAGCAGCGCGTGGCGATCGTCCGCGCCATGTGCATGCACCCGGAGATATTGCTGCTGGACGAGATCACGGCGGCGCTGGACCCCGAGATGGTCCGTGAGGTCCTGGAGGTGGTGCTCGACCTTGCCCGGCAGGGGATGACGATGCTGATCGTCACCCACGAAATGTCCTTCGCCCGCGCCATCGCCACAAAAGTGATGATGATCAGCGATGGGCATGTGGTTGAGGAAGGAACGCCGGAGGAATTTTTCACGGCGCCAAAGACGGCGCGGGCCAGGCAGTTTCTCAACACCTTTACCTACGAAAGCGTGCGGTAGGCCTATCACTTCGCACCTGCCGCTTGCTGAAAAGCTTTTTTTTTCAAAGATTTTTTAATTGAAAAGGAGACGACACATCATGAAAAAGCACAATCTCTGCAAAGCTGTTACCGTTCTTTCGTTTTCCCTGGCTCTTACGCTTGGCGCCTCTTTCCTTGCCATGGCGGACGAGAAGGCCATCTACCGCACCCTGGATGAGATCAAGGAGAGCGGCGTCATCAACATCGGCGTGTTTTCCGACAAGTATCCCTTCGGCTATGTGGATGAAAACGGCGATTACCAGGGCTACGATGTTTACTTTGCCGAGCGCATCGGCGCTGACCTGGGCGTCGAGATCAATTATGTATCCACAGAGGCGGCCAACCGTGTCGAGTACCTGGAAACCGGAAAGGTGGACATCATCCTGGCCAACTTCACCGTCACGGCGGACCGCGCCGAAAAGGTCGATTTCGCCCTGCCCTATATGAACGTGGCCCTTGGCGTCGTCTCGCCGGAAGGCCGCGTGATCGAGAGCCTTGAGGACCTCGGCGAGAAGGACCGCATGATCGTCATCTCCGGCACCACGGCGGAGATCTACCTGACCGAGAACAACCCCGAGGTGCGCCTGCAGAAGTACGACACCTATGCCAACGCCAAGAACGCCCTGGAAAACGGCAACGGCGTCGCCTGGGCCAATGACAACACCGAGGTCATTGCCTTCGCCATCCAGAACCCCGGCTATGTTGTCGGCATTCCGGAGCTCGGCTCCCAGGACACCATCGCCCCGGCCGTGACCAAGGGAAATGAGAGCCTTCTTTCCTGGCTGAACGATGAGATCGTTTCCCTCGGGGAGGAGAACTTCTTCCACGCCGACTACGAAGCGACTCTGCTCGAGATCTACGGAGCCGACTATGAGGACACCCTGGTCGTAGAGGGCGGCAAGACAGCGGAATAACACCTTTCACCGCTTCTCTTTTCCTGTGAGGTGACGACAATGGATATTGATCTGAAAATTACAGATATAGCCGGCGCCATGCCGGAGCATTCGATGGTCATTGTCAATTTTGTTTCCGCCATCCGCAGCCAGCTGAAAAACAGCACCTGCTTTGTATTTTCTGATAATGTCCAGTACCATTTCAAGGCAAAAAACGGGGAGGCAAAAACGGTTATCCCGGATGCGTCCATCAACTGCAGAGTCAAGGTACGCAGGGGTAACAGCTTTATCGATGCCCCTCGCTTTGTCATGGAAGTGCTTTCACCGTCTACCGAAAAATATGACCGCACGGAGAAAATGGAATTGTACTGCCAGCAGGAAGTGGAAGAATACTGGCTTGTCGACTGGCTGGCTAAAAAGGTTGAGATCTATCTCCTGGATTACGAAGAGGACAGGCCGGCTTATTACCTGGCAAACACAGTCACCGAAAACAACAAGGAAGAGCTGCGTCTTTGCCATTTTCCAGACATCAGGATCACCTTCGACGAATTGTTTGAAGAGGTCTGATACGGCCAATATAGTAGGGAAGAAACGGAGACGGTTCTCTTTTCTTATTATCACAAGAAAAGAGAACCGTCTCCATTTCTTTCATAAAGTCAGGGAACATCCGCAAACAGGTTGTCCCTGGTGATATTCTTCAGCCACTTTTTGCTCCGGTAATGCCGGATCACCCAGGGCCATTTGACAAATTCGTCGGTGCAGAGAAGGAAGTAGACCCACATGGGCGGAAGGCGCAGCACCGCGGCGGCAAAAAAGCCAAGTGGCACGCCGTAGCCCCACATGTCGATGGTATCGCAGATCATGCCGAAGCGGCTGTCGCCGCCGGCGCGGAAAATACCGGCAATGAGGGTGGTGTTGACCGCAGATCCCATGACATAATAGCTGTTGATGAGGAGCATCTGCCCGAGAAATGCTTTCCCCTCAGGGGTCAGGCGGGCGAAATTAAGCACGGGGCCGCGGAAGATCAGGATAAAGGCCCCGCCGATAAGGCCTGTAAGGACCGTCAGCTTCATAATGGCTGAAGCCGCCCTTTCGGCTTCAGCCTGCCTGCTGGCACCCAGGATCTGCCCCACCAGGATCCCGCCTGCGCTGGCAACGCTGAAGCAGAGGACCGTGGCAAAGCTGCGCACCTGGGAGACAAAGGAGTTTGCCGCGACCATATCCGACCCGAGAAACTGCCCGATGATCACGGAATACATGGAAAAGCCCAGCCCCCAGCTGACGTCATTAGCCAGGGCCGGCAGGGCCATCTGGAGGAAATCCCGGAAAAGAAGGCGGTTCCGGAGAAAGAAGTAGCTGGCCTTCAGCTTGACATCGGGGCTTTTGGCCGAGACGATGAGGACCAGGACAAGCTCCACCGCGCGGCTTATGGAGGTCGCCAGCGCAACGCCGGCCGCGCCGAGGCGGGGTGCGCCGAAAAGGCCGAAGATGAAGACCGCGTTCAGAAAAATATTCAGGGAAAAGGCTGCGGTATTCAGGACCGTGGCGATGACCACGCGGCCAATGCTGCGAAGGACGGCCAGATAGATCTCTACGATCCCCCAGCACAGGTAAGCGATGAAAACGCGGCGCAGGTAAGATACCCCAATCTCGATCAGGGCCGCATCCGGCGTAAACACCCGCATCATCAGATGCGGGAAGAGGAGGGCGCCGGCCGAGAAGAGGATGCTGATCAGCAGGGAAAAGCGGAGGGCAATGCCCTCCACCACCTCTATGGGCTGAAAGTCCTTCTTGCCGTAATACTGGGAGCATAGCATGGTTGCCCCTGTCCCCAGGCCATAATAGATCATGAAGAGAATGCTGGAATACTGCCCGGCCAGTGAAACGGCGGAAATGTGCTCCTGCCCGACAAAGTTCAGCATGACCACATCCGCGGAGGTCACCGCGGCGCTAAGAAGGTTCTGGAGAACAATAGGCCAGGTCAGGCGGCCGATGCTGCCATACAGCTTCGCTTCCCCGGCCTGTAAGGGTTTTACTGTTTTTGCCATGGAAATCCTTTCCTGCTGTGAAAATTCCGAACTGTGCGGCCGCTAAAGCGACCGCTGCCAACGGAACAAAATTCGCCATCTGTACGGTATTCATCGGATATCATACACGCTCTGCACGCGGAGATTTTCCGGCGTGCCGCGCTTAACCTGTACCCTGCGGGTCCCGGCGTTCATGTCGAAATAGTTGTCGGAAAGCACAACGTCCGGGCCGCAGCTGATCTCGACAGAGCGGGCATAGGCAGAAGCGGTGACGATAACCGTATCGCCCTCCAGGCGGGCGGCCAGATGAGGATCTTCAAAGTGAAAATGCTTGGGCGCGCAGAAAAGGACCGTGCCCTCGCCGACGGGGACGCGCTCCTCACCGTCCGTGGCCGCGTCTCCCTTTTCATCATAGAGAGCGTAAGCATAGTAAACGCCGTAGGTATCCTGGCTGCTGAAGTCCTGCTCCGGCAGCCATATGGCGGAAAGGGGAGGAACCGTAACCGGGAAGCTGCCGGAAGAGATGACGGAAGAGTCGCTCCTCCTGAGGCTCCAGCGCACCTCGCCGCGCACCTCCTGCATCGTCTCGTTGCTGACATTCAGGCGGGCGCTCTTTTTCAGTGGAAAGGGTTCCGCGTTGACATTGGTATTCTGGGAGAGGATGCCCTCCTCGTGGCAGGAGATGAGCACCGGGGCAAAGAAACGGCGGGCATAATAGTGCAGCGCCTTCCACCTCCCGTAATAGTCGATGGAGGACCAGCTGGCCACGGGCCAGCAGTCGTTAAGCTGCCAGATCACCGCGCCCATGCAGCGGCCGCGGTTCCGCCTCCAGTGCTCCACCCCGTACTGCATGGCCTGGGCCTGCAGAAGCTGCGAGGCATAGACCAGCTTATCAAGGCTCCCCGGATAGAGGTACATCTGCGACAGGTAGGAGACGATCCGCCCGTTGGCGGAGGCGTTGCGCTGGTGTTTTTCCATGACATATGAAAAGACATTTCTGTCCTCGGGCAGCGTAAAGCTCTCAATAGTCTCCACACAGGGGAAGGACTGGAAGCCAAACTCGGAGACGTAGCGGAACAGGTAATTCCGGTAATCCGTGAAGGGCTTGAGCCCGTGCCAGACATCCCAGTAGTGGACATCGCCGCGGCTTGGGTCCTGGGGCTCATCAAAGCTCCCGCCGCTTGAAGGGCTTGCCGGCCAGTAGGGGGCAGCCGGGTCCTCTTCCTTCAGGATCTTCGGGAAAAGGTACTCGTACATCTTGATATAATCCGCCTTCTGCCGGCAGCTTGACACCCATTCGCCCACGGCGACAAACTGCTCCATCTCGTTATTGCCGCACCAGAGGGCCAGGGACGGATGGTGGCGCAGCCGGCGGATATTATCGGTGAGCTCGGCGCATATATTTGCCTCGAAATCATCCGTCAGGTTATAGACCGCGCAGGCGAACATAAAGTCCTGCCAGACCAGGATCCCCAGCTCGTCGCAGATATCGTAGAACCAGTCGTCCGGGTAAAAGCCGCCGCCCCAGACGCGGACACAGTTCATGTTTGCGGAGCGGGCATCCATAAGGAGCTGGCGCGTCCGCTCCGGATTCATCCGCGGAAGGAGATTATCCTCCGGGATATAGTCCGATCCCATGGCAAAAATGTCGACCCCGTTGACCGTATGGCAGAAGCTCTCGCCCCACTCATCCTTACGGCGGCTAAGCGCCATGGTGCGGAGGCCGATCCTGCGGCTCCAGATTTCTTTATCCTCGGAAGATGCCCCGCAAAGCGTGACAGCAACGCTGTACAGGGGCTGCGCCCCAAAGCCCGCCGGCCACCAGAGCATGGGATCGAGGATCTCAAGACAGCAGCTTTGGCCGCTGCCGGTAATGGTTTTTCCGTCCGGAGCGGTAAGCGTGACAGAAACAGCGGCATCCGGAGAGGGCAGGCCATAACCTTCCAGGTGGGTTTCCACGCGAAGCTTAACGCACCCAGGCTCATGCTCCTGAAAGATCTGCACGTCCCGGATCCGCGCCCTGTTATATCCGACCAGGGAAATATTCCGCCAGATCCCCGCGTCAGGAAGCCTTGGACCCCAGTCCCAGCCGAACATGCAGTGGGCCTTCCGAAGGAGCGGAAAGCCGGTCATGGCGTCGGAGCTGCCGTCCGCGCGGGAGGAGGCATAAGCCTCCCGGATATACGCGGTCGGCGAACCAAAGCGGACCTCGATCCGGTTCTCCCCCTCACGCAAAAGCCCCCGGACATCAAATTCCCATATCCTGTGCATATTATCCGCGCATCCGGCCGCAAGATCATTGATCCGGATGCCGGCAAGCGTATCCAGCCCCTCACACCGCAGCAGGACTCTCTCGCAGGCGAAAAGAGATGGATCCACCGTAAACGTGCGGGAGTACAGGAAGCTGTTCTCCATCAGCTTCAGGGCTTCCATTTCATTATCCCGGAAAAAAGGGTCCGGAATCCGTCCCGCCTCCATAAGGTCATGATAAACAGACCCCGGAACACAAGCCGGAACATCCCGAAACTCCGTCCCAGGAATATTAAGCCTCCAGGCTCCGTTAAGGCTTTGAGTAACCATAAATATCCTCCTCTTATACTCGCGAACGAATTTAGCTGCCGATTGCAATTCTGCGCCGCGGTACACTAGCATAAAAAGTAGAAGTGTGCAGACAATAGGGCCAGGCTCTCTTCGGAGAGCCTGGCCCCAGCGCTAAAATCCGTCTTACGGCATTCAGCCTTTGTTGACGGCCTCCAGCAGGTGCCTCAGCATATCGGGGTCGGCCTTATCGCCGGCGAAGCTGATGATCGTGCGGAGCGGCATATAGTTAAACATGGCCAGGTTCATCTCCTCGGAGATGGCATCGCGCGCGGCGTCGCTCGCCTCCTCCTTTTCGGGGATCAGGGCGGAGCGCATGCCATCCAGCAGGGGCTTGAAGATTTCTGCCGCATGCGGATCGGCCAGGATATCCATAAAGATGCTGTTCTCATCATAATGATGCGGAACCTTTGCCGTCGACGTGACGGTGACGGAGGAACAGGCCGCAATATCCCGGGAAGAGCGGCCAACTTCGATGTTGAACTTGCCGGTCTCCACATACCAGTCATGGATCTCGCTGTTCCAGAAGGCAAACGAGCGCTTATCCAGCGTAAAGCTGACATCCTTACTTTCGCCGGGGGCGAGGGCGATCTTTTCAAAGCCCTTGAGCTCACGCACCGGGCGGAAGACGCTGCTCTCCTCATCGCCCACATAGAGCTGCACCACACACTTGCCGGCGCAGGCGCCGGTATTTGTCACCGTAACGGTCGCCGTCAGCGTCTCCTGATCGGTTATGGCGTCCGCGGAGAGGCGCAGGTTCGAAAAGTCAAAGGTCGTATAGCTGAGGCCGTGGCCGAAGGGGAAGAGGACATCGGCTTTTTTGCGGTCATAGTAGCGGTAGCCGACAAAGACGCCCTCGGCATAGGCGGCATGGTCGCCCTCCCCACCGTAGAACAGATAGGAGGGGTTGTCCTCCAGGCGGCAGGGGAAGGTTTCCGGCAGATGCCCGGAGGGGTTGACATCGCCGTAGAGCACGCGCACCTCAGCCAGTCCAACGGCCTGGCCGCCCAGGTAAGCCTCCAGGACGGCTTTAACCTTGCCGATCCAGGGCATCTCCACGGGAGAACCGTTATGCAGGACAACGACCGTATTCGGGTTGGCCTCGGCCACCGCGCAGATCAGGCGGTTCTGGCACTCGGGCATGCGCATGTGCGTGCGGTCGTACCCTTCGGACTCGTAGACATCCGGAAGGCCCGCGAACACGACGGCCACCTTTGCCTTCTTCGCCGCGGCGACGGCTTCGGCGATCTGCTCCTCGCTCGCGCTGTCCGATGCGGCGCTGTAGCCCTGGGCGTAAATGACCGGAAGGCCCTCTGCCGCCGCTACGGCGCCGGTGACTTTAAAGCTGTTGATGTGGGAGCTTCCGCCGCCCTGATAGCGGGGGCGCTCGGCAAACTCGCCGATAAAGGCCACACACTCTTCCTTGCTGAGCGGAAGGATATTGTCCTCATTCTTTAAGAGGACCATGGAATCGCCTTCTACCTCGGCGGCGAGAAGGTGCTGCGCCTCCTTATCCCACGGCGTGTCGGGACGGGCATTTTCCGTATAGCGGAAGACGATATTCAGGATGCGCTCGCATGCGAGATCCACAAGGGATTCGTCCAGCTTTCCTTCCTGCACGGCTTTGACGATCTTCTTGTCGTTGAAGCCTCCGGAGGAGGGCATCTCAAGGTCAAGCCCGGCCGCGATGCCCGCTGCGCGGTCCGCGACAGCGCCCCAGTCGCTCATGACATAGCCCTCAAAACCCCACTCGTCTCTAAGAACTTCTGTCAGCAGCCAGTGGTTTTCCGAGGCATAGGTCCCGTTAATGCGGTTGTAGGAGCACATGACCGTCCAGGGCTGCGCCTTCTTGACGGCCGTCTCAAAGGCCGGGAAATAGATCTCGCGCAGCGTCCTCTCGTCCACGTCGGAGGAGGAGCTCATGCGGCGATGCTCCTGGGAGTTGGCCGCGAAATGCTTGATGCTGGTGCCGACATTGCGGCTCTGGACGCCCTGGATGAAGGCGGCGGAAAGCTCGCCGGCAAGATAGGGGTCCTCGGAAAAGTATTCAAAGTTGCGGCCGCAGAGCGGGGAGCGCTTAATGTTCACCGCCGGCCCCAGGACCACGGAAAGCTTTTCATGCTGGCAGGAGTCGCCGATGGCCTCGCACATGCGCTTAAGCAGGCCTCGGTCAAAGGATGCGGCCGTCGCGCTGGCCGCGGGGAAGCAGACAGCCTTGATGCTGTCGTTGACGCCCAGGTGATCCACCTTTTCATCCTGCTTGCGAAGGCCGTGAGGGCCGTCGCTCACCATGCTGGCGGGAATGCCAAGACGCTCCACGGCCTTGGTGTGCCAGAAATCCGCGCCGGAGCACAGGCCGGCTTTTTCTTCCAGGGTCATCTGAGAAACCAGTTCTTTAATATTCATACATAAAATCCTTTCGGCTATCGCAGGCTCCTCCCACTGCCGTCTTGCGGCGGAGGAAATGCTGATTGAATGCTGCTTTAGGCATCTTCTTTCTTTAGGCATCTTCTTTCAGAAGGTCGACCGTAGACAGGTCCCACACCTCGTGGATCTTCGGGACATCGCTGATGAGGCGCTTGGTGTAGGGGGCCTGTGGGGTTAAAATGACATCGTCCGCCTTGCCGGATTCCACAAAGCGGCCATGCTCCATAATGTAGACCGTATCCGACACATAGTAGGCCAGGCCGATATCGTGGGTGATGAAGATGATGGTCATGCCGGTCTCGCGCCGAAGCTCAAAGAGCATGTCCAGGATCGTCGCGCGGGAGCAGGCATCTACCATGCTGGTGGGCTCGTCGGCCAGAAGGATCCGGGGCTTGAGAAGGAAGATGCGGGCGATCATCAGGCGCTGCATCTGGCCTCCGGAAAGCTCAAAGGGATACTTGTTCGTCAGCTCCGAAAATTTCAGGTTGACAAAGCTGCAGGCCTCCGTCATCATCTCGACCTTCTGCTTTTTGCTGAGATTCTTCCCGCCCCGCAGGTGGATGCAGTCGAGAAGGACCGAGTCGATCTTGTGAAAGACATTATAGGAAGCGAAGGGATCCTGAAAGATCGCCTGTATCCCCTTCCAGTATTCTTTTCTCTTCTTTCCGGTGGAAATGTCCCTGGGCTTGCCCTCAAAGAGGATCTCGCCCTCGGTGGGCGTCATGAGGCCGAGGAGCATCTTGGAAAGAGTTGTCTTGCCGCTGCCGGATTCCCCGACAATAGAGACAAACTCGCCCTCGTGAAAATCAAAGTCCACATGGTCAACGGCCACGGTCCTGTTATCGCCAAGGCCGAAAACCTTGGTCACGCCGCGCCCGGAGAGGCAGAGCGGACCGTTAGAATAATCCTTTCGTTCGCGTATCTCACTCATCCTTATACACCTCTCTCAATTCTTCCACACTCATGCGGCAGCGGTACATGCGCCCCTCGCCGAAAGGCCGCTCCGCGACAGAGTGGGTGCGGCATTCTTCCGTGGCGTAGCGGCACCTCTCCGCAAAGCGGCAGCCCTTGGGCGGCCTCTTGAGGTTAGGCGGCGTGCCGGGGATGGCCGTGGGCTTGGTGTCGCGCATGCCGTCCTCTGGCACCAGGTTGGCGCCCATCAGGCCGTGGGAATAGGGCTGGATGGGGTCGAAGACCATCTCCCTGGCGGTGCCTTTTTCGACGATCTGGCCGGCATACATGACCATAATGTCGTCCGTGACATTATAAAGGAGCGGAAGCTCGTGGGTGATAAAGAGCATGGACTTTATGTAGCCCTTGTCCATGAGCTCTCGCATCATCTTAATGACCATCTTTTGGCTCGTCACGTCCAGGGCGCTGGAAGGCTCGTCGGCGATCAGGACCTTGGGCGAAAGAATAGTGGAAACCGCGATGACCGTGCGCTGCTTCATGCCGCCGGAAAGCTCCACCGCGTGCTTGTCAAGGACGGTCCTCGGAAGCCCGAGCTCGGCAAAGCGCGCCTCGGCCCTCTCACGGATCTCCTTTTTGCGGGCCTTCGGGTCGTGGGCGCGCACCACGTCCTCCACAAAGCGGATGATCTTTTGCGTAGGATTCAGGGCATTCATGGCCGCCTGCGGAATATAGGCGATCTCCGTGCCGAGGATGGTCTTTCGGACAACGTCCGGGTCAAGGCCGGAGATATTTTTGCCGTCGATGAGGATATCGCCGCTGATATAGTGGAGAGGCGGAAAATAGTAGCCCATAAGGCTAAGGGCCAGGGTCGACTTGCCGCAGCCGGACTCGCCGGCAACGCCCAGGGACTTTCCCTCTTCAATTTTCAGGGAAACGCCGTCCACGGCATAGACATCCTCGTGGAAGCGGGTCACATATTTGGTCTTGAGGTCGCGGACCTCTAGCATCACTTTACCCATAAATAGCCTCCTTAATCCCGCAGCGTGGGGTTAAAGACCTGGTCAAGGCCCGTGTTCATCAGGTTCAGGGAGAAGGAGATGAGCGTGATGGTCAGGATGACCGGGAAATAAGCCCACCAGGACCCGTTGGTATGCGCCGAGTAGAGCATGGCCCAGTTCATCATAAGGCCCAGGGTCGGAACCTCGGTGGTCTTGGGGCCAAGGCCGAGGAGCGACAGCTGCGCTTCCGCCAGGATGCCGGAGGAAACCTGGAGGATGAAGGCCATCACCACATAGGAGGCAATATAGGGAAGGATATCGGTTAGGATAATACGCACCAGGCTGTGCCCGGAAAGCTTTGACAGGTTGACATGGTCGCGGTTACGAAGGCTTATGACCTGAGAGCGCACGGAACGCGCCGTCCATGTCCAGCTTGTGAGGCCGATAACGATAGCCACAACGCTTGCGCCGCGCTGCTCCTGTCCGATGGAATACGAGATCAGGATAAGCAGCACAAAGCTCGGGATAACGGTGAAAATGTTCGTGATGAACATGATGATGTCGTCCGTAATGCCGCCCACATAGCCGGCCAGGAGCCCGAGGGTAAGGCCGATCAGCGTGGCGACGATACCGGCGATGAGGCCGATGACGATGGATGTCTTTGTGGCGGAGACCAGTTCTTTTAACACATCCCGCCCGAAGTTATCCGTGCCGAGGGGAAGCGTTTTGACATTGACGACCTGGGCGACATTGACATAGTCGGTCTTGTTGATCGTGCTTCGCTCCACCATCTCGCCGCTGTCCGCGTCCTTATGCATGACGCTGTACTTGTCGGCGCCCTGCATGGACTGGATGGAGCGGTCAAGGCGCTTGTAGTAATTGCGCTTGGCATTTGTCATGCCGGGAAGGCGTGTTGAGCTGTCATAATTGGCCCGCCACAGATCCAGAAGGGCATCGGTATCCGTGATATCAAGATCGCCCACATCCACGCCGGCCTGCTCAAACCAGGCCACCATGGCCACGCGGTCTTCCATGCTCATGCTGGCGTCTATGCGCTTGTCGTCCGCATCGGAGAGGCGCAGGGTTTCGGTCGGGGCGTCCACCGCGTCATACAGCGAAAAATAGGTGCCCGGCCGGGCAAAGGTGCCAACGCCTATCATTTCCAGGGGATTTCCCGGATTGATAAGCGGATAGAGCCACATGGTCAGCAGGATGATCACGAAAATGACGAAGCCGGCCACGAATTTCGGGGAGTGGAAAATCTGTCGAAACATGTTTTTCATAGCAGCTTCCCTCCCTTACGCGTCGAACTGCGCGGCTTTCACGCGCGGATCGATAAAGCCATAGACAAGGTCCAGAACGAAGGTCACAATAAGCACCATGATCGTGATGATGAGTGTTGTGGCCGAGATAAGCGGATAGTCCGCGGCGGTGATGGCCGAATACATGGTGCTGCCAAGTCCCGGATAGCTGAAAATGATCTCGGCGACCAGGGCGCCGCTGATCATGGTTCCGATGGAAAGGGCCAGGCCCGTGATCTGTGGGAGCATGGCGTTGCGGAACACGTATCCCACGATCTTCCTGTCCTTGATCCCAAGGAAGCGGGCATATTTGACATAATCCGCGTTCAGCTCGTAAATGGACATGGACCTCATGCCGATGGCCTGGCCGCCGATGGAGACCAGAACGATGGACCAGAAGGGCAGCTGGTAGTGGGAGATGACCGACTTGATAAAGCGCCAGCTGAAATTCGGGATCATGTCAAAGGAATAGCCGCCGGAGATCGGCGCGATCTTGAGCGTGACCGCAAAGAGCACAAGCATCGTCACGGCCATGCCGAAGGCCGGGACATTGCTGAGGAACAGCGCGACCGGCAGAAGGACCTTGTCAAAGCCCTTGCGGATGTAGGCAGCCAGGGCGCCGAGCAAATTCCCCAACAGCCACCCCACCAGAATGGCCGGCAGCTGCAAGCCTATGGTCCAGAGGATGGCGCTTGACAGGATATTGCTGACCTTCCTGGGATACTGGCTGAATGAAGTACCCAGGTCGCCGTGAAGCAGGTTCTTGACAAATATGAAAAACTGCTGGATCAGCGGCTTGTTGGTTCCAAATTCGGCCTCGTAGCGTTTATATATTTCCTGAACGGCTGAAGCGTCTGTCATACCGGAGGCCATCTTGCCGGTGATGGCTGAAACGGGGTCGGCCGGCATCAGTCGGGGCAGGATAAAATTCAGTATGACGGCGGCGATCAGTGTGATGAAGAACCACATGATCTTTTTGGTAAAGTATTTTCTGTATCCTTTCATGTTTGCATTCCCCTTTGGCAAAGCAGGTCCCTGCGATATAGATCGAGCATGAGGGGAGGCTCCCCTCATGCTCGCCCGCGGGGCGGCGTTCGGCGTGAGCCGAAAAATCTTCTTTGCGCCGCCCCTGCGATATAGATCGAGCATGAGGGGAAGCTCCCCTCATGCTCGCCCGCGGGGCGGCGTTCGGCGTGAGCCGAAAAATCTTCCTTGCGCCGCCCCTGCGATAAAAAGGGACCATGCAACACGTATGATGCATGGTCCCTTTTACTATCGCGGAGCCGTCCGTAGAGATGTATCACCTGTCGGTGCCGGGCGGCTCGCGGGAACTGCCCTCATCATGCTGCTGCCTGAAAATGGAAGGGCAGAGCGCGCTTACAGGACGGAGCGATGATCAGCCGACAAGCTCAAGCTCGTACAGGGCAGCGATGCCATAACCATCCGTGCAGTCTGCGGGCGGAATGTTGCGTCCGTCATCGCCGGCCGGGAAGTTGGTCCATACGCTCTCGTTGACCGCGTGGAAGACGTTCGGGCGATACATGAGCGAGAAGCTGGGAACCTCGGTCAGGTAGATCTTGGTCAGCTGGGTGTAAAGGGCTTTCAGCTCTTCGGTATCCGTGACGAGCGGGATCTTCTTGATGATGGCATCGGCCTCTTCGTTGACATACTGGCCCCAGTTGCCGCTCCAGTTGTTCTCAACGCCGACATAGTCAAGGCCCATGAACTGGTTGACGCGGGTCCAGGGATTGGAGGGAGAAGCCGCCTCGGGAGACCACATGAAGATGGCGTACTCGGTCTGGGTCGGGCTGGTGAATACGGTCTGGTAGATATCCCATTCCGGATAGAGGGTCGTGATTTCGATGCCGATCTTGTCGCCGGCAGCGGCAACCACTTCCATGGAAGCCTGCCAGTCGGTCCAGCCATTCGGGCAGACGGCGTTGAGGGAGATCTTCTGGCCGTTGTATTCGCGATAGCCGTCGCCATCGGAGTCAACAAGTCCGGCCTCGTCAAGGAGGGCCTTGGCGCCTTCGATGTCATTGCCGGCCCACTGGAGATCGGCAACCGCATCGTGGTCATAGAGGGCCTGCTCGCCGTCGGTCGGGTTCATAAGGGAGCGGGGAACCTCGTCGAAGCTGGGGCTCTGGTTGGTCATGGCGTTGGCAATGATGGTATCATAGTCAACGGCGATGGCGATAGCCTTGCGAAGGGCCGGATTCTCAGCCAGGACCGGGATGTTCATGTTGTACCACGCGGTGGGCATGGTCAGGCACACGCCGTAGGGAGCTTCTTCATAATAGGTGGAGATGGGAAGGCCGTCCTTCAGCCACAGGTTCTGGACATTGCCGATGAACTGCTGGCAGACGTCAACTTCGCCGGCCTTGAAGGCAAGCTCGCCGGCGGGGTTGTCGGCATAGATGGCGTGGGCAATATATTTCGGAACAGGGAGGCAGCCCCACATGGACTCATCCTGGCCCCAGTAGTTGTCGTCACGGATCAGGACGACTTTCTGGTCATCCGTGAAATATTTGGTGTAAGGACCGGACCAGACAACATCCTCACCCGGGTCGTTCAGGATGGAGACGGAATCGCCGTTGTTGCGCTCAACAAGGGTATCGATCCAGGCAGCCTGGGCCATCGGGACGCCAACGAGGAAGTCGGTGACCTTAAGGGGATTCGCGGGCTGGCCTTCTTCATTGAGGGCGCAGTGGATGGTGAAGGTCTTGTCGCCGGTCGGCTCGATGGTATCGATATAGGCGCCGTAGGTGGAGCCGAACTGGTTGCCGATCTGAACGCTGACTTCCCAGGTCTTGGCGATATCCGCAGATGTCACGGGAGTGCCGTCGGACCATTTGGCGGCATCCTTAAGGGTGACATAAACCTCGGTCAGGTCGTCGTTCCACTCATAGCTGTCGCCCAGAAGGCCGGTGATCTCGCCGTTCATGAAGTTGTACATGAAAAGGGTCTCGAACATCAGGGTACGGTAGCCCGAAGGATAGCCGGCAATGGCCATGGAGTTGTTCTGGTTGGCACCCATAATGTTCCAGCTGAGAACGGTGCCCCACTGCTGACCCGCAAAATAAAGGGTCTCTTCACGGGGAAGCTCGCTGACATTGGCCTGTGCATAGGCCGGCAGGCTGCTCGTTGCCACAACAGCCGCGGCAAGAAGGATGGCTAAAGTCTTTCTCATGGTTTTTTCCTCCTGTCTTTAAATAGACGACTTGAAATGATTTTTTTATGATCATTTTCGGTGACAAACAACTGGAAACGGCCGCAAGAGATGCGGATACAACAATAATGCTTCGTTATTATTTTAAAAGGTTATCTTTCAACCGTCAATTATGCAATAATTCCAAATATCGGGCTATATTTTTGACATTATACACAAAATTTTTGCAATAAAAATCACAAAAAGCAAAAAAGTACCTTGAGACGTCAAGAAAGTGCCTGATTTTTCCCCTAAATGATTCGTCTATTTGTCGGATTGGAAAAATGTTTGTAAAAACTGCTATGTTCTAAGGTTTTAAAACTGTAGGATGTTACATTGACAAAGCTTTTCCTGCCATGCTAAAATAATTTCGACAACAATCACAACAATTTCACCATATGTTTTAGTTGCTTTGACGGTTATTACAGCCAAGTTATGATTCCATTTCAATATTTATCATAATAATGCTGAAAACTGTCAGGATAATTTTGACATTTATGGAAACACCGCAGTTCTGACAGGTCACAGCTGAGGAGCGTGTAAGGACAGGCCAGGAGGATATGGCGCAGCTGCGCCAGCGTCAATGTTGTTTTTGCAGCCAGAGTGAACTACCACAGACCATAAAGGTCTGTGGCTTCTGTTAAATGGTTCACCAGA
>CAMNNO010000050.1 GCA_946545475.1 uncultured Blautia sp.
GGTAAGCGTAAAATAGAAGGCTTAAAGGGCGCATGGCGCACCCGAAACCTACCGTTAAGTAATCATAACCCAGAATGGTCCACAGGGGGCAATGGGGTCTCCCCAAAAAACGTGCACTTACCCTGGAGAAAGAGAAGATGAGGCTTGCCAACAGAGGGGATGCGGCTTATAATAGAATCTTGTTGCGGGCGTTATGCCTTTTCGGCCGCCAGGCTGTAAATGATGAGAAAATATACGGGAAGTACTTGAAAATTTATTGTGTTCGCGAGTATAGAAAAGGACAGGCATATGGGAAAAATTAATCATGTGGATAAGCAGACCAGCAATAAGTTTTTGAACCTGTACCATGTGAACGCGACCAGCGTCCACAATACGGAGGTCAATTACTTCGTCGCCTCCCGCCGGGAGAGCACGGAAACGTTGAAGCTTGTGACGGGCGACAATCATCCGGATGGGGTGATCATTTACAGCGTCTATGGCGAAAAGCGGGACAAGGTGGTCCTTGTGCGGCAGTTCCGCTACACGATAGGGGATTATGTCTACGAGTTCCCGGCCGGGCTGGTGGAGCCCGGGGAGAGCTATAAGGAAGGCGCCATCCGCGAACTCTGGGAGGAGACCGGGCTTACCTTTACGCCCCTTGAAGTCCCGGAAGAATATGAAAAGCCCTTCTTTACCACCGTCGGCCTGACGGACGAGTCCTGCGCCACCGTATATGGCTACGCCTCCGGGACGGTGAGCCTTAAAGGACAGGAAGCCTCGGAGGAGATCGAGGTCGTCCTGGCGGACCGGGACGAGATCCGCCGCATTTTAAAAGAAGAAAAGGTGGCGATCATGTGCGCCTATATGCTGATGCATTTCCTGGCGGACGAGGAACCCTTTGCCTTTTTACGTGAAGCCGATCTGGCATAACGAGAGTCAGGTCCCTTATGCGGGGCCGCTCCGGCTTTAAGGAATCCCATAAGCCGGCTCAATTTTCGAAAGGAGTATATTTTTTTATATGGAAGCACTGGTACAATGGTTTTCGGATAACCTCTCTTCGTTTATCTCGCCGGAGGGGGTTATCTTCATCATCTCGATGATCCCTATCCTGGAGCTGCGTGGCGGCCTTCTGGCGGCGTCGCTCCTCAAGGTCAGCGCGTCCCGCGCCATCCCCATATGTATTATCGGGAACATCATCCCTATCCCGTTCATCCTCCTCTTTATACGCCAGATCTTCCGCTGGATGAAAAAGGCCGGCATTTTGCGCGGCTTTGTGGAAGCCCTGGAGAGGCGGGCCATGAAAAAGAGCGACAGCATCAAAAAATATGAATTTTTGGGCCTGATGCTTTTCGTCGGCATTCCCCTCCCCGGAACCGGCGCCTGGACAGGGTCGCTGATCGCTTCGCTCCTGGAGATCGATGTCAAGAAATCGTCGATAGCCATCTTCCTGGGGCTTATTATGGCTACCGTTATCATGTATGTGGTTTCTTATCAGGTGGTCGGGAACCTTGTGCATTGATCAACTTTTTTCTTCCCCCTTGAATTATTTTCGGAAAGATGTTAAGATAGCATTCGCGCAGCCAGGGCAGGTGATCGCGGATGAACAGACGAAAGGGTTCATACGAGGAAAGTCCGGGCTTCACAGGGCAGGATGCCGGATAACGTCCGGTGGAGGCAACTCCCAGACCAGTGCAACAGAAATAAACCGCCGGGAAACCGGTAAGGGTGGAAAGGCAGTGTAAGAGACTACCGCCGTGCTGGCAACAGGACGGGCACATGTAAACTCCATCCGAAGCAAGGCCGAGAAGAAAGCGATACGGTTGCCCGCCGTGCTTTCAGGTGGGCCGCTTGAGCTTTGTGGCAACACAAAGCCTAGACAGATGATCACCCCAGACATAACCCGGCTTACAGCCTTGACTGCGCTTTTTATAGCAAACCTTAAAAAGCCCCTCACAGGAAGGCGCCGCCCATGGCAGCGCTCTTTCCGTGAAGGGCTTTTTTAGGTTTATTTTTTTACGTTTTATACTCGCGAGCGGATTTAATTGTCGACGGTAATTTTTCGCCGCGGTATATGCAGTGACACTAGAATATATCGAAGAGCCGCCCGTCACCTGACGGCAGCGGGCATCTCGCGGCGGGCAAAGAGGGAAGTTTTTCCTCCTGCCGGATTCATTTATTCCGGTGCCCCCGGTACTTCTCCTCGCAGTATTTGCAGCGGTAGATCTCCTTCTCCGGGTCCGTCAGGACAAAGATCTGGTCCAGCCCCTGCTCCACAGATGTGATGCAGCGCGGGTTCTTGCAGCGGATGACATTCGTGATCTGTTTGGGAAGCTTAAGCTCCCTCTTCTCCACGATCTGGGAATCCTTGATGACGTTCACGGTGATATTGTGGTCAATGAAGGCCACGATATCCAGGTCCAGCATATCAATGGGGCATTCCACCTTAATGATATCCTTCTTGCCGAGCTTCTGGCTGCGGGCGTTCATGATGATCGCCACCGTGCAGTCCAGCTTGTCCAGCTTGAGATCGTGATAAATGGTCATGGCCTTGCCCGCCCGGATGTGGTCCAGGACAAAGCCCTCGCTTAATGCACCTACATTCAACGCCATGGCAGTTTCACCTCCAAAAGAGTCAGGATAAGGGCCATACGGACATAGACGCCGTACTGGGCCTGCTTAAAATAGGCCGCCCGGGGATCGTTATCAACCTCCACCGCGATCTCGTTGACCCTGGGCAGGGGATGAAGGATCTGCATATCCTCCTTGGCCAGGGAAAGCTTCACCTTATCCAGGACATAGAAATCCTTCATGCGGACATAGTCCTCTTCGTTAAAGAAACGCTCCCGCTGGACACGGGTCATGTAAAGAATGTCGAGCTCGGGGATGGCATCCTCCAGGCGCTCCATTTCCTTGTAGGGGCAGCCGCTCTTTTCGAGGACGCTCTCCCGGATGTAGCTGGGGATGCGAAGCTCCTCCGGTGAGATGAGTACGAAACGGACATTGGGGTAGCGGACAAGGGCTTCGATCAGGGAATGCACGGTGCGGCCGAATTTCAGGTCGCCGCACAGGCCGATGGTCAGGTTGTCAAAGTGGCCTTTCAGGGAACGGATGGTCAGAAGGTCTGTCAAGGTCTGGGTCGGGTGCTGGTGTCCGCCGTCGCCGGCATTGATGACCGGAATGCGGGAGTGCATGGCGGCCACCATAGGAGCGCCCTCCTTGGGATGGCGCATGGCGCAGATATCGGCATAGCAGGAAACCACGCGGATGGTGTCGGCAACGCTCTCGCCCTTGGCCGCAGAGCTGGAATCCGCCGAGGAGAAGCCAAGAACCTTTCCGCCCAGGTTCATCATAGCGGCCTCAAAGGAGAGGCGCGTCCGGGTGCTCGGCTCGTAAAAGAGCGTGGCCAGGCGCTTGTCGTCGCAGACATGGGCATACTTTTCAGGCGATTTTTCGATATCCGAGGCCAGGTCGAGAAGCTCGTCCAGCTCTTCCACGGAAAAATCCAGAGGACTCATCAAATGTCTCATGTTTTTACCCCCAAAAATGTATTCGTTATTGCTGCCCAACATCATATAATAGAAAAAATATTTTTTCAAGGCATAAAAGAGAAGTTGCGCATTTCTGAAACCTTTTCTTGAAATGGCAATAGTTTTGGGATATAATTATCAAAAATAGATATTTTTTTTCTTTTTTTTGTTTAATTGCGTAAAAAATCATAGGTGGTGCATCACAGATGGACTTGTTGGAATACAGAGAAAAGATTGACGACATTGACAGCCAGATCGTCCGGCTGTTTGAAGAGCGGATGGTGGTGTCGGAGGAGATCGCGCGCTATAAGATCGCCAACGGCCTCAAGGTCCTGGACTCCGTAAGGGAAGCCCAAAAGATAGAAGCGGTAAGAGAGAAGGCCCACGGCGCCTTTAACCGGACGAGCGTGGAAGAGCTTTACCGCCAGATCATGGCCATCAGCCGAAAAAGGCAGT
Source organism: uncultured Blautia sp. (assembly GCA_946545475.1). GTDB lineage: Bacteria > Bacillota > Clostridia > Lachnospirales > Lachnospiraceae > Blautia_A. Next base: position 3,963 of record CAMNNO010000050.1, read on the forward strand.
ACCAGATCATGCCGCTCCTCCCGGATGAGGAGCAGGAAAGATACGGATACCATTTTGCGCCTTACCTTCCCATGGAGGGCCGGACCGTGGTCTTTCAGGGCATTGCCGGGGCCTACAGCCACGCGGCCACGGAGGCCTACTTCGGCGAGGATATGGAAAGCCATCATATAAAAAGCTACCATGTCCGGACCTGGCGCGAGGCGATAGCGGATGTTGAGGGGAAAAAGGCCGATTACGCCGTGCTCCCCATAGAAAATTCCACCGCGGGGATAGTGGCGGATATTTATGACCTGTTGTCGGAGTCCGGGCTTTACATCGTCGGGCAGCAGGTCATAAGGGTGGACCACGTCCTCCTCGGCCTTCCGGAGGCTTCCCTTTCGGACATCCGGGAAGTCATCTCCCATCCCCAGGCCCTGTCCCAGTGCAAGGCCTTCCTCGAAAGCCATCCGGAGTGGAAGACCGGGGAAGAGGTCAACACGGCCCTGTCGGCCCTCCGCGTGAAGGAAGGCGGAAGGCGGGACATGGCGGCGCTGGCCAGCCGCGAGGCGGGAAAGACCTTCGGCCTTAAGGTCCTCGCCGAGAACGTCTGCGCCAACACCGGAAACGTGACGCGCTTTATCATTGTCAGCCGGGAAAGCCTTTTCGAGGAAAAAGCGGATATTGTCAGCATATCCTTTGAGCTTCCCCACGAATCCGGCTCCCTCTACCGCATCCTCTCCCATATCATCTACAACGGCCTCAACATGACCCGCATCGAATCCCGCCCCGTTCCGGGACGGACATGGGAATACCGCTTCTTTGTGGACTTCGAAGGCCACATCACCGACAGCGCGGCTGTAAACGCCCTAAAAGGCATCCGTGCCGAAGCCATCCGCATGCGGGTGCTCGGAAACTACCGAAGCTATGAGCCCGGGGAGTGAAACAGTTATTCTATTTGCGCCGCGAAAGCGGCAGACTTCCATCACATTTTTTTGGAAAACAGGGGGAATTTATTATGCCATTGCCTGCATTTGCCGCTATCGATGTCGGTTCCTACGAAGTCGGCATGAAAATTTTTGAGATGTCGAAAAAGAACGGCATCAAGGAACTTAACGACATCCGCTACCGCCTTGAGCTTGGCAACAGCGTCTACGCCAGCGGGAAGATCGACCCTGTCATGGTGGACGACCTTTGCAAGATACTTCTCGACTTTAAGCGGATGATGAAAGATTTCGGCGTGGAGGATTACCGCGCCTGCGCCACCTCCGCTTTCCGGGAGCTCAGAAGCCCCCTCATCGTCATCGAGCAGATCTTCCAGCGCACCGGCATCCGCATCGATGTTCTCAGCAACGCGGAGCAGCACTTCCTGGGCTACAAATCGATAGCCGCCATTGAGACAGGCTTCAAAAAAATGATCCAGAAGGGCACCGCCATCATGGATGTGGGCGGCGGCAGCCTTCAAGTCTCCCTGTTCGACAAGGATGCCCTTGTCTCCACCCAGAACCTCAAGATGGGGAGCCTCCGCATCCGGGAGCGCCTTAAGGACCTGGAAAAGACCACCATCCACTATGACCATCTGGTGGAAGAGTTCATCCGCAATGACCTGTTAAGCTACGCCCGCCTCTACCTTAAGGACAGGGAGGTCAAAAACCTGATCCTGATGGGAGATTTCCTGACGGATACCATCTTCCACGAGGACCTGTCTGACAACATTGTCACCAAGGCAGAGTTCTTAAAGCGCTATGAGCAGGTGGCCGATAAATCGACAGAGGAGCTGGCCGAGCAGATGTCCATCGACCCGGAATACGCATCCCTCGTGGTGCCCACCATGGTCATCATCAAAAACTTTATCGACATTTTCCAGGCGGAATCCCTCTGGGTGCCCGGCGTGTCCCTGATGGACGGCATCGGGTACGACTACGCGGAGCGGAAGAACTATATCAAGAGCGTCCACAACTTCGAAAATGATATCCTGGTGGCGGCCCGCAATATCGCCAAGCGCTATTCCACAGGCAAGAACCATATCCAGGGGACAACGGCCCTTGCCCTGGCGATCTTCGATAACACCAAGAAGATCCACGGCATGGGAAGCCGGGAGAGGCTTCTTCTCCAGCTGGCCGTGCAGCTCCACGACTGCGGCAAATATATCAACATGGGAAGCGTCTCCGAGTGCTCCTACCACATCATCAAGGAGACGGAGATCATCGGCCTTTCCACACAGGAACGCACCATCATTGCCAACGCGGTCCTTTATAACAACGAGGAATTAAAGCCCCAGGTCGAATTTGAAAACGACGCGGGCATGAAGAGCGAAAATTACCTGCTGATCGCCAAGCTGGCGGCCATCCTGCGCCTGGCCAATGCCATGGACCGCAGCCACTACCAGAAGATCGAGGGCATCAAGGCGGCCATCAAGGACAGGGAGCTCTCCCTCGTCCTGGATTCCGAGATGGACATGTCCTTAGAGCTCGGGCTCTTAAAAGATAAGGTTGCCTTTTTTGAGGATGTCTTCGGCATCCGCCTGACACTGCGCCGCAAGAAGAAATGAGGGAGGACGATATGGATACCAAGAAATTTGAAAAACCGGAATATTATGTCTGCCGGGAGCTGAGCTGGCTGAAATTTGACGACCGTGTTCTCGGCGAAGCCCGGGACAAGAGCGTTCCCCTGTTTGAACGGCTTAAGTTCTTAAGCATTGTCTCCTCCAACCTGGACGAATTTTACATGGTCCGCGTGGCCTCCCTCAAGGACCAGGTCCATGCCGGCTATGCCAAGACGGACATTGCGGGCATGACAGCCAGGGAACAGCTGAAAGAGATCAGCACCCAGACCCACGAGCTGGTACACCAGCAGTATAATACCCTCAGCCGTTCGCTTCTCCCGGCCCTCGAAAAGGCGGGGATGCACGCCATCCTGAGCCATGAGGACCTGAATGAGCGCCAGGCGGCCTTTGTGGATAAGTATTTTGAAGAAGAGATCTATCCGGTGCTGACGCCCATGGCCATGGATTCGTCGCGCCCCTTCCCTCTTATCCGGAACAAGACGCTGAACATCGGCGCCCTGATTGCCAAGACGGAGAGGAAAAAGGGCAAGGAAAAGGAGATCCTGGAGTTTGCCACGGTGCAGGTGCCCTCCGTCCTTCCCCGTGTGGTGCAGGTGCCCTCCGACAACCCGGAGGATAAGACGGTCATCCTCTTGGAGGAGATCATCGAGCGGAACATCAGCAAGTTGTTCTTAAGCTACAAGGTCGTGTGCGCCTATCCCTACCGCATCATGCGAAACGCCGACCTGACCATCGACGAGGATGAGGCCGAGGACCTTCTGGTGGAGATCCAGAAGCAGCTTCGCAAGCGCCAGTGGGGCGAGATCATAAGGCTTGAGGTCCAGGATAAGATCGATGAGCGGCTGCTGGCTATCTTAAAAGAAGAATTTTCCATAAAGGATGAGGACATCTTCCTGATCAATGGGCCCCTTGACCTGACATTCCTGATGAAGATCTATGGCCTGCCGGGCTTTGACGAGTACAAGACGCCCAAATATACCCCGGCTCCCGTGGTGGCCTTCCAGAATGACAAGAACATTTTTGACGTGATCCGTGAGGGGGATGTCTTCCTGCATCATCCCTACATGAGCTTTGAACCGGTGGTGAACTTTATCCGCCAGGCCTCCAAGGACCCGGATGTGCTGGCCATCAAGCAGACCCTTTACCGCGTGAGCGGCAATTCGCCCATCATTGCGGCCCTGGCCCAGGCAGCCGAGAACGGCAAGCAGGTGTCGGTGCTGGTGGAGCTCAAGGCACGCTTCGACGAGGAGAATAACATCGTCTGGGCCCAGATGCTGGAAAAGGCCGGCTGCCATGTTATCTACGGCCTGGTGGGGCTTAAGACCCACAGCAAGATCACCCTTGTGGTGCGCCGCGAGGATACGGGCATCCGCCGCTATGTCCACCTGGCTACCGGCAACTATAACGATTCCACCGCCAAGCTCTATACGGATTGCGGCATCTTTACCTGCGACGAGCGCTTCGGCGAGGACGCCACGGCTGTCTTCAACATGCTGTCCGGCTACTCGGAGCCCAAGCACTGGAATAAGCTCATTGTGGCCCCCATCTGGATGAAGAAGAGGTTCCTCTATCTCATCGAGAGGGAAGCCGAGAACGCCAAAAAGGGAATCCCCGCAGCCATAACGGCCAAGATGAATTCCCTGTGCGACCCGGCCATTATTGCGGCCCTTTATTATGCTTCCTCCTGCGGCGTTAAGATCCAGCTCCTGATCCGCGGCATCTGCTGCCTTAAGGTGGGCATTCCGGGCGTGAGCGAGAATATCAGCGTGAGGTCCATCGTGGGCGACTTCCTGGAGCACAGCCGTATCTTCTACTTTGAGAACGGCGGCGCCTACGAGCTGTACATGGGCTCCGCGGACTGGATGCCCAGAAACCTTGACCGCCGCGTGGAGATCGTTTTCCCGGTTGAGGATGAGGCCATAAAAGAGGAGATATTGCATATCCTGGATCTGGAATTTAAGGATAATGTCAAGGCGCATCTTCTGCAGAGCGATGGCAGTTATATCAAGCAGGATAAGAGAGGGAAGGTTCTTATTAATTCCCAGATGGAATTTTGCCGTGAGGCTACTGAGAAGGCTGAGAAGGCTAAGGAGAAGAAGGACAGCAGGCGTGTGTTTATACCGGCGGAGCCTGTGACGGAGTAAATTATCTGCGGGGGAGACCCCCGGGGCCCCCTGGAGTTCATTCTGGGGTATGTTTACCTGGCGGTAGGTTTGATTTCTTCTATTGCTCTTTATTTTACGTTTCCCTGCCGGTAGGCGCAGGGGAGGGGGGGCCGCTCAGAATTGCGAAGCCCGCGTCCCCCTCCCCTGCACCCCTCCCCCCAGGGGCACGCCAATTGGTTGTGAGGGAATGGGGCTTGGAAGTGAAAAGTTTTCATTGCTATAAGGGCTACTTTATTTAATCGAGCAGGAGAGGGAGTGCTCTTCTGCTCGATTTTTCTGTTCTAAAGGTGGGGAAGAAATGGGGAAGGTTCCTTTTTCTTGTGATTCGTAAGAAAAAGAACCGTCCCCATTTCTTCCTATCATCATTTTTGAATACTGCTATGGGGTTCTTGTGAGGCGATGTAATAGGGACAGGCGACCAGGAGGATGCCTCCGAAGAGGTTTCCGGCGGAGACCAGGAGGAGGTTGTAGAGGCAGCCAAGGAGGGTGATGGGCTGGCCGCAGGGGTTTATGAGGGCTTCGGTGAAGAGGGTCATGTTGGCTACGGAGTGCTCAAAGCCTGTGGTGACAAAGGCGAAGAGGCACCAGAAGATCATGATGAGCTTGCCGGCGTCGCTCTTGGCGCGGAAGCCGCACCAGACGGCGAGGCACACCAGCATGTTGCAGAGGGCTCCCCGGGCGAAAAGGGCGAGTGGGGGAGCGGTGATCTTGGAGAGCGTGGCGGCAGCCATAAAGTCCCCGGTGGCGCCGGAGGCTAAGCCTGTCATAAGAAAGAGAAGGCCAAGGACTATGCCTCCGCAAAGATTGCCAAGCCAGCATACGCTGTAGATCCTGATGGCTTTGGGAAGAGTTACCCGGTGAGTGAGCAGGCCGGCGCCGATGACCATGTTGTTGCCGGTAAAGAGCTCGCCCCCGGCCATGGTGACGAGGCTTAAGGCCACGCCGAAGGCAAGGCCCAGGATGAGCTTGGTAAAGGGCGAGCCCTGGAGCTGGGCGCCGATCGAATTGGTCAGAAGGACCCCGAAGCCGATAAAGGCTCCCGCCATCATCGAAAGCACAAAATAGCCCGGAGGATTTTTTTCGAGCAGCTGGCATTTGCTTTCGGATGCCCTGACCATAGCGTCAAATTCATCTTTAAACATATGTGTCACCTCTTTCTTATGATCTTTGTGAGCCTGACGCCCACATCACAGCGCGGTATGCGCGCCTTTTACAAAAGTTCTGAAAAAAGTTCCAAAGAAAGTTCCCTTAAGGTATATTGTGTAATGCTTTTTGAAATAGTATAATTGTACGTGAGAAAAGGAAAAAATGCAACCGTTACGGTAAAAAAAAGGCAATCTCGGAAGGCAGCTTTGGCCACTTGCGGCCGGGGCGCAAGTCGTAACCGGATCGATTCGCCGGAAAGGAACGGTTATGAAAATCGTATGTGTTGATGATGAAACGCTTATCCTGCAGCTGACGGTTTCCCAGTGCGAGAGCCTGCCGGGCAAGCCGTCAGTGACAGGCTTCCAGTATGCGGAGGAAGCCCTTGCCTATGTGGAAGCCAATCCGGTAGATATCGCCCTTCTGGACATTGACATGCCGGACATGAATGGCCTTCTCCTGGCGGCCAAAATGAAGGAAGCCTGCCCGGAAGTCTCCGTAATCTTCCTGACGGGCTTCTCCGAGTACGCCGTGGACGCTTTTGCCATACACGCCTCGGGCTATCTGTTGAAGCCGGTCAGCAAGGAAAGGCTGATCGAAGAGATCGCCTATGCCCTGGCCAACCGTCCGCAAAGGCCAAAGGAGCATATTTTTGTCCAGACGTTTGGCAATTTCGATATTTTTGTCGACGGAAAAGCCATAAGCTTCCCCCGGGGCAAAGCCAAAGAACTCCTGGCCGCCCTGGTAGACAGGCAGGGCAGCAGCATAACAAGGGCGGAAGCCTTTGCCATCCTCTGGGAGCAGGGCCTTTATGACCGTTCAAAGCAGAAGCAGCTGGATGTCATCATCCGGAGCCTCCGGGACACGCTGCAAAAAAACGGCATCGCGGAAATTTTTGAGATGAGCAGCGGGAACCTGCGCATCTGCCCGGAAAAATTTGTCTGTGACCTGTACCGCTTCTTCGAAGGCGATATGGAAGCCGTCAACACGTACCGGGGAGAATATATGTCGAGCTATTCCTGGGCAAGCATCACGGAAGCCTACATGGAACAGCAGAAAAGCAGCAATGCCTGAAAAAATGGAAAGGAAGATCGAGTAGGAGGGGGATTCCCGCCTACTCGCCCGCAGGGTGGCGTTCGCTGCAAGGCGATAATTTCCTTATGCCGCCTCTGCGATAAAAGAGAAGAAAAGGGGACAATTCTGTTTTCTTGCTTATACTCGCGAGCAGATCAGAATTGTCCCTTTTTTCTTTTTCCCCGTTTCTTCCCTCAAAGTGCTGGACTTTTGTTGGACTTGATATGCTATGATCATAAAAATCTGTCTGATATTCAGACATGCTTATCAGGAGAAAAACAATGATCGACAGAACAGGTAAGCATAGGACTGCCGAATTAAATGAAAGGGAAATGGCACTGATAGCCGGCGGCGTTTATTCACCAGGCCTGTATCGGGAAGAGGCAAAGGCTTTTTTAAGGGAATGCCTGGGCGAAGCCAATTACGAGAGGATCATGAGCCACCGGAACGGCCATGCTTATCCCTATGTGGTTGCCCGGATCTTCCTCAAAGCATCCGACTGGAAAAAGTATGTGTGGATCGAGCACCATGGCTCCCTGGAGGGATATCCTATGAAATATTGAGGGGAATTTTTCCCCCATTTCCCCAGGCCGCGCGAAAATCCTCCGGCACGGGGGCGAAGAAGGTTTGCTCCTGGCGGGTAATGGGATGGCGCATCGTCAGGCAGAAGGCGTGCAGGGCCTGGCGGCCGATGCGGGAAAAATCCGGGTGATACAGAAAATCGCCGGGGATCGGATGTCCGATGGCGGACAGGTGGACCCGGATCTGGTGGGTCCTTCCCGTCTCAAGCGTCACCAGAAGAAGAGAATAGGGATCGCGAAAAGAGAGCCTTTCGTAGTGGGTAACGGCGCTCTTTCCGTTAACGGGGTCGGCCTGCCGCTTTAAAACCGAGTCCGGGCACCGCCCGATGGGAAGGGAAATGGTCCCCGTTTCTTCTGTGCGCCCTTCGGCGAGAGCCAGATATTGCCGCTTTACTCTTCTTTCTTTAATATCCGCGCCCAGGATAGATGCGCTGAGCGGGTTCTTTGCCGCGACCACAAGCCCGGAGGTGTCCCGGTCAAGCCGGTTAAGGCACCGGAACGGATAGCGCTCACCCCGCGATGCGGCGTGGAAGGCGAGGGCGTTGGACAGGGTGTTTCCGTGATTATTGACGGACGGATGGACAGGCATATCGGCCGGCTTATTGAGGACGACAATGTCCTCATCCTCATAAACGACAGAAACCGGGAGGGGTATGGCCTCCGGAAAACTATGGTCGGTTTCCGGGACCGTGACCGACAGGATGTCCCCGGGAGAGATATGGGCATTTCCAAAAGACGGCTCCCCGTTCAGGCAGATGTTGCGCCGATCTTCCTTCATGGAAGTCAGGATGCCTCCCGAAAAGCCGCGTTTCCGCAGAAATTGAACGATACTTAAGCCCCCGTCCGAGCCGGATATCTCGTATGTCAGCTTTCTTTCCATAATCAAATAGAAACCTCAATCAAATAGAAACCTCAATCAAATAGAAACCTCATCAAGAAAATTGAATACTGCTATAGAGGATAGCACGCTCCGAAAAAAATTCAATACTTATTATTGACAAACCGGGGCCTGCTATATATAATAGTCAAAGTGTGGATAGGAGAAGCTATGCAGATACAATTGTCAAAGATTTCGTCTATGGACGGTGCGAGCCAGACTATGGCCGTGCCCTTCGAGATGGAGGAAATTACCCTCCAGTCCGGCAGTTTTCCTGTTGTGTCCAAGGAGGATGTGGTGGTGAATATCACCAACATCGGCCGTCATGTCCTGGATATTGAGGGAAAGACGGCCCTGACTGTAGCCATACCCTGTGACCGGTGCCTTAAGGACGTTCACAGGCGGCTTGATCTCTCTTTCCAGCTCCGGCTGGACATGAAGCTGACGGATGAAGACCGCATAGAGTGTCTGGATGAGAGCAGCTATCTCACAGGCATGGAGCTGGATGTGGATCGTCTGGTTTTCCAGGAGGCCGTGTTAAACTGGCCCCAGAAGATCCTCTGCCGGCAGGACTGCAAGGGCCTGTGCCCTTCATGCGGAAAAGATCTGAATAACGGCCCCTGCGGTTGCCAGGAAGGCCCAAAGGATCTCCGTATGGCAGCTTTTAGTGATCTGAAAGGCCTCTTCGGCAAATGATTCACGATACAAAAAGGAGGTGTAAATAATGTCCATCTGTCCCAAGAATAAAACATCCAAGGCAAGACGCGATAAGAGGAGAGCTAACTGGAAAATGACCGCTCCCAACCTTGTCAAGTGCAGCAAGTGCGGCGCCCTCATGGCTCCCCACAGGGTCTGCAAGGCCTGCGGCAGCTACAACAAGAAAGAGATCATCAAGATTGCTGTCGAAGAATAATGTATATACCGCAGCGGAAAATTACAGTTGGCAATTAAATCCGCTCGCAAGTATAGAAAATCAGAAAATCTTAGATGTGAACTATTATGCAGGGGGATGAGGCATTATGCTTTATCCCCCTGTAGCGTAGTATCGCAGAGCTGCCCATAGGAAACAGTCACCAGGCGATGACGGGCGGCTCGCAATCCATACTTACCAGCAAGGATTCTCCTGCCTCTATAGGCAATGAGAGGAACTGCAAGACAAAAAGCTTAACGGCAGTGGTGGGCGGAGAGAGATCGGTATCCCCCGCTGACATGAGGCGAGCTACAGTCAGTGATATACTGACATGTCAGACTCCGTGAAATTACCGACTGTGGATTGAAAAGCTATGTCGGTACATGCAAAACACGCAGCAGCCAACCAGATCACAGAAGGCATTATCTGGAAACAGCTGCTGCTTTTTTTCTTTCCTATCCTTTTCGGAACGTTTTTCCAGCAGATCTATAATACCGCCGACACCATTGTCGTGGGCCGCTTTGTGGGAAAAGAGGCTCTGGCGGCGGTGGGCGGGAGCGCTGCCCAGATCGTCAGCGTTATTGTCGGCTTTTTTGTCGGCATCTCCTCCGGAGCCTCCGTGTCGGCAGCCCAGTTTTACGGAGCCAGGGATACCAAAAGCCTTAAGGCGGTTCTCCACACGGCCATGACCTTTGCCATTCTGGCCGGCCTGGCTATAGGAGCCGTCGGCATAGCGCTGAGCAAAAGCCTCCTGGTCGCTATGCACACCACGCCGGAAGCGCTGCCAGGCTCCATCACCTACCTTCACATATATTTCCTCGGCATGGTCTTCAACCTGACCTACAATGTGGGCGCCGGAGTCCTGCGCGCCCTGGGGGATTCCCGCCGGCCGCTCTATGTGCTGATCGTCGCCTGCCTGCTAAACATTGTCCTGGATGTCCTCTTCGTCGTTGTGTTTCACCTGGGGGTCGCCGGCGTCGCCATAGCCACCATAAGCTGCCAGGGTGTGAGTGCCCTTCTGGTCTTTGGCATCCTGTGCCGCTCCGAGGATATCTACCGCTTAGAGTTTAAGGAAATGCGCATCCACAAAAGGCCGCTGTCCCTCATGCTGCGCATCGGCATCCCGGCCGGGCTGGAATCGGTGATGTACAGTATTTCCAACGTGATGATCCAGGTTTTCATGAACCGGCTGGGGACCGATACGGTGGCCGCCTGGGGAACTCTGTCCAAGATCGATTCCCTCTTCTGGATGGTCCTTAACGCCTTCGGCATTTCGGTGACGACCTTTGTGGGGCAGAACTATGGGGCGGGGAAATACGGCCGCATGCGAAAGAGCGTGCGGGATGGCCTGATCATGAGCTTTATGGCCGCGGGCCTCATCATTTCCGTCTATGCCCTGTTCGGCGACGACCTGTTTGCCTTCTTCACCACCGACGAGGCGGTAAGGCGGGAGGGCGTCCACATGCTCCACTACCTGATGCAGTTTTACCCGGCCTATATCTTCATCGGCATCCTCTCCGGAGCCCTGCGCGGCGCGGGAAATGTCCTGGTGCCCATGATCCTCACCTGCGGAGGCGTGTGCAGCATACGCCTCTGCTGGCTTATCTTCTATGTGGACAGGCATTTGAGCGTGGATGGCATCATGTTCAGCTATCCTCTTTCCTGGTGCATCACCGCTGTCCTTTTTATTTTGTATTACCTGAGAAAATTCCCCAAAGAAAAGGCAGGAGCTTAAGATGAACATCCTGAACATCGAACACATTTCGCTCGTCTATGGCGATAAGGTCATCTTTGACGATCTGTCCGCGGGCGTTGAGGCGCGGGATAAGATCGGCATTATCGGCATTAACGGCGCCGGAAAATCCACCCTCCTTAAGGTGGTGGCCGGAAAGGAAGTGCCGGATGGCGGGCAGGTCGTGCGGCAGAATAACCTCCGGATAGCCTATCTTCCCCAGATGCCGGACTACCCGGACGATGTTTCCCTCATGGATTATGTTGAGGACGGCAATGGCCTTTCAGGGGGAGAGGCGGCCGCGATCCTGAACAGCCTGGGCCTTACGGACCCGGGAGCCGCCCTGTCGACGCTTTCCGGAGGCCAGAAAAAGAGGGCGGCCCTGGCGAGGGTCCTGGTGCTCCCTTCCGATGTCCTGATCCTGGACGAGCCGACAAACCACCTGGACCAGGAGATGATATCCTGGCTGGAGGATTACCTCTCCCGTTACCGGGGCGTGGTGCTCATGGTGACTCACGACCGCTACTTCCTGGACAAGGTGACAAACAAGATCTGGGAGGTGAGCCATGGGCGCCTTTATACCTACGAGGCCAATTATTCCGGCTTCCTGGAACAAAAAGCGGCCAGGCAGGAGATGGAAGAGGCCTCCTGGCGGAAAAAGAAGAGCATTTTGCGCATCGAGCTGGAATGGGCCGCCAGAGGCTGCCGCGCCCGCAGCACCAAGCAGAAGGCGCGCCTTATGCGCCTGGAGGATCTGAAAAACGCCAGGGCGCCGGAGGAGGAGGCCACCGTCCAGATGGAGAGCGTGGGCAGCCGCATGGGAAAGAAGACGATCGAGCTTTCCCATGTCACAAAGGCCTACGAGGGGGAGACTTATATCCGCGACTTCTCCTACATCTTCCTCAAAAACCAGCGGGTAGGCATTATCGGCCCCAACGGCTGCGGAAAGAGCACCCTCCTCAAGCTGATATCCGGGACTCTCGCGCCGGATTCGGGCCAGGTGGAGACGGGCGACACCATCCGCATGTCTGTCTTTTCCCAGACAGTCCCGGACATGGACGGGCGGATGCGGGTCATCGATTATATCAAGGATGTGGCGGAATACCTGCCCACAAAGGACGGCCTTATCAGCGCCACCACCATGCTGGAGCGCTTCCTCTTCGATTCCGGCATGCAGTACACGCCCCTCTCCAAGCTTTCCGGCGGAGAAAAGAGGCGCCTGTATCTTCTGAAAACGCTCATGGAAGCGCCGAACGTTCTCCTTCTCGACGAGCCGGGCAATGACCTGGACATCCCGACGCTGACCATCCTGGAGGACTATCTTTTGAGCTTTTCCGGGATCGTGGCCGTGGTCTCGCACGACCGCTATTTCCTTGACAATGTGGCGGACCGGATACTGGCCTTTGAAGGGGACGGGCGCATAGCCTCCTATGAAGGCGGCTATACCGATTACCGCGAGGCTATAGAAAAAAAGACGGCATCCCAGCCGGAAAACGCGCCTTCGCCGGCGGATGGTGCGCCTTCCGGCAGAGGCAAAGCCCCGGCGCCGGACGGAGCGGCGGAGGTCGATTCCCGGAAAGGCTGGAAGGAAAAAGGTACAGGGAAAAAGCGTTTTTCCTATAAGGAGCAGAAGGAATACGAGACGATCGAAGAGACCATATCCGGCCTGGAAGAAAAGCTCTCGGTCCTGGAGGAGGACATCGCCCGCCATGCCACAGAGCCGCAGAAGCTTGAGGAGCTGATGGCTGAAAAAGAGCAGACCGAGCAGGAGCTTTCGGAGAAGATGGACCGGTGGGTCTACCTCCAGGAGCTCTACGAGGAGATAACATCGGCCAAAGCGTGACCTTTTCCATACCCGAGGGCGCAAAAAAATATGCTTGAAGCCCAAAGGATGCCGGGCCGCTGCCTTAGCCCTGGCCGGACTTCTTTCCGGCTGCATACAGGAGATATGATGAAAACAGAAATCACCACCCTTTGCTATATTGAAAAAGACGGCTGCTACCTGATGCTCCACAGGATATCAAAGAAGCATGACCTCAACAAAGACAAATGGATCGGCGTAGGCGGCCATGTGGAGGACGGAGAGAGCCCGGAAGAATGCCTGGTCCGCGAAGTGATGGAAGAGACAGGCCTGTCCCTTGAATCCTTCGCCTTCCGGGGCCTTGTGACCTTTACCCAGGAGGGCTACGGGACAGAATATATGTGTCTCTACACGGCAGTCCCCTGCGACGGCGAGATAAAAGAATGCGACGAAGGAGTGCTGACGTGGGTGCCCCTTGAGCAGATCCCGTCCCTTAACCTGTGGGAAGGAGACCGCATCTTCCTCAAACTCCTGGAGAACAAGGAGGAGCCGTTTTTCTCCCTGAAACTCACCTACAAAGGAGATACGCTGACAGAAGTCATCAAAAATGGGAAGTTGCTTAATGTATAGGGGAGACATTATCGCTCCCTTGGTGGCTTCTATTCTGCGTTTACCTGCCGGTGAGGGTTGAGAGCGGTATGTCTCTTTATTGCTCTTTCTATTTTACTCTTACCTGCCGGTGGGGTTTGGGAGTGGTATGTCTCTTTATTGCTTGTTCTATTTTATGTTTACCTTCCGGTGGGGTTGGGGGGCGGTATGTCTCTTTATTGCTCTTTCTATTTTACTCTTACCTGCCGGTAGGCGTAGGGGAGGGGGGGCCGCTCG
>CAMNNO010000051.1 GCA_946545475.1 uncultured Blautia sp.
CAAAATCCTATGGAGGCTTTGATTTTTAGGTACAACGCTAACTAAATGACATTGGAGTGTTATGTACTTAACCCAGATGGTTTCTGATAACAATGGACACATTGAAATTACATTGGTTGGTAATTTTACAGATAATCTTGTTTTCTTATTGGGCGGAGCAATGAATTTAAGTAGCCTTCATGTAATTGGCAGCATTGACATGACTGATGATCTTCAGACAACAACGTTACCTGCAGCTTTGACCACTATAGAAAAAGAGGCTTTTCAAGGTAGTAACATGCAATATGTTATTCTAAGCGACAATGTTCAAGCAATCAATGATTATGCGTTTCAAAATTGCGAAAATTTGAGCTTTATTGATATTCCTTCTTCAGTAACTGTTTTCGGCCAGGACATATTTGCAGGCTGTCCTAATGTTATCATTCGATGTACTGAAGGCAGTCCTGCGCATCAATACGCACTTAATGAAAGCATCAGTTTTATGATTGTGGAGGAAAACTAAGATGTTTAGAAAACTTACCTGTTGGGTTTTAGTTGTCACAATGATAGCTTATTTGCTTCCAGTAAGCGTTTTCGTGGAAGAAAGCTCTGAAAATTATGAGATGGCTGATGCAATTTCGGAACTTATGGATCAGGTTTCTGATAGTCTTGTGCAATCTGCACTAGTTTCGAATACAGATGATGAAGTGAAACCGAAAGCCGTAGTTTTTTCTTTGCAATCTAGCAATTCATTGCGTAACGGGACACAAAATGAAAACGGATTTACCTATGTGCCATTGGATGGTACATACTGCAAAGTAACAGGTTATGTGGGAACAGACACTCAGTTGCTAATACCATCAACATTAGGCGTGTATATCGTTCAGTGCATTGCGGAGGCTGCCTTTGCAGAAAACGAAACGATAGAAAGCGTAACGATACCCGAAACGGTCGAGATGATTGAAAGCGGCGCTTTCTCTGACTGCTCTGCTCTCAGCAATGTTACGTTATTATCCGCTTCCTGTGAATTTGGCAGCTACATTTTTTCAGATTGTACTGATTTGGAAACTGTAAGATTCAATGACGATCAAACCACTATTGGCGAAGGTATGTTTAGCGGTTGCTCAAGCCTTGAAACGATATTATTCCCTGCTCATTTGCAGTTCATCGGTTCAGATGCATATTCTGGATGTATTGGAATTACGGAAGTTACACTTCCAGATGAAGTGACTGCGGTAGGCAGAAGTGCATTCAGTGGTTGCACGAATCTGAGCACGGTAACGCTGCCGGAAGGGTTAAGGAGCATTTACAGCTATGCGTTCTTGGATTGCACTAGTCTGACAAGTATTGTTCTGCCGGACAGCATCACAGGGCTGGGAGAAGAAGTCTTCAGAGGATGCAGCAGCCTGAATTCTGTAAACTATCCTCGCGGATGGATCAAGGTATTGTCCAGTAGCACGGATAATGAAGAAGAGGAAGACTGGGACGGTTCTACCAGTCCCTTTGCAGGCAGTGGTTTAAGGCAGATTACAGTACCGGTCGGAATAACTCGGATACCTAATCATGCGTTCAGCTACAGTGGACTGGCAGAAATCGCTTTGCCGTCAAGCCTTACAGAGATTGGCGAGTATGCGTTCAGCAATACTGGACTGTCAGAAATTGCTTTGCCGTCAAGCCTTATAGAGATTGGCGAGTATGCGTTCAGCAATACTGGACTGTCGGAGATCACTTTGCCGCCGCACCTGACTGAGATCGGCAGCGGAGCGTTTGAAGACTGTGCGAGTTTACAGAGTGTCAGCGTATCGCCCGGAGTGATAAGACTGCATCGGTATACTTTCAACAACTGTACGAATCTAAGTTCAGTAACATTGCCGGAAGGGCTGAGGAGCATTTACAGCTACGCGTTCTCAGGTTGCACCAGCCTGGCGAGTATCGTTTTGCCTGACAGCATCACAGCGCTGGGAGAAGAAATCTTCGGAGGGTGCAACAGCCTGAGTTCTGTGAACTATCCTCGCGGATGGAACAGGGTATTGTACAGCAGCACAGATAACGAAGAAGAGGAAGACTGGGACGGTTCTATCAGTCCCTTTGCGGGCAGTAGTTTAAGGCAGATCATAGTACCGGGTGGAGTAACACAGATACCGGATCATGCGTTCAGCAACAGTGAGCTGACGGAAATCACTTTGCCGTCAAGCCTTATAGAGATTGGCGAGTATGCGTTCAGCAATACTGGACTGGCAGGAATTGCTCTGCCATTGAACCTGATTGAGATCGGCAGCGGAGCGTTTGAAGATTGTGCGAGTTTACAGAACGTCAGTGTACCATCTAGAGTGACGAGACTGCATCGGTACACTTTCAACAACTGTACGAATCTAAGTTCAGTAATGTTGCCGGAAGGGCTGAAAAGCATTTACAGCTACGCGTTCTCGGGGTGTACCAGCCTGACGAGTATCGTTTTGCCTGACAGCATCACAGCGCTGGGAGAAGAAATCTTTGGAGGGTGCAGCAGCCTGAGTTCTGTGAACTATCCTCGCGGATGGAACAGGGTATTGTACAGTAGCACAGATAATGAAGAAGAGGAAGATTGGGACGGTTCTATCAGTCCCTTTGCGGGCAGCGGGCTAAAAGAGGTCACGGTGCCAGAAGGTATAACCCGACTTCCAAATTATGCTTTCAATGGGGTCACCTGCCTGCGAAACGTGACGCTACCATCTACCATGACGCAGATTAGTACATATGCCTTTTATGAGTGCAAAGGCCTGCCGTCGATCACAATTCCAGAGAACGTGACGCAAATCGGCGATTACGCCTTTTATGGCTGTCAGGGCTTGGTTAATCTTGTTCTACCCGATAAGCTTAATACCTTAGGAGAAGGCGCGATTTCACATTGTATCAACTTGGAGTTGCTGAGCGGATCTTATACCCTGACTGGTGTCCATGAATATGCTTTAGATAATAACCCAAAACTTGTGATATATGCGCCTTCCCGCTCATATTTCGCTGCATATGCAATTGAACATGGAATTCCATTGGTCACCGACGAGCGAGAAATGCCTGAGACCATTTCATCAGCACTGGATCTTTCCGCTTCAAGCTTCACGGCATACTATCAGGATATGGATGCTAACGGTAACATATCTGTCGTGCTAGAATACAGAATAAAAGAGGATTATATCGGTCTGATTTCTGACATGAAGTTGAAACTTTTCAACACGTCCAATATTACTGCTCAGGTGGGATTCCTCTATCTGGATAACGAACTGCTACATGACTTTGAATACGAGGAATTTGAAAAAACGAATGTCCTAACAATACCTGTCACAAAGGATCACGGTACGCTTCGCCTCTATTATCAATTGAAAGAAAGAAGTGACGTGCGCTTATCGGCTCTGATGAAATACTTCAGGCAAGATACCGCTTATGAAGATATGATCGGTGTCATCAATGAGTCGATGCAGGCACTGACCTTGGATCTTGGAAAGACGGAAACTTCAGATGAACAGATTAGAATAACGGGGGTCGCGCCAGCTGGCAAGCTCGTCGACATATATGTCAATGGTGAACGGGCTGATACCGTTAGAGCCAATCAACGCGGCACGTATTCCGCATTGATCAATCTGCCTTTGGACGCACAGACGCCATATTACAATATTGAAACATATGTCACAAATAATGGGGTTCAGCTGGCTGCTTCGCAGAGAATTGTTTACCGTGAATCCCAGCCGGAGCTGACAGAGTTCTATCTGTATCATGGCGGAACAAGAACAGATCTGCTCCATGCCAACCGCATACCTTCTCTTTCTTTGGCGCCAGGCGAACCTATGACCTTCGTAATCAGGTACTCTCATCAGGATAAAGTCAGAGATGTCGCAGTATTCAGTGAAAAGAACAACTACCGTTACTCGATCGATGCGGTTTACCACCCCGATATGGATGCATACGTCGCAGAAGGTTTTTTCGATGGATCAAATTCCAGTTTTACCCCGAACAACATCAGCGTAGGATATATGCCGGTTTCCACAACTATTACGCCTTCCGGAACGACATATAGTATTACAAACATTAATCCCGATCATATCCAGGTTGCGACCACACCGGTATCTCAAACTAAGATCACAGCCAATACCACGATAGGAGCGCTTATAGGAAATGGTTATGTAGGTGAATATGTAGACACCGGAGCGGATATTACTCTTGAAATCTTAAGCGAGGATGATATTAATAAGCTAATTCATGGTCAAGTTTTGGTACCTGGTTTTAGCATATTGGACACTATGAGCAAATATATGGTTGAAGGCAGAGACGGCGAACGATACCTGATGCAGATCGACTGGAGTGATCCCACAACGCCAACCATGATTGTCGCTGATCTGGCAAATATTTATGATTCAGCCTTCAAGATCAGTATGCATATACTGGAAGATAATCCCAGCAATGTGCTTAAGGAAATGAGTGATGCCATAAGCATATATGCAAAGGGGATTGCCGCATTCGGTGATGTTTGGAAATACGGAATGGATGAGTTGGCTCTGTTAGAATATGTCGATAAGTCTCCTGATATTCAAGATAAGGCTGCAGCAAGGCGGGAGGTAGCAGCCTTGGCAACAACATACAGTTTGGCAAAGGGCTTAACCTATTGCGCATCTATTCTGGCAGTTGGCTTTTTATCAAATTCGGCATTGATTGCTGGTATTGCAGTTGGTACATTGCTGCTTGGAAAAGTGGTTGATCAATCTTGGACAAAATTAAAAAACGCTATCATGTCAGGACGTTATAACGCAACATGGATTATCGATCCAAGCGGATTCGTTTATGAGGCTGTTTACAATAACAGGCTTAAAGGTGTAGCTGCGGAAGCTTGGTGGGTGCCGGCAGATGAATCAAATAATAATTTCTGGAACAATCCTCCGGCAGATTCTGATGCTATACTATGGAATTCAACAGAATGGGATCAGGATAATCCATTGATTACAAATGAAAACGGTGAATATGAATGGATGGTTCCTGAAGGATGGTGGCAAATTCGGTTCCATTGCGAAGGTTATGAGGATGCGGCAAGCGAATGGATGTGTGTTTCTCCGCCTCAAACTGGCGTTAATGTCGGTATGATATCGCTGCAAGCTCCGGAAATCCAGTCTCTTCTTGTCGAAAGAGACTGCGTTGAAATCGTATTTTCTAAGTATATGATTCCGTCTACGATAGCTGGAATCCTGGTGAAAGACAGTCAGAACAATGATATTGCCTACACTCTGTCTTATAATCCAGAAGAAGGCGCGAATGGCCAGTTTTATACTAAAAAAGCAACTTTACGCTTTAATGACCGGCTATTGAATAATGGCGAAACAATCCATCTGTTTGTCTCGGGTGATATGCTATTGAGCTATGCGAATGTCTGCATGGAGACCTCCAATTTTACGCTGAAGTATTCTGGTGAGGTTGAGCTTGAAGCCCCGGATGTCATTGTATTGTATGCAGGAGAGAATCTGAGCTTTACTGTTGGTATAAATGATAGCATTACAGGTGTTTTGCCAATAGTATCCATCGAGAACAGTCTACTTGCCAATATAACCGATATGACACTCAGCAACGATAATAAAGTAGTGATAAGGCTTCACGGCGATTTTGTTGGAGAAACAATGCTAAATCTCGGCATTGCTGGAACAGATTTGATGTACAGTATCCCGATTCATATCCAGCGTTCTGAAATCATTGAAGGAAGCACGTTAAATCTCAGAAAATGTGGCTTGATCTTAGATGAGGGAGATCAGACTTTATACTGTGCATTTCAAAACACAGGTAGCGAATCCGCTGATACATTACTTCTGTACGTCTCGTATAGCGGAAATAGAATGACCAGATTGAATATGGAACAGATGGTCTTACCATCGAATGATGAGGTGATTATACCGCTTGAAGCTAATAATCATCCATATCAGTTGATGGTATGGAATAACAAAAATTATTTTCCAATGCTCAATCAAGTGATGCTTGTGCAAGGAATTGCAGAATAACAATGCCACCATCCCTCTATACTCGGCAACAATAAATTCTAATATTTTTTCTGCTGTGCGCGGTGAACGCGAGAAAACTATCAATTTAAATCGTCTTGAAACTTGTGGATCTTGAGCCAGTTTTATAGGCAAAGTGCCGGTTCTTTTTTCTTTCAGGAAAGGAAAAAGAACCGGCACTATCTTTTTTATCAAAAAAATCACAATTTTGTCAAAACGCATTGCATTTTCACCGATTAATTAATATAATATATACAAATGCAGCCAAGGCCGCATGAAGGCTATCAAAAAAAACATATAAAAGGAGTGATCATCATGAAAAAAGCATTATCCATTCTTTTGGCCGCAGTGATGACATTTTCGCTGAGCACGTTCGCATTTGCCGCGTCGGTGGAAGAGGTCATTGCGGAGGCCGAGGAGCTTTCGCTGGAAGAGCTGTTCCAGAAGGCCATCGAGGAATCAAACGGCAAGCGGTTCGACGCGGTCGGAAATTCCAGCCGCGGCAAGAGCGTCCTTCCCATTTTTGTCGAGGAGCTTAAGAAGATCGATCCTTCCTATACCCTGGATTACGAAGGCGGCTGGCAGCAGCCGAAGGAAAACAAGATCTTCGATCAGCTTACCGAGGATATCAACGGCAAGAACCATGTTATGTCCATGACACTGATCCAGGACGGCAACCAGATCAAGAGCAAGATGATCGATACCGGCCTGCTGCTTAACTTTGTGCCGAAGGACTGGCGCGAGGCGGAAGGCGTAGCCAGGGAAAACAATGAAGACCCGCTGGCCCTGCAGATGCTGAACAAGGTCTTTATGTTCAACAATCTCGGAGAAAAGACCTACAAGAATATGTGGGATTTTGTCCGCGAAGGCGAAGCCCCCCTCTTCATGGGCGTAAATTCCGAGCTGGTCGGCAAGAACTTCCTGTACATGATGACCAAGGACGAATACGCCACCATCGCGAAGGAAGCCTACGAAGCCTGGGACGGCAAGAATGAAGACGACGATTTCCTCATCGAGGATATGAAGCTGGATGCCGAGGATCTCGGCCTTGAAGGCGAGAATGTCCAGTACGGCCTGGCCTGGGTCTATCTGTGGTGCGAAAAGTACAACGAGGAGACCGACGACGGCCCCATCTGCAACACGCTGGTTACCACCTCTGCCGCGGACCAGTCCGGCCTTCTGGTCTACTCAAAGCTCCGCAGCGTTGAGGAAACCGCGGAATCCTCGGTCAACAACATCACCGTGGCGGCTTATCAGGATGACTATGTCGGCATCGGCGGCTATGCCTATAAGCACTATCTGATGATCCCGAAGACAAGCCCGCTGCCCTGGACCTCCTGCGCCCTTATCGCCTACATGACCACGACCCAGGAAGGCTTTGCCGCCTGGGGCAAGGATATGGGCGGCTACGCGCCGGTTCCCGCCTGCATGCAGGACCACAGCAACGATGGCGGCGAAGAGTTCCCCGCCAAGAACGACCGCGGCTACGACTGGTGGCTGAACGAGGGCAAGCTCGTTGTTGAAGACCCGGCTTACTGCGCTTCCGTTTCCGGCACGATGAGTGACTGGATCGATGGTATTGTTGCCGGCAAGTAATAATAACTGCCTGTAATCCTTCATGGGCAGCGTGCCAGTCATTATCCGGCACGCTGCCTATTTCTTATGGCAGGGGCGCCGATAAGAAACCTGTCACCTGACGGCGACCGGCGCCCCGCCGCGAACAGGAGAGGAAGAGCCTCTCCTGTTCGAATCTAATGGCAGGGCCGCCGATAAGAAACCTGTCACCTGACGGCGACCGGCGCCCCGCCGCGAGCAGGAGAGGAAGAACCTCTCCTGCTCGAATCTAATGGCAGGGCCGCCGATAAGAAACCTGTCACCTGACGGCGACCGGCGCCCCGCCGCGAGCAGGAGGGGAAGAGCCCCCCGTCTTTAGGAGGAAAGCTATGTCTACTGCTACAGGAAGTCGTCCGGGAGGTGTCATCAGGACATGGAACCGCTTCCGGACCTATATCTCAAAGCCGCAAAACGCGATATTGCTGGTGCTTGGCATTCTTCTGACCATTTCGACCATCTATCCGATGGCGACGATCGTCCGGGATACCATAAGGCTCCATCCCGGCAGCATCGATTCCGCCGCCAATGCGGCCGAGTCCCAGGTCGAGGCGCTTGGACAGACCTTTACGACCTACAACTGGACCAACCTCTTTACCGATAAGATCACGACCCGCGTCGGGCGGGAGCGTGTGACCCAGAGCGTCGCCTCCATCTACCTGTGGAAGCCGCTCCTCAACTCCGTGCTGATCAGCATTTTTGCCTGCTTCGGCGCAATCCTTTACGGCGGGACCTTTGCCTATCTGATAACCCGCACAAACCTGAAATTCAAGAAATACTTAAGTTCCATTTTTATCTTTCCCTATATCATGCCGCAGTGGACCCTGGCGGTTCTGTGGCAGAACCTTTTTAACAGCAACGCCGTGACCGGCGGGAGCGACGGCCTGTTTGTCTCCCTCTTCAACATCTATATGCCAAAATGGTGGTGTACGGGCCTCTTCCCCGTTTCCGTGGTGCTGGCCATCCATTACGCGCCGTTTGCCTACATCCTGATCGGGGGAATCTTCCGGAACATGGATGCCAACCTCGAGGAGGCGGCTACAATTCTGAACACGCCCCGGTGGAAGACCTTCCTGCGCGTGACGCTTCCCCTGGTGAAGCCGGCCATCCTGAGCACGATCCTGCTGGTGTTCTCAAGCGCCATGGGCTCCTACCCGATCCCGCATTACCTGAAGCTCAGCACGTTGTCCACCCAGTACGTGGGCATGAGCTCGAACCGGGCCGGGCAGGCCAGCATTCTGGCCGTGATCATGATGCTGTTTGGCTTCCTGATCCTGATCGTGAACCAGAGGACCACCTCCGGGCGGAAGAACTTTACCACCGTGACCGGAAAATCCGGCCAGAGCAGCCTTGTGAACCTGGGCGCCGGCAAGTATGTGCTCACCCTCGTGTTCACGGTCCTTACGCTCATGACCGGCATTCTGCCCATCGTGATGTTCGCCATCGAGACCTTCCTGCCCAACCCCGGGGATTATTCCTTCCTGAAATACGGGATCGCCGGCCATACGACCACCAAATGGTGGCTGACGGCCGAAAACGTGACCGAGAACGGCATGTACGGGCAGAAGGGCATCCTGTTTAACCGGGATATCTGGAACGCTTTTGCGGGGACCTTCTTTGTCGCGATCTGCTGCGCCCTGCTTGCCGGCACCATCGGAACGCTGATCGGCTACTGCGTCAGCAAGAACCGGCGGAGCAAATGGGCCGCCTACGTGAACAACATGGCCTTCCTGCCGTATCTGATGCCGTCCCTGGCTGTGGGCGTCGCGTTCTTTATCTTCGGCTCCAGCATGGGGATCTACAATACTTTCCTTCTGCTGATCCTGGCCGGTACCGTAAAATACATTCCCTTCGCCAGCCGGAGCGCCCTTAACTCCATGATGCAGCTTTCCGGCGAGATCGAGGAGGCGGCGATCATACAGGACATCCCCTGGTGGAAGCGGATGACGCGCATCATCATCCCCATCCAGAAAACCTCCATCATCAGCGGCTATCTGCTGCCCTTCATGACCTGCCTTCGCGAGCTGACGCTTTTCATGCTGCTGTGCGGCCAGGGGAAGATCATTACCACGATGCTGGGCTATTTCGACGAGATGGGCCTGTACGCGTTCTCCAGCGGGATCAACCTGATCCTGATCGTGCTGATCCTGCTATTTAACATGCTGGTGAACAAGCTGACCGGCGCCAGCATCGATTCGGGCATCGGCGGCGACTGACCGTGTTGTTTTTCTGCGTTCGCGAGTATAACAGAAGGAGTAGGTGAAAGATTATGGCAAGAATAGAGCTTTCTCATGTCACAAAACGCTGGGGCGGGTTCTACGCGGTGGACGACCTGGACCTGGTCATAGAAGACAATGCCTTTGTAACCCTCTTAGGGCCCTCCGGCTGCGGCAAGACGACGACCCTCAGAATGATCGCCGGCCTTGAGACGCCGACCTCGGGCAGGATCACCATTGACGACGTGGTGGTCTTTGACAGCGATGCCGGCATCAATATCCCGGCAAACAAGCGGCGGGTGGGCTTTCTTTTCCAGAACTACGCCCTGTGGCCCAACATGACCGTCTATCAGAATATTGCGTTTGGCCTTAGCAACATCAAAGAAGCCGGCCTTTCGGTGACGGAAGGCGGAGAGATCGTCCGCGATCCCTCGTCACAGGAGCAGCCCCGGAAGCTGACAAAAGAAGAGATCGACCGCATCGTCGGGCGCGTCAGCGCCATCGTAAAGATCCAGCCCTTCATGGACCGGTATCCGGGAGAGCTTTCCGGCGGGCAGCAGCAGCGCGTAGCCATAGCCAGGACCCTGGCCCCCGGCCCCCGGGTCCTTTTCATGGACGAGCCCCTCTCCAACCTGGACGCAAAGCTCCGCCTGGAAATGCGCTCGGAGCTTCAGCGGCTGCATCTTTCCACGGGAAGCACTTTCGTCTATGTCACCCACGACCAGATGGAGGCCATGACACTGGCCACCAGGATATGCCTGATCTCTAATGGCGTGCTGCAGCAGTACGATGAGCCGCTGACGGTGTACAATAAGCCCAATAATACCTTCGTGGCGGATTTCGTGGGAAATCCCGCCATCAACTTTATCAACGCTGCCGGGGAGGCGGGAGCGGACGGCGCCTTCCGCCTTAAGCTCCTGGACCGCTACGAGGCCCTCTTCCGGCCGGCCAAGGCGCTTAACGTGGATGAGTGGTATCAGAAGGCCGAGGAAGAGATCGCATCCTTCGAGGGGAAGGTTCGCCCCGCGGAGAAGAAAAATAAGGATGTTCCCTTCAAGTATCCGGTGGCTACGGTAAACGAGCCCGAGGAAGCGGAGAGGACACTTACCCACAGCGACTGGGTCATCGGCGTGCGGCCGGAGTTTATCGCGATCTGCGAGGACGGGCCCATCGAAGGCGAAGTCTTCTCCGCCATGCCCACCGGCATGGAGACCACGGTGCGCATAAAAGTCGGGAACTACCTGCTGACCGGCGTCGTGTTTGGCGGCATCACCTACAAGCTTGGGCAGAAGATCCGCCTTAACTTCACCGGGAAAGGCATCAGCCTCTTCTCCCGCCTCAACGGAAGACTGGCCGGCTGCGGGGAATTGAAAGTGGAGCCGTAAGGGAAGAAGAAAAGGGAACGGCTATTTTTTCTTAAAGACAAGAAAAAATAGCCGTTCCCTTTTCTGTTTTTCTGCTCCCTCCTGATCAGCGAAGGGGAGCGATGGCATCCATAATGTTTTTTTCCAGGGCTTCCCGTCCATAGCTGTCCACGGCCGCCTTGTTCTTTTCGCCATGAGTCAGGTTGCCCGCGCCGCCGATGCAGCCGTTCACGCATGCCATGCCCTCGATGAAATTGGCGTCCAGAACATTTTTTCCCTTTTTCAGCAGTGCCATGCGGCATTCCTCGATGCCGTCGCAGACACAGGCTTTCAGCTGGAACTCATCCAGATGCTGTTCCTTTAGGCCTTCGGCCACGGCATCGGACAGGCCGCCGCTGCGGGCGAAGATGCGGCCGAAATAGCTGGCGTTGTCCAGCACGCTCTCCGGCAGGGTGGTGATATCAATGTCCCGGCTGTCCAGCAGTGCCTGCAGCTCCTCGAAGGTGATGGCCGCGTCCACATAGGGCCTGACATCCTCAAGCTGCACCTCCGCCTTTTTCGCGGTGCAGGGGCCGATGAAGACGATCTTCACGTTTTCCTCGTGTTCCTTGATGTACTTGGCGATGGTGGCCATGGGCGACAGATTGTGGGAGATATAGGGAACCAGCGCGGGGAAAGCGGTTTTGACGTAGCGCACGAACGCCGGGCAGCAGGAGGATGTCAGGAATCCTTTCTCCGTCAGTTCCTTGGATTCAGCCTGAGCTACCATATCCGCGCCCAGGGCGGCTTCCACCACGGTGTAGAAGCCCAGCTCCTTGATGCCGGTGATCACCTGGCCCAGCTTGGCGTAATTCAGCTGGCTTCCAATGGCGGGGGCTACCAGGGCGTACACCTTGTATTTTGTATTGCCCTGGCTTTTTTTCAGCATGTCGATCACGTTGATGATGAAGGAACGGTCGCTGATCGCGCCGAAGGGACACTGATACACGCACGCACCGCACTGGATGCATTTTTCGTCGTCGATCTTGGCGGCGTTATCCTCGTTGATGGAGATTGCCTTGATCTTGCAGGCGTTCTGGCAGGGGCGCTTGCGGTTGACGATGGCGCTGTAGGGGCACACCTTGGCGCACTGGCCGCACTCCACGCACTTGGTTTTGTCGATGTGCGCTTCATGGTTGTGGTCAAAGGAAATCGCGCCGCGCCTGCAGACATCCTCGCACCGGTGGGCCAGGCAGCCCCGGCAGGAATCGGTCACCTGATAACCCACGGCAGGGCAGTCGTCACAGGCAATATCGATCACGTTGATGATGTTGGCGGTATTGCCGCCTCCCATGGCCAATTTTACGCGCTCGGCCAGGATGGCGCGCTCCTTGTACACGCAGCAGCGCATGGTGGGCACCTTGCCGGGCACGATCATTTTGGGAATATCCAGAATGTTGTCCAGCAGCGTGTCGTTCCAGGCCTGCCGGGCCACCTCCCGCAGCACCTTGTATTTCAGGTATTGTACCTTGGTATCGAATTTACGCATGGTTTCTCCTTAGAAATAGCTGACTTTGATGCGCTTGCCCATTTTTTTCAACGCATCCGACAGTTCCTTCACCAAGTTCATTTTGATGTTAAAATTGATGGGCAGATCGGGGTTCTGGTGTGCCGGATTGATAGCTCTGCCAACATAGAAATTTA
Organism: uncultured Blautia sp.; assembly: GCA_946545475.1. Classification (GTDB taxonomy): domain Bacteria; phylum Bacillota; class Clostridia; order Lachnospirales; family Lachnospiraceae; genus Blautia_A. Next base: position 12,862 of record CAMNNO010000051.1, read on the forward strand.
TGTCGGTGGCTTCCTCAAACAGCAGCCGGCTGATCATGGACGCGCCGTCCTTGCCGCTGCTCCAGGCCTCGTAGTGCTGGTTTTCACCGATGTAATCCTTGGCGTATTCCACCACGCGGTTCACGGTGATCACGCCCTCGGTGACCAGGTCGACGCCCTCCAGATAGGCGATGGGTGGGATATCGCCGGTAAAATCCAGGGAGGCGCGCAGGGGCTTGTTCAGCCATTTGGCGGCGATGGAGGAGGTGGTGCCGCCGCAGATGATGTGCTTGCCCTCCTTGGCAAAAAACAGGTTCATCATCCGGTCGCCGTCGTCCCGGTTGCTGGGCGGGCCGAAGAGCATGTTCATGGGCACGCGCTTGCGGATGCGCACCACGCAGGAGGTGGCATCGTCCCCGGGCTCGTTGCCATAAAGCTTATTGCATTCGTCCACCAGAAGGGTGGAGAGGTTCTTGGCGGTATAGCCGCACAGGCTCATGGCTTCCATGAAGGTGATGATATCTTCCCGTTTCCAGCCGAAATTATACGCTTTGCCGATCCCCGCGTGAGGGCAGCCATCGCTCATGGCGACAAATACGTCGTCCTCCTGGAGCCGGATAAGGGAGCGGAAGATCTGCTTGCCGCCGATGGTGACCTCCGTGCGGGGATACTCCCAGTTTTCGCCGTTCCGGATCAGGATCACCTGGGGATTATCGTACTGGATCAGCTCGGCCGTATGGTTTCGGATGAGGCGGATGATGGTAAAGGTGGAATAGGCCACGCCACGCACCGAGCACACCGGCAGCGTGGCGGCGATGGTCTCCACACATTCCTCGATGGACAATCCGGCGGCCAGCATGGTGGAGATGATCTTGCTGGTGAGGATGGAGAGGATGCTCGCCTTTACGCCGCTGCCCAGGCCGTCGGCCAGCACAATGACCGTGGAGCCGTCCTCCTGCTCCACCACCTCCACATGGTCGCCGCACAGCTGCTCGCCCACATGGTTGATGCTCTTATAGCCGATATCACAGGTCAGATCATTCATTTTTGATGGACTCCTTAAGCTTTGTCAGGGCGATCTTGGTCTCGGCGGCGGTTTCTCCCAGAAGGCTGGCGATCTCCTGCACAATACGCATCTGTTTGTCCACAACCTTGTCGGCCACCTCCACCGTCTGGCGGCTGAGCTCTTCCTGCTGGCGGCGCGCTTCCTCTTCCTCGCTGACGTCGCGCATGATGCACAGCAGCATCCGTCCGCCCTCGGCGGGCACGATGGTCTGCTGGATGGTGCAGCCGTATTCCGCCAGATAGGTGCGCTCGTGGAAAATGCCGTGTCCGGTGCTTTTTACCTTTATAAAGGGCGTGGGGTCCAGAATGCGTATCACCTGGTCGCCCAGCACCGCGTTTTCGGACCGAAGGTTCAGGATCTTAAGGGCGGCGGGATTGATCTGCTGCACTTCGAGCTGGTCATTGAGCATGATGATGCCATTGGGGCTGTTTCGGGCGATGGTATCGTTGACATTTTCCGCCTTCTCCATCAGGTAGGGCAGGCACATCGAGATCTCCGCCTTGCCCTGATAAATGGCAATGGCTTTTTCCCGGCAGGTGTTATAGCCGCAGGAGCCGCAGTTCAGCTCCTGGCTGGGCTTGTACTTGCCCATTTCCCGAAGGATATCCCGGATCTCCGATTCGCTGGGCATGGCGGCGCGCTGGTCAATGGGGTCAAAGTGCTTGCGGAGCTGCCGGATCTGGGGCTGCTCGATCTCAAAATCCCTGTCGCCGGCGTATCCGGCTACCGCCAGATAATCCTTCAGCGGGCTGTGGCCGTATTTCTCCATCACCGGGCCGCCGGCGCAGCTGCCCACGCAGGCGCTCATCTCGATAAAGCAGTGGTGGATCTGTCCCTGCTCGATCTCCTTAAGGGCCGCGATGCAGTTTTCCACCCCGTCCAGCGCCATGTAGCTGAAATTCTGCGCCGACATGGACATGGTTTTCAGGATGCCGCCGGTGGTGGGAAAGAAGCGGGCCAGGCTGCGGGGGTCGGCCTGCTGTTCCTGCCGAAGCTCGATGCCTTCCTTTTTCAGCCAGTTGGTCAGCTCCTCATAGGTCAAAACAGCGTCCACGATGCCCTCGTAATAATCCGCCTCATCCTTCTTGGCTACGCAGGGCCCGATGAACACCGTCCTGGCGTTCGGAATGCGCCGCTTGATGTCCTCGCAGTGGGCCTGCATGGGCGACAGGACATCCGCCAGGTACGGCAGCAGCCGGGGAAAATATTTCTGGATCAGCAGGTTGATGGAATGGCAGCAGGAGGAGATGACGATATCCCGATCCTCCTCCATCAAAATGCGGTCGTATTCCCGCTTGACCAGCGTCGCGCCGAGAGCGGTCTCTTCCACATCATAAAAGCCCAGCTTTTTCAGCGCTTCCCGCATGACTTCAATGCCCACGCCATCGTAATTGGCAACGAAGGACGGGGCCAGGGACACCACCACAGGATCGCCGCTCTGGATCAGCACCTTAACCTTCTCGGTTTCGTCTACGATCTCCTTGGCGTTTTGCGGGCAGACCACGAAGCAATGGCCGCACAGGATACATTCATTGCCGATGATATGCGCCTGGTTGCCGGAAAAGCGGATGGACTTTACCGGACAGTGGCGGATACATTTGTAGCAGTTTTTGCAATTGGATTTTTTCAGCGTTAAACAGTTCGGCATCTTTTATACCTTTGCCTTTATTTCTTTTTCAAAGAAGGAGGCCACATTTTCCGGCGACACGGAGAAAAATTCCCCGTCGACCGTCACACATACGCCCTGCTGGCATTTGCCCATGCAGAAGGTGCCGCCCAGTTCCACTTTATCGCTCAGGTTCTCCCTGGCTATCAGGTCCTGGAGAAGTTCCACCACGGGCCGTGAGCCCTTGATATGGCAGGAAGAGCCGATACAGACTGTCACTTTCATTTTCTGATCTCCTTTTTATTGATTGTTAATGATACTCTACCACATTGGCCCAGGAGAGCAGAAATTCCCGTTCTTTTTCATTACCCTTGACGGACTGGCTGGCGGCCACAATGGGCATCCATTTCTGCACATACTGCATGGGCGTGCCGCTCTTTTCACAGAACAGGTTCAGGTATTCCTTAGCTCCATCGATATCCCCGTTCAGCCAGAACAGCAGATAGGTGCGGGCCACGTCGGCGGAAGCGTTGCCCTGGGTGACATGGCTCCAGTCGATGATATAGGGGGTGCCGTCCTCGCTGATGATGATATTGGAGGGCCAGAAATCCCCGTGGCATACCTTGTTGTGGGTAGGCATGCCTTCCAGGCGGGCGTGCAGATCGTAGCGGGTCGTGGCGTCCAGGTCGGCCTGGCTGATCTTGCGCTTCATCTTTTCCTTGAGCCGGTTCAGCATGGGGCAGGTTTTGCTGTGTACCTCCATCTGCAGATCCACAAACCTGTCAAGATAGGCGGACTTGTGATCCGGGTCTTCCTTCATCATCTGCGACAGGGTCTTGCCCCGGATAAATTCAGAGAGGATGGCCCACTTGCCTTCAAGCATGGTAACGCCCAGGATCTTAGGGATATGCAGCCCCGTTTCCTCGATGCGGGCCTGATTGAGCGCTTCATTCAGGATGTCCGCCTTGGAATAGTTTTCATTGAATACTTTTACACACTGATCGCCGTCCCGATAGATGGTCTTGGCGTTGCGCACGGCAATAACGCGATCCAGATTCATGGTTTTATCCTCCTTCTCACTTTTTCCGGCCGGTACGATAGGCCTTTTTCACAGCGTCATCCGGCAGGGCGCCGATGTCATACGCTGTGGGCTTGGGGGTTTCGGTAAAATGCTTTTTGCCGTAATAAGCATTAAGGTACATTTGCCTGATCTCGCTCATGAGAGGATAACGGGGATTGGCGCCGGTACACTGATCATCAAAGGCCTGCTCCACCATATCGTCCAGCTGATCCAGGAAGTTCTTTTCATCGGGCACGTAGTCCCGAATGGTTGGCTTGATGCCAACATAGGCTTTCAGGTCATTGATCTGCCCGATCAGTCCTTCCAGCTTCTCCTGGTCGGTCTCGCCCCTGATGCCCAGCGCTTCCGCCACTTCGGCATAGCGGCGCAGGGTGTGGGGATGATCATACTGCGGGAAGGTCCCCATCTTGGCGGGGGCTTCCGAGGCGTTAAAGCGCAGCACTTCCTCGATCATCAGGGCATTAGCCACGCCGTGGGCGATGTGGTGGAACGCGCCCAGCTTG
>CAMNNO010000052.1 GCA_946545475.1 uncultured Blautia sp.
CGGCCCCCCCTCCCCTGGCACCTACCGGCAGGTAAGTGTAAAATAGAAGGGTTAAAGGGAACATGGCGCACTCGAAACCTCCCGTTAGCTAAGCATACCCCAGAATGCTCTACAGGGGGGGCAATGGGGTCTCCCCATAAACTTGTATTTATTTTAAGCGGGTATTTTCAAAAAAAGGATAGTCTGTTATATTAAACCTATTATTATGTTTTAGGAGGGAACGGATTTATGTATATTATCGGCTTATGCGGTGGAACTTCTTCGGGGAAATCTACGGCGGCTACTTATCTTCGGAAGTATTTTGGTGACAGGCTTTCCTATATTTCGGCGGACAGCTATTATATTTCCCGCCCGGATCTTGTTTTTGAGGAAAGGCGCCTGATCAATGTCGATGAGCCGTCGGCTATCGACTTTCAGGAGATCATACAGAATATCCGGCTTCTCAAGGAGGGGCAGATCATCCGGCAGCCGGTCTATTCTTTTGAAACTTTTCTCCGGGAAAATGTGACTATTGAAACCCGGCCGGCGCCGCTTCTCCTTGTGGAGGGCATCTTTAACTTTTATTATGAGGAAATGCGCTCGCTTTTCGACCTCAAGGTGTTTATCGACGCGGATGTCGATGTCCGCCTCTCCCGCCGCATCCTGCGGGATTCCACCCAGCGCCACAGGCCGCTCGACTATATCATCAGCCAGTATTTCACCAAGGTCAAGCCCATGCACGACATCTACGTTGAGCCCTACAAGAAATATGCCGATATCATCATTCCCCATAACGAAAACAATGACGACGACTTCAAGATCCTCGCCCGTCTGGCTGAGGCTGCCCTGATGGGGTAAAAAACTGACAAGGGGGCCAGGCCTTTATACTATATCAGTAAAGCCAGGGTAGAAGAAATGGGGACGTTTCTTTTTTCTTACGAATCACAAGAAAAAAGAAACGTCCCCATTTCTTCCCATTTTTTCTGAGGCGATGCCCGGGTCTCACGATGCTTTATGCAGCACAACCGTTATCGGCGTTCCCTGAATGTCGAAGTAGATTTCCTTGCTGTTGTCATAGGTATATCCTTCCGGCACGGTCAGGATCTGCAGGTGGTATTTCTGCGGCTCTCCCGTGTAGGAAGCAACACCGTTCTCGTCCGCGGCGGCGATGAAGCACTGCTCGTCCGTGCAGAAGCCGACATTTGCGCCGGTGACCGGTTTGCCCTCTTCATCCGTAAAGGATACCTGATACGTTGCCTCCGAAACTCCCTCCGGAGTTTGGGTGATCGGTACGCTTTCCGTATAGTCCTCTCCGAGAACCGAGCGGAACAGAAGGCGGAAGGTCTGGGCGGAGGGCATGGCCCCGACATCCATCCAGACAACATTTCCGAACCGGTCGATCAGCACGGAAGTCGGGATATACATGGCGCTGAAATAATATCCAAGACCCACCGTATCGCTGGCCATAAGGAAGGTTAATCCCTTCTCCTCGGCATAGGCCCGGATCACCTCGTCGTCCTCGCTGGTGTCAATATCCACGGCCAGGACTTCTATATCGTCCTTAAATTCCTCATACGCTTCCTCAAGGAAAGGAAACTCATAGGCACAGGGCGGGCACCAGGAAGCCCACATGTTGATGAACACGGCGTCCTTTTCGGCAAGCGTCTCCGACAGCTGAAATGTCTCGCCGCTTATCGTTGTCAGTTCAAAATCAGGCATGGCAAGCCCAAGATAGGGATTGACCTCTTCCGTTTCCTCCGCCGCAAAGACCGGAGTAAAGATAGAGGCCAGGCACAGGAGAGCGGCTGCGGCTCCAAGCATTGTTCTTTTCATGACTATCCTCCTGTATATACATATGGGAAACGAACCAGAATGCAGGCATCCTGTCTTGTTCCCTTTGAAAAATATTACCGCCCTATTTTACAACATTATTTGTCCTTCGCGCAAGTCCCTAAAACAGGCCAAGAAGCCTTTCTGTGATAAAAACCGCCGCGCAGGCGATAAGGGCTACAGTTACCAGGCTTTTTTCCTTATACGCCGCGATAAGGGCCGCGATCAGTCCAGCCGCGCCGGAGATCGGCCCTCCGTCCGTCGCCGTCAGGATGGCCGGGAAGGTCATGGCTGCCAGGCAAGCATATGGCACATAGAACAGGAAGGATTTTACGGTCCTGCTCTTTATCTCCTTTCTCGCCAGGACGATGGGCAGCATACGGATCAGGTATGTCACCAGGGCCATGACCAAAACATACATGTATATATTATTTTTCATAGCAGCCCCTCCCCTACTCCGGCTTAACGTTATCTTCTTTAATAGGCGACACTATGGCCGCTATCCCCGCTGTCATAAGTGTAATAATAATGATCGCGAATCCTGATGATATCTGCTTAAGAGCCGGGGCCTCCGAGAACAGGAGGCTTAAGGCCATGCTGCCAAGGACGACAAAGAGAACCGGGCGGTTCTTCTTGGCGGGGGGAATGATGATGGCCAGGAACATGCCGTAAATGGCAACACTTAAGGCGCTCATGATGAAGCCCGGCAGGAGCGAGCTTGACAGAGCCCCGAGAAATGTTCCCAGTGTCCATCCGGGAATGGCTACCGCCATCATCCCGTAATTATAGGCGGGATGGACCTTTCCCTCCTTTACCGCGCTCAGGCCGAATATCTCGTCCGTGATGCCGAAGGCCACCAGAAACCGGTGAAAGAGCGGGACATCCGGCCGGATCTTCTGGGAGAGCGAAAATGACATCAGGCAATACCGGAGATTAATGATAAGCTGCGTCAATATCATTTCCAGGTAAGAGCCTCCGGCCAGTATGATGGACAGGCCGGCAAACTGGCCGGCGGATGTCACATTTGTCAGTGAGATCAGGGAGGCCTGCCATACGCTAAGGCCCCCAGAGGCCGCCATCATGCCAAAAGTAAATGATACGGCCAGATAGCCGAGGGCAATGGGAATGCCATCCCTAAGCCCCTGTCGAAAATTATCCGTTTCCATGCTTTTCCTCTTTTCAGGCAGATTCGCCTTATTCCAATTTTCCACAAACCCCTTATTGCAGGCAGATCTGCCTTATTTCTGTTTTCCACATACGCCTTACCGGCCAAGCTCCTCCACGCCGTCGAGCGTTTTAAAGCCGCTGCTTTGCAGGATACTCTCAGTTACCGACAGATCCTCGGAATAGACGACCACTACAGGGGACAGGGTGCCCCGGTAATGGGAGGTGTAGACATAATTCAGGTTGACATTGCGGTCAGAAAGCACGGAAAGAATGGCATCCAGCCCCTTGGCCTCATCGGCGGCATCAACCACCAGGACCGGCGTTACCCGGTTCATATATCCCGCTTCTGTCATGATCCTCTCGGCTTTGTCCGGATCCTGGCAGATCATGCGGAAAACGGCAAATTCCGGAGCGTCAAAGCAGGCATAGCCATAAATCGTCATATTGTTCTCTTTTAACAGCCCTGTCACTTTTTTAAGGCTCCCCGGGCGATTTTCCACAAAAATAATATTCTGCCTTACCATGCGGTTCCCTCTTCTCATCCTGTCGCTTTAGCGTGTGTCTTTTTTGGTCACAAAGGAGAGTATAGCATAGCTAACCATTTCCGTAAAGCAAAAAGTTCTACCTGTGCGGTTAGAGCACATTCGTGCTCCAACCGCACAGGTAGAAAAAGTTCCAGGCCGCTTCGCAGCAAATATATTTGACGTTTACTATAATTTTTTTTGTTTACAGTTTCCCTTTTTGGCATTATAATATGCTTCACATAAAAAAGAAGGGATATGTCGTCCCTTTTTTCAGCAGCATGGAGGTTGCTTATGATCATTGATTTTCACACGCACATTTATCCCGACAAGCTGGCGCCCAGGACTGTTCCCCTGCTTTCGGAACGCGCCGGGGTCATTCCCAGCACGGACGGAACATACAACGGCCTTTTTTCCTATATGGAAGAGAATGGCATTGACATTTCCGTTGTGCTGCCGGTAGTCACCTCCCCACGTCAGTTTGATTCTATCCTTCGCTTTGCGTCTTTTATCAACGAAAACAGCCGTCTCGGCGCCAGGCCCCGCCTTATTTCCTTTGCCGGCGTCCATCCGGCCTCGCCGGATATGAAAGAGCAGGTCCGCCTGGTCAAACGGGAAGGTTTTAAGGGGATAAAACTACATCCCAATTATCAGGGCATGTGTTTTGACGACATCCGCTTTATGCGCCTTATAGACGCCGCCTCCCAGGAGGATCTCATTGTTGTCACCCACACAGGGTACGACCCCTATACTCCGGACCTTAAGGTCTGTACGCCGGATATGATCCTTCATGTCCTTAAAGAACTCCATCCGCCAAAGCTTGTCCTGGCCCATATGGGAAATAACCGCAACCACGAGGAAGCCCTGGAAAAGCTTTGCGGACAGGATGTCTATTTCGATGCCTCCTATTCCATAACCCGCATGGACAGAGAGCTTTTTGTGCAAATGGTCAAGGCCCACGGCGCCCATAAGATCCTCTACGGCAGCGACTCGCCCTGGGGAAACGCCCAGGAAGGTGTGAACTTAATTCAGACCTCCCCCGCTTTCTCCCAGGAAGAAAAGGATCAGCTTCTCTTCAAAAACGCCAGCCGCCTTCTGGGATTATGATAGGAAGAAAATGGGGACGCTTCTTTTTTTCTTACGGATCACAAGAAAAAAAGAAACGTCCCCATTTTCTTCTCATTTCTTCGCCCCAGTTCACTCCCCCTGCCTATTTGCCTTCCACCAGCAGCCTGCGGTAATAGGCTCTTGCCTGGTAAATGGCCTGGACCGGATTATGCCCGAGTACCCGGTCCTTCACGATCAGCGTTGTGACCGGGCCTTTGGCGTATTTATAAAACAGCGTATCGTGGCCGCAGCACAGGCCGACCACGATGTTGAGATCGACCTTCGCCTTTGCCAGGAGCTTAGCCTGGAGAATGGGGTTGCACATCACGGGGCCAGTTTCCGTGGTGTAGCATTCGTCCACTCCGACATCCACCTTGTTCATGGAGCCGACTTTGCAGGAAACGCCATAAACCTGAAAGCCATGGGCCCGGAATATCCTGGCCAGGATGCGGCTTTCCTCAATGAGCCCGATACAGGTGGCGATTCCCAGCTTTTTGGCTCCTATCCTCCGGGCAAATTCCATGGTCTCCTCAACACGGGTATATTTGCCGTAAAAGCCTCCCTCCACCTCGGCTGCCGCTACGGCGATCTTATTATTTGTCCGGTTATGATACAGCTTTTCCAGTTCACCTATCTCGTCCTCGGTCAAAGGCGTCGTCAGACAAAAATCCGGATAGGTGCCATTCCTTTTTCCGCAGTTCACCACAGCGCAGTCCACACAGCTTAAAGGATAATTGTTCGTCTCATTTCCAGCCATAGCTTAACTCCTTTTATTCCGATGAGCGATGAGTGCCTTCTCGCAAAGATCCAGCGCCTCCTTAAGCTGCGACATGGGGCAGCCAAAGTTAAGGCGCACAAAGCCTTTGCCATTCCTGTCATACTCTGTTCCGGCATTCATGTGTACGCCGGCGTTTTCCCTGAAAAACGTGAACGGGTCTTCTATCCCCTCTCCCCGGACATCGATCCAGGCAAGATACGTCCCCTCGTTATGCACAACGGGAAGCCCCATCTTTTTAAGCCTTTCTTCCATATAATCCCGATTGTTCTCAAGATAAGAAAGAAGCTCACGTTTCCACCCGGCGCAGGAGCCGTTATAGCTGGCGCAGAGAGCGGCAAAGGACAGCGCGTTAGGCGTGCTGAAAAGGCCGAGGCAGATATCCCGGTATTGTTCCCGCATCTCCCGGTTCGGGATGATGGCGAAGCCGGTGGGAAGGCCGGGAATATTGGAGATCTTTCCCGCGCTTGAGAGCGTTATGCTGTGGTTCCTGGCCCAGTCACTGACGGTAAAAAACGGAATATGAGGCCGGTCAAACACCAGCTCACAGTGGATCTCATCGGAAACCACCAGAAGATCATGTTTTTCGCAGAAATCGGCTACCTTCAAAAGTTCTTCCCGTGAAAAGACCCTTCCGACGGGGTTGTGGGGATTGCACAGGATAAATACTTTTGTCTCCTCGTCGATGGCCGCCTCCAGGGCATCGAAATCCATGGTAAAATAAAGGTCTTCTTCTTTCATCGGCACTTCGATAGCCGTCGTCCTGGCTTCCTTTGGGAGCCTGCGGATATGGGAATACATGGGGGTCTGGTAGATCATCTTTCCTCCGGCCAGCCGGCAGGCCAGGTTGGCGCCCGGCATAACGCTCGGAATCCATACCAGGTCTTCGATAGATATATCCGCCTGATAGAGCCTTTTGTAATGGGACACAATAGCTTCCCCTGTTTCCTCCGTATTCGCCCCGTATCCAAATACGCCGTGGGAAAGCCGTTTCTCTACGGATGCCAGAAGCTCCGGAGCGCACCGAAAATCCATATCCGCTACCCACATGGGCAGGTAATCCCCGCCCTGCCGGTCCCATTTCGCGCAGAAGGTTCCCTTACGGGGAATGATGGTATCAAATTGCGACATATACGATCCTCCGCTGTCAGATAGAATAATTATCCGGTATGATCCTCTGCAAAAATTCCCGGGTCCTGGGGTTTTTGGGAGACGTGAATATTTCTTTGGGGCTTCCCTCTTCAACCACCACGCCGCCTTCCATGAAGACGATCCGGTCGGCGATATCCTCGGCGAAGCCGATCTCGTGCGTGACAACGATCATGGTGCGCCCCTGCTCCGCCACACGCCTCATGACCTGTAAAACACCGCCGACCAGTTCCGGATCAAGGGCGCTTGTCGGCTCGTCAAACAGGATGACCTCCGGGTCAAGGGCCAGGGCCCTGGCTATGCCCACCCGCTGCTGCTGCCCGCCGGAAAGCTGGCTGGGGTAGTGCTGCATCTTATCCTTAAGGCCGACCTGGCACAAAAGATCCTCGGCAATGGGCTGGGCCTCGGACCTTTTCATCTTTTTGACTATCACAAGGCCTTCCATGACATTCTCCAGGGCAGTCATGTTCTGGAACAGGTTGTAGAGCTGAAACACCATGGCCGTCTTCCGCCGGATGGCGGTTATATCCTTATGTCTGGCATGGGCGGCATCCACGGTGAGACCTGAAACCGTTATCTGCCCTTCGTCCGCGGGCTCAAGAAAATTGATGGTCCGAAGGAGGGTTGTCTTGCCGGAGCCGCTGGGTCCCAGGATAACGACCGCTTCGCCCTTATTGACGGTCAGGCTGACATCTTTAAGAACCTCATTTTTCCCAAAAGATTTCTTGATATGTTCCAGTTTTATCACCAGGATCCTCTCCTTTCCAGGAGGAGCAGCGCTCTCTCGACAACAAAATTCAGAAAAAAGTATATGATCAGAAGCCCCAGAAAGCACTCAAGGTAGCGGAAGCTCATGGAAGCATAGGTTTTTCCGCGGGAAGTTATTTCCGCTACGCTGACCGCCATAGCCAGGGATGTGGATTTCAATGTGTTGGTCGCCTGATTGATCAGGGATGGAAACGCTGCTCTCATCGCCTGCGGGATGACGACTCTTATGTTTGCCTGGCGCGCCGTCATGCCGCAGGACAGGCAGGCTTCCATCTGCCCCTGGTCCACGGAAGACAGCGCCGACCGCAGGATCTCTGTTGTTCCGGTAATGGCGTTCATGGAGAACACAATAAGGGCAAACACCACCGGAGGCATTTCGTAAAAATTGACCCTGACCCCAAATCTGTCGGCAATGAGCGATTGAAGAGCCATGGGAAGCGCAAAGTAGATCAGGTACAGCTGGGCGACAATGGGCGTTCCGCGGATAAACGAGACATACACCGCGACAAACTGGCTAAGGACCGGTGTCCTATGCCGCCGCCACTGGGCGAAAATGTAACCGACAACGAGGGCGGCGCCCATGGAAAGCGCGGTGATCATCAGGGTGTACGGTATTCCCTTCAAGGATTCTCTCATGCACGCAAAGAAAAATGACAGGCTGAAATTCATGTAGTTTCCTCACTTTCATCCTCTCCGTCAGGCTTTTACCGGACCCCTTTTATATCTGGAGAGATATTTTTCCAGAAGGCCGAATACCAGCTGTACCAGAAGAGAAAAGAACCAGAACATAAGAGTCGCGCTAAGGTACATCTCTACCGTATATTTTCCTGTGGTATTGGATTTCAGGATCGTTATCCGACCAAGCACGTCAACAACACCTATGGCATAGGCCAGGGAAGCTTCCTTCATCAGATTGATGATCGTATTTCCAAGGCTCGGCAGCATAATGATCACGGCCTGGGGCAGGATGATGCGCCTCATAGCCGTCAGCCTGGTCTCGCCGATGGATAGGGCGGCTTCCATCTGCCCGATTGAAATGGCCTTGTAGGCTCCCCTCATGATCTCCGAGATCATGGAGGAGCTGTACATGGACATAGTGATAATAACAAAGATTTCTTTATTTATGCCGTAAATGTTTATGCCGAGCAAAGCCTTGAGCACGGCTGGAAGGCCATAAAACATGACAAACAGCATAATGAGGGTCGGGATACCCCGCATAAAGCTGGTATAGCCGAAGGCTGTCTTTCGAAGCGGGGCTTTTGCGCTTATCTTGGCCAGAAAAAGAACCGTTCCGAAGATTATCCCGAAAAGAAATGTATATCCCATGATCCGCAGCGTTACCTGGAGGCTGGGAAGAATTTTCAAAAAATAGGTAACAAATTTTTCAGCATCCATATCTTTTCTCCCATACCCTTGTCGCTTTGGCGGTATCATGATGAAGGATGAGCAAAATGCCGGCGCTTTTGCTGAAATTATCAGGCTTCGGCATCGGTGACGTACCCTTTCAGGTACTCTTCGGCAAAGACATCGAAGCCAAACCATTTGTTTGAGATATCGCTGGCTTTGCCGCTCTCTATGATGGTTTTCAGGGCCTTGTCATAGTCATCCCGGAAGGCTTCCTGCCCTTTGGCAAAAAGGGTATAGGCCGGCACAAAGGAGAAGGGCTCGCTTAAGGTGACACCGGTAAAGTCGACGCCGTTTCGCACGGCGGATTCAAAGCTCATTTTGAGGGATACGTTGGCGTCGTAAGTCCCCTCACGGATCCAGGTGGCGATCTCCTCATTGCCCACGGATTGCCATTCAATCGTGTCAAGGGCAATGGCCTTGTCCGGATGTTCCCGGTTGTAGGTCGTTACAATGCCATATGTCCCGGAAATGGGGGAAATGGGGACCAGCTTGCCGCCGTGGTCATACAAAGCTTCCAGGTCCGTCAGGATATCCTTGTCCTCTTCCCGCACCTCAAGGCAGGCCAGGGCGCCGCTGACATAGTATTTGGGGAACAGGTATTTTTCCGCCCGCTCGGCATTATAAAAATATCCGCCAAGGCCGGCCTGGTACTGTCCGGCATCCAGGCCCATGAGAATAGCTTCCTGGCCTACGGGGTCGTAAATAAATTCGTACTGGGGAAGCGCTTCATCCAGAAGCTTGAACATATCAATGTCAAAACCCATAAGTTCACCGGAATCGGCGTCGATGTAGCTGATGACATCGTAATCCATGCGGGTGCCGATATTGACTTTTGTGACGGAAGGCGTCGATGCGCTTTCCGCTGATGAAGCGCCGCTTTCCTGTTTGGGAGAAGAATTACCGCAGGAAGCCAGAACAAAAGATGCGGCGGCCGCTGTGAGGAAGAAAAGAGATATTTTTACGGAAGCTTTCATGATGATTTCCTCCTTATAGGACAATGGACCGGAAACGAACCTCGCCGCAGGGACGATGCGTTTCCGCTGAAAATTCGTGCGCATACGTTTTTTAATAAAACAGGCTTTCCGGGGCTTCGCTGAAGGCCTCGATGCCGTTTTCGGTAATGAGGATCGTGTCCTCGATATTGTACGTGTGATGCCTGGAGCTGTAGTACGGGGTCTCAATGCAGAAGACCATGCCCGGCTCGAAGACGCGGCTCTCGCCGGGAGCGATAAACGGATACTCCTCCGCGCCGTCCTGGCATCCCAGGGAATGTCCATAGTGGCCGCGGACATAATGGTATTTTTCCAGGTGGATGGCATTGTCCGTTCCGTTGAAGATGTCGCACAGGCGTACCCCGGGGCCAATGTGTTCCAGCTGGTAGCGATGGCCTTTAAAAAGCTCCTCGAAAATTTCTCTCTTGTCCTCGGATGCGTAATTGCCCACGGCAAAGGTGCGTCCCAGATCCGAATTATAGCCGTCCCCGGCAGGTCCCCCGTCCAGGCGGACCAGGTCGCCGCGCCGCACCTGAAAATCTCCCGGGCACTGCGTGGGGGTGAAGTGCCCGGCAACCGTGTGGGCCTGGCTGACATGGGACGCTCCAGGAAGTTCCTTATAGCAGCGGATGGCAAACAGGTCATAGATCTCCTTTGCTGTCATGCCGGGATAGGTGTGCTTGGCGACATAATGCATGGCCCTCTCCGATGCCTTGGCGTTACGGCGGAGAACTTCAATCTCCCAGGGAGTTTTGTATGCGGCCGCTTCCCGGACGACGCCCGAGGCTTCCGTAAGGCGGGAGGCCCCGAATGTTTCGGCCAGGTAGGAATACTGCAAATAGTTGAGGCTCTCGCCTTCTATGCCGATCTTCCCGTTCAGCGGCAGGAACTCGGCGGCCAGCTTGAAAACCTTCATGGGGTCCGGCTGAGGGTCCTTTTCGGCGCCTTCGATGGCATAGTCCTCGATGAAGATCCACACCGGATACGAAACCACACAGACCGAATCGTCAACTGTCTCCAGCACGGAGCTTTTGGCAAATTCGCTGACAATATAGTGAACCTTGCCGTCAAGAGTGACCACGCACAGATCCCCTTTTCCGCGGGATTTGTAGCCGGTGGCGTAGGTAATGGAGCCGCCGCGGGTCAGAATGAGAGCGGAAAGGCCTGCCTTTTCCATCTGGTCGTTAAGTTTTTTTACAATAAGATGCCCGTCTCTTTTCATACTGTCGCCTCTTTCTATTGTGAATGCTTAATATATTATTCCTATATGCTTACTAGGATTTTAAGGTTTGGTTGATTATAGCATTGCCTTGTAGGATTGTCAAGACATATATTTCAAAAAAAGGAGAAGAAAACTGCACCGTCTCATAGGGCAACTATGTGACAGGTCGGCAATCCGGTACGGAAAACACAGGCACCACAGATCGAAATGGTCTGTGGTGCCTGTGCTGTAAGGGCTGATTTCGTTTTTTGTGTTATAAGAACGCGCGACATTATTCGGTACAACTTACTCTTTCATAGAAAATATCCGTTATTCCGAAAACCGCGTGACACACGAGCTTTGGTTCTATTAATGCACACCAGGCGTACCGATTATATGACCAGTACCCCTGGTGTGTTTGAAACATTTGCTTGTTATACTCCGATTGGAGAAAGTTAGATTGCGATACTGAGATGAAAGAGTTCATTGATTGACCTTTGAATCTCTGCGCTCTCTACGCCGTAATACTTCAGTTGCATAGCATAAATCACATATTCCATAAACATGAGGTCTAACAATGATAGGCCAATAAACTCTTTGTCCAAATCTCCATGGGCGAAGTGATTCCGTTGAATAGATAGTCGCTGTCCCATCTCGTTATACTTTAACTCTTGGCCGTTTAAGTGATATAGACGATCCCCAAAAACATTAAGCACCTCAGAGAAATCCTTTCCTACCTGAAGAATTTCCGTCTGTAAAGAATCAGATTTCACAAGTTTTTTCAAGAACTTATAGATGGCTCTTTTCTTTCCGCAATTGCTATTTATATGCTCTTGGATTACTTCAGAAACACATACTTCTGCCTCAAGGGTTGTATCTGTTTTTCTGACACCATCGGGGTATAGTCTTCTGAACTCCCATTCAAATGCCGCTGTAATCATAACAAAACGAGCCGCATCAATATGCCGTCCTGCTTCATAAGTATTAGGGAGATGCCTTAAATAAATGTTACCTGTTGCAATGTCAGATAGTATTGTCCCCTCATGGCCTTTAATATTAATTTGTTTTATATAACGACCTTTTTGCAATGTGTCTGTTTCTATTTCTCCATCTTGATCTAACAAAAGCATTGTTGCAAAACTTTCGTGTTTTCCACCTTCGTATGGAGCAGAAAGTTCAATCGTTGGAATATATATATTCTTCCGATAGCAAAGAAATCTAATAAAATCCCTTGCAATCCACCATAAGCGCAAGATAAAAGCGAAATCATCAGTAGCTTGAAACTCGAACATTAAAACTGACTTCAAACTCAACGGCGGTTCGTGTATCTTTGTACTAACTGTTCTTGAAATGCCAAAATATGCATTAACCTCTTTACCATCCACAGTAAACATTTGTTTTTCCGTAGTGGTAGTATCGAATTCCAACGTGTTTAGTGTAATAACGCCTTTGTCAGCGTAATCGTTTGGGTCAAGGATTAGCGAAAAGGCTTGGTTTACAGGATGAATATAGTTTATCTCAGGACAACTAAAAGCAACTCGGTCAATCGTTTCCCGGTCAAGTCGACAGAGGACAAATGCTGTTAATTCAATGCGAACCACGGAGTTATAGAGGTGGAGATGGCTGCCTTGCTTTGGAATAAAAACAATCTTGTGCTTGGTTTCATTGCACACACCAACCAAGTATTCCTCTCCAACGGGTATCGGATCAGCAAGCGTAAATGCTCCTTCTCCAATTGGCTTCATCTTCCAGTCCCATTCAACCAAATGTCTTTTTTCATCCGGCGGAACCAGACGCAATTCCCTTTCATCAAACGCAAAGGTAAAATCAATATCTTTATATCGCAGTGTACCTGTGTATAAGTCGAGGTCATCAGCCATAAATACGCGCCCCCTTTTTTTCAATTTATTCGTGTTTCTTTACAGTTCCCGCATGATCTCCATAAACCGGTCCTGCGTATATGCTCCGTCGATGCCGAATTCGCGGTTCTTGAATACCATGAAGTATCGGTAATTATCACCGGATTTGTCCTGCCACTTACGGCCCAGCTTTAGCTTACGTTCGCTGTCGCTATTGTCGCGGTCATCGCCTTTGTACTCAACCAGGACAAGCTTGCCGGAATTGGTCATGATCATAAAATCCGGATAATGTTTGATGAACCCGTTCAGAACAAAATCCTTGCGCTCAATGACCCGGTGCCACCACTTCACATTATCCAAGGGGACGATGGCGTCGATCAAATCCTGCTCGCCGTTATTCATGTCGTCCTTCTCGGCCTCATACAGAGATTTCGGGATAGAATCGATGATGTCGGCCGGTGTGATCACCTGCGGCAGGGTATAGTTTGCCCGGCAGACGATCTTGCCGGTATCCAGCCAGCGGAAGAACTGCTGCTCCCGATAGGCGTCCTCCAGCCCCTTGATCTTTTCCCCGATCTTCAGCGCATAGGTGGGAATCGCCGTCTCCATGGCAGCCAACTCGTCCTCGGTCATCCCGGCGACAATCCGGTGCACATAGTCCTTGATCTCAGAAGCGGCATAGCGATTGTTCCGGTTGATCTGATCACAGATCATGCCGGTGCATCTTTCGATCTTCTGTTCCGGCGGCAGCTTAGCCAGCCGCGCGCGGATATATTCGCTGAGCTCAGAATCCTCGCGGCGATACTTGGGGACCGCTTCACCGGACTCAGCCACATCGACCCGGTACATCTCGCCGGTTGCCAACTCAAAAGACACTTTCGCGTCCTGCCCGGCCAGCGAAAAGCCCTCGGACAGGTTTTCCGGCGACAGCAGTTCATACTCCTCGCCGAACAGATCCGGGATGGAGTGCAGGAAGAACTGCGGCACACGGAGCGCGGAAGCCTCCGCCGCATACTGCGTCTGCATGGCATTTTGTTTCAGCATATCGCCCAGCTCACCTCCCGTGAATCCGAAATCATCTGCAGTATTCACTGCATCGTTGTAGCTGCCGGCCTGATCGGTGGCTTCCCGGATCATGTCGGCAATATTGGAAACGCCAGGAGCTTCGCCTGACAGGACTGCCTTTACCTCTTCCGGATTGATGTCGCTAAAATCATCGGTGTCCGGTTCGGTATCAAGCTGCAGCATGATCTGCTCGCCAGTCGGCGGGACAGGTGCCTGCGGCAGTTCTGCCGCCTCGCCGATCCGGTAGTCCTTCCGGCTGAAACCAGCCTTGTTCAAACCGGAAACGATCTTGTTGATGGTATCCCTGAAATCTGCCGAGTTCGTCAAGACATAGGATGTATTCAGCAAGGTGGACTTGTGCTCCTTGGCATAAGGCTGGCGGAGAATACGGCCCAGAATTTGCTCCACATCCACAGTGGAAGTCCGGTTTGCGAGAGACGCCAGAATGTAGGCGAAGGGGCAGTCCCAGCCCTCCTTCAGCGCATTGACCGTGATGATATAGCGGATCGGGCAGTCGCGGCTCATCAAGTCCTGGTTCTTCAGATCATCCTCGTCGGCAGTTTTGACGGCGATCTGCTCCTTGGGGATCCCCATGCCTACCAGCATAGCCTTGATCTTGTCGTATGTATCGCTGCTTTCGCCGGTGCGCGGCTGCGCCTGGAATAGGACGATGGGGCGAATATACGCGCCGCCCGCCTCTTCCTCCAGAATGGCGTCCTGCTCAATGCTGCCGCGGAGCTGGATCGCGTCCTGGATCACGCTCTGCCGGGTGGTGCGGTTGTAGACCACCACCGGCAGCTTGACCATGTGTTCCTTTTTCAGCTCGCGGGCGTCCACATAGGAGATGATATTGCTGTTGCTTTTCGGAGTCGCCGTCAGATCCAGCACAAAGGACGGATTCAGGTTGTTCAGCATCTCCACGCTGAGATCCGATCCGGCGTTGTGGCTTTCATCCACCACGACCACCGGCTCCAAATGCCGCAGCACCTGGATCAGCGCCGTGTCCGGCGTGTTGGCCAGCAGTGCCTCATCGTCCTTGAAATACTCGGCGAAGCGGAACAGGTTGCCGTTTTCCTGATAGACCTTGCGGACGTCGCGGTTGCGGCTGTTGATGCGCAGGGAGCTGTAGCTCATGATGCAGACGGTTAGCATCTCCCGCACGGTATCCGGCGAGAAGTTCTGCCCGTTGAGCAGCATCTCTTTTGTATAAACGCCCACGCGTCCGGCGAAATCCTGATCCAGCCGCTGGCGGTAGGGATGGTTCACGTCCGACAGCGTGCGGATTGTCTGCGTCAGGATGGAATCACTGGGGACGAGCCAGACCACCACCTGCGGTTTGCTGATCGGCATGGCGTCGAAGATCCGCCGGATCGAGGCACAGGCCATAAAGGTCTTGCCGCCGCCCGTGGGAACCTTCATGCAGATATGGGGAACGCCGTCAATGGCATTTTGATAGGACGGCACGCCGCCCATACCCACGGCAATATCCTTGGAAAACCAATATTCCCGCCAGGCGGAGTACAGGTTGGTGCCGCGATTGACGCAGTTCATATAAGCAGACAGATCCCGCATAACCTGCTTTTGATAGGTTTTCAGTTCCATACTCCTGCCTCCTTACAGCTTCGTAATATCGCGAGGGATTTTCTTGAACGTGATATGATACTTTTCCAACTCCGCCTCGCTGAGCATGCAGAGATCGGCATAGATCACATAGGCGTCCGCGCGGGTTTTAATCGTGTGCAGAAACTCCCGGTTCAGCGTGGTGACAGCTTCCCGCTCGTAGTAGAAATAGTAGGCGTTATTCACGTGCAGGCCGAGATAATAGGGCTCGTCCGCGTGCGCCTCCGGCAGGCGGGTCTTGGTGTCCGTGAAATAGACATACTCCCGGATCTTGTCCACGCCGACGTTCTCGTTTAGCACATCGCCGATCATCAAGGGCTCGCCCAGCTCATAATAGCTGAAGCTGCCGCCTGATCCTTCCACAGCCTGCCGCCCGCTGCCATAGCCGCCAATCACGCGCTTGACGCGTTCCGCGGTGATGCTGTCGGCATAGTCCATCATCTCAACGAGGATAAACTTGCGGTTCCCGCCATCGACCTTGTTCATGTTCAAAACCGCATGGGCAGTCGTGCCGGAACCGGCGAAGGAATCGAGGATAATAGAATCGGGCTCAGATGCTATTTGAAGAACTCGAGCAATCAAGCTTGAAGGCTTTGGCGTGTCAAAAGGTGATTTCGTTCCAAAAATTGCAGATAATTCATTGGCGGCATCTCCTGTATGCCCTACTTCAGAATGTAGCCATAGGTTGGTTGCTACCCTTCCAGCACTTTGGTCGAGATATTGTTTACGACGAATTCCACCTCTTCCGTTAGCTGTGAAATAAAGCACCGGCCAGGGGCGTTCCTGCTCGGCCCCCTGCATATAACGTTTTAAAGCGTTCTCTCTTGCAACTTCTTCATTTACAAGGACAATAGCAGGAAGAGATTCTGCCACGCCCTCCGTTTTCCCACACAACGAGCATCTTTTCTCATAATCATCTATTGGTTTCAGCTCATAATCAGCCCATTCACTCATATATGAAAACATCTGAGATTGACCAAGGCTCCAACATCTTCCTTCTGGGGGATAAATATATTGTCCGGTTATAGGGTGCTGGATGGCATATACCATTCCTTGGTGTGTTGCTGCTCCGGGAGCATTTATAGTTACGGAAGACCAAGGCCGTGGATCACCGTCTGGGCTTTGATAACTCGCATCCATATCTTCAGTCCTTGGGAGTCGTTTGGGAATCCACTGTGGCTGTTTTGAATACGCCAAAATGTGTTCTATTTCTGCAGGAATACCTTTTGAATCGTTCCGTTTAGAATATGTTCGTTGCCAAGAAATCGTAGAGACAAAACAGTTTAATCCAAAAATTTCATCGCAGATAACTTTAAGATTATAGAGTTCATTATCATCAATGCTAATGAAAATAACGCCGTCATCGGAGAGCAGCCGCTGCAGCAATTTCAGCCGCGGATACATCATGCACAGCCACTTATCGTGCCGGGAGAGATCTTCGCCCTCCGCGCCGACCACCTGCCCCAGCCATTTCAGGATACGGGGATCGTTAACGTTGTCGTTGTAGACCCACTTCTCATTGCCGGTGTTGTACGGTGGATCAATATAGATGCACTTGACCCCGCCCTCATAGCGGGGCAGCAGGGATTTCAGCGCGTCCAGATTATCCCCGTGGATGATCATGTTCTCGCTGCCGTTGTCCTCGTCATGC
>CAMNNO010000053.1 GCA_946545475.1 uncultured Blautia sp.
ACTCTGAGCGGCCCCCCCTCCCCTGCGCCTACCGGCAGGGAAGCGTAAAATAGAAAAAGCATTAAGACACATAGCGCCCCATAACCTACCGGCAGTTCAGAGCAAATATAGAAAATCATCAGGGGGCACAGGGGTCCCCCCCTGAACCTTTTCTTTTGGTCTTGACCTTTTACGCAACCTTATTTAAAATAAACTAAAAAAATTTTCTAAAAAAGGAACTCACCATGGATTCAAGCAAAAACAGCCACCGCCGGATCTTTTTCACGGATCTGGACGGCACTCTTCTGAACCGCGAAAAGATCGTCACCCCCAAAACCCTTGCGGCCCTGAAGGTCTTCACGGATGCCGGGAATCTGTTCGCCATCTGCTCGGGCCGGGCGCTCTTTAACGCGCGGCGGGCGCAGGAGGTCTGCCATCTGAATTTCCCGGGAAGCTATATCGTCGCCTTCAACGGCGCCGAGATCTACGACTGCGAGGCAGAAAGAGACATCTACCGGGTCGGTGTGCCCATTGCCCTGGCCTCAGATATCCTCGCCCTCGCCCGGGAGAAGGGCGTCTACTGCCAGACCTATAACGACCATTTTATCCTGAGCCAGGTCTACAACGAAAATACGGCCTACTATCGCTCCGAAAACCCCAACCCCATTATCGTGGCCGACGATATCCTCCCCTATCTGGATAAAGACCCGGGCAAGCTGATCTGCGTGGAAAAAGATCACCCGGAAAAGCTTGAGGTTTTCCGGGATGAGGTCCTCGCACGGTGGGGAGATGTGGTCACATGCCTGTTCTCAAGCCCCTGCTTTCTCGAAATATTCCGCCGGGAAGCGGGCAAGGGGCTGGCCCTCCACCGGCTGGCCGAGTATCTTGGCATCCCCCTTTCCCACACCATAGCCGCGGGCGATGCGGAGAACGATATTTCCATGCTGAAAGAAGCCGGTGTTGGCATAGCCATGAAAAATGCAAGCCCCGAGGCAAAGGCAGTCGCCGATGCCGTCACGGAGGAGGATAACGATAACGATGGTCTGGTACCGTTTCTTCTGTCTTGTGTCTGAAATGGGGGAAGAAAGGGAAAGAAATGAACCTGAGAGATTTTGATAGAGGCTGGGAATTTGAAGCCTATAAGTTTTTGGGGGCTCATCCGGAGGGGAACGGCTATGTGTTCCGGACCTTTGCTCCGGCAGCCCTGAGAGTATCTGTGATCGGCGAGTGGGACGGTTGGCGGGAACACTCGATGGACAGGATAGAGGATGGGCGCTTTTTTAGCTGCTTTGTGGATGGCGCGAAGGGCGGACAGATGTATAAGTACCGGATATACCTGAAAAATGGGCGCTTCTACGACCATGCCGACCCGTATGCCTTCTATTCTGAAAAGAGGCCGGGGACCGCGTCGGTCCTGTGGGACATGGACCGGTACGCCTTTACAGATGAGGAATGGATGAGGGAAAGGAGCAGCTGCCAGGATAAGCCGCTCAACATTTATGAGCTTCACCTGGGCTCCTGGCACCGGAAGGATACCGACAGTGAGCTTCTGGATGAAACGGGACACATAATAGGCGGCCCGGAAGAGGAGGGGCAGGAAGAAAAGGAGGAGGCGGATGTCTCGGCCGGGTGGTACCGGTATGAAGAGATAGCCCCGCTGCTGATCCCCTACCTTAAGGAAAACGGCTATAATTATGTGGAATTTATGCCCCTGGCCGAATACCCCGCGGATGAGTCCTGGGGCTACCAGGGAACCGGCTTTTACAGCGCGACTTCCCGCTACGGCGATCCGGACGGCCTTAAGGCCCTCATTGATGCCTGCCACCAGAACGATATCGGGGTCATCCTGGATGTGGTGACGGTACACTTTGCGCGGAACGACTACGGGCTGCTCCGCTACGACGGAACAGCCCTCTACGAATATCCCCACCCGGATGTCGGTGAAAGCGAGTGGGGGAGCACCAATTTTATGCACTCTTCCGGGCCGGTGAGAAGCTTCCTCCAGTCCGCCAGCCATTTCTGGCTGGAAAAATACCACTTTGACGGGCTGCGCTTTGACGCGATCGGGAACCTCATCTACTGGCAGGGCAATAAGGCCAGGGGAGAAAACCAGGGCGCCCTCGATTTCCTCCGGAACATGAACCGGGGACTTAAGGCGCGTTTCCCCGGCGCCATGCTGATCGCCGAGGACTCGACCGCCTACCCGGGCGTCACGCGAGATCCGGGGAAGGGCGGCCTTGGGTTTGACTACAAGTGGGATCTGGGATGGATGAACGATACGCTGTCCTACTTTAAGGAGTGGCCGGTGAAGAGGCCGGACATCCACCACAAGCTGACCTTCTCCATGCAGTATTTTTATAACGAGCACTACCTCCTGCCCCTGTCCCACGACGAGGTGGTCCACGGCAAGGCGTCCATTCTGCAAAAGATGTACGGCCTGTACGAAGGAAAGTTTCCCCAGGCCAGGGCCCTGTACCTGTACATGTACCTTCACCCCGGGAAAAAGCTTAGCTTTATGGGCAATGAGATCGGGCAGGTCCGGGAGTGGGATGAGAAAAAATCCCAGGACTGGTTCCTCACAAAATACCCTCTGCATGACAGCTTCCGCCGTTTCATCCGGGACCTCTGCCGGGTCTACCTGGCCCATTCAAGCCTCTGGGAAGCCGATTACGAGCGGGGAGGCTTTGAATGGATCGAGGCCGATATGGCGAAGGAATCGGTTTACGTTTTCCGGAGGCGCTCCCGGGAGGAGAGCACCCTGTGCCTGTTCAACTTCTCCGGAGAGGACAGGCGGTACGCCTTCTGCCCGGGCTGGAAGGGACGGTGGGAGCCGCTGATCGCTACGGACGCGGACATCTATTCCGGCTGCACCTCTTCCCGGGATATAGAGGTCCTCCATATTGGGAAGGACGAAGAGAAAACCATCCTTCTGCCTCCGTTTACCGGAAGGTGCTATAAAGAGATAGGCGAGTAGCGACTTTTATACTCGCGAACGAATTTAACTGCCGATTGCAATTCTGTGCCGCGGTATATGCAGTTACACTAAAATAATTGCCTACGGCAATTATTAAGTGTAACTAGTATATCTCCGGTGGAGATGGCGGGAGTGCCTCCGGCATGGAGCCATCGACGTTTAGCTGTAGTGGTGCACGGCGATAGCCGTGCATGGGCGTTTACTTTATAAGGCTCTGGCTGACGACCTGCTGGGCCAGCTCGCCCATGGCATCCTTAAGGTAGCCGGGCAGGTAGCTCATGGAGCGCTTGGCGTTGCGGCTGGCGATGACAAGGGCGTCGTCGTAATGGTAGCCGTTCATCTGGCCTTCACGCGTCCAGCAGAGGTTGACCCAGAGGGTATCCTCAAGCGGGGAGGATTTGATGGCCGTGGCGCCGATCTCGTTAAACATTTCGCCGGAGAAGCCGACCAGGGCGACGGTGCCGATCCGCAGGCACTGCAGGTTGATGGGATATTCGCCCCCGTCCTTTGCCGGGATCGTGGAAGCGGCGTAGGAATAGGAGACATCGCAGGCGGCTGTCTCTGTGCCGATGTTCCGGATGGCTTCTTTGACATCAAAATAGAGCTGCTTGCCGAGCCAGTCAAGGATCGGAAGGCCGGACTGCCAGGAGGTTTCGTTGGAGCCGGTTTCCAGGCTGGGCGTGAAATACTGCGCGCCATGGCTTAAGGGGTTCTGGTCCCCGGCGGCGCCCATCAGGAATACGGCCACGCTGCCCTCATTGGCGTTCTCCAGGGCATTTGTCACATATCCGGCGAGGTCGGAGGAGATGCCGGTCTTGCCCTCATAATCGGTATTGGCATACATAATGACGCTGTGTACGGCATAGTTTACGATAAAGGCGACCGGCTCGCCGGTTTCTGCGCTGGTAAAGCGGATAACGGCCAGGGTCTTGTCGGAGAAGCGCTCAAAGTTGATGCCTTCGGCATAATACTTGCTTCCGTCCTCGGCCGTGTAGAGCTGCTGGCGGTTGACATTGACATAGCTGTCGGTATAGCCGATGCCCATCTTGGCCGGGACCATGTCCGCAAGGGCCTCATCGGCAGCGTCCATCATCTGGTCATAGACAAGGCGGCCCCATTTCTGGAGGTTGTCGACCTCATCGCCCTCTTCAAAGGTAATGTAGCTCATGTCGATCTCGGCCGTGATCTCAGGCGTGGCATGGGCATGGGTAGCGGTATAGAAAATGCCGTCGAGCGGGATGCCGGTATGCTTGCTAAGCTCGGAGGCGAAGAGGGGCCCATACGGGCCTTTGCCTGTCTCGATGGAAACGATCAGGGCCGTGTTTGTCCCGTCGTCCAGGGCGATGACCTTAAGATGAAGCGGATCGATAACGCCTTCCGCGGTCGTCCGGCCGACGGCGGCAATCGGGAGCATGCCGTTCTCCTCAGTGGGGGTGATGTCCCGGATGGCGGTACCGACACGGAAAAGCATTCCTTCCTGATCACTTGCCAGGCCGACAGCCGGAAGCTGCTTGATGCCTTCCTCAGCCTTGGTATTTTCCTGCGCCTGGACCACGAAAGCGCTCATAGCCATTGCCATAGTCAGGACCAGAGATAAAAATAGTTTTTTCATGTTTTCCTCCTTTGCTGTGCTGCTTGTCGATTTTGGGGTATGTGAAATCCGGAGTCTGTCTCCTTGCCCCTTACCATAACCGATTTTGGCAGGAAATCAAGACTGCAGGCGTTCCGGTATTTTGACATATTTTTCCCGGAGGGCAAAAAAATCCCATAACCATATGCGCCCGGATGAGCGAGGGCAAAAAAACGGAACGGGCGCCGGTTGAAATAATGCTCCCCGGTGTTTACACTATACTCGCGAACGCAGAAAAATAACACTTTTTAATTCTGCACCGCGGTATATGCAGAAGTACTAAGAAAATTACCGGTGGTAATTTTCAAGTACTTCTAGCATAACGGCATAACCCACACAGAGGAAATGACCGGCAGCGGTTTGTTCCTTAACACGTAAAAGAGGAGGAAAACACATGAAGAGAAAATATGACAGGCGCTCCCTGGCACTCGGCACCGCCCTTATCCTGGCCCTTGGAACGGTTTCCAGCGTATGGGCTGTCGGCAACCGCTATGATCCGGACGAGGACGTTTCCTATTATGGAGAATACGGCGAGAACCTGGGCATCAGGGATGTCTCCCAGGTCGATGAAAACGGCTTTATTACAGTGACCGAAGGCACGTCAACCGTTGAAAATGCCGACCTTGGCGCCTATCTTACGGAAAAGTTCGGCGAAGGCTTTGACTGGGAAGAGGTCAAAGAGAACTATGTCAAAGAAGGCATCTATGTCATTTCCGGCTCCCGCGTCATCAACTGGGACGATTTTGCCGATCTTCAGCCCGGCGATATGGGCGACGACACGGCGGCCCATCCCGTTGAGGTTGGCGGAAGGCTTTATGTCCACGTGAAAGACCAGAACGCCACACAGAAGTATTACCTCCTGGTTTCCAGCACCAAGGACGTTGCCATCGGTGATGCCCTCTTCACCGACGGCGAGGGCGGCTATGGCCTGCTGGATGACAAATATGTCTCCACCCATATGGCCACAAGCCTCCAGGACGGCGGCAGGTATTCCTACTTTGCCCATGACCTTGGCGCTAACGGCGGAAAGATCGGCCTGCAGGAGGCCGGCAGCGAAGGCCAGAAATTCATCTATGTCATCTGCGAGACCCCCGCAGACTTTTACCAGAGGCTGGCCAACGAAGAGGCCGGCTATGAAGTCCGCCTGGAGGGCCAGGACCGCCCCTACATGCCGGCCAACAACTCGGCGAGCACAAACGGCTCATGGCTGAACGAATGGCACAATACCAAATATAATATCTCCTTCTCCTTTGACAACAGCGCATCCGAAGGCGAAGAGCCGAAGCTTGCGCTTGTCGACGACTACGGCTTCCCGGTAGACGCCTCCGCTCTTGCCGAGGCGGCAGTAAAAGGCCGGAACGGCGCCTACACATCTTCGATCAGCATGGAGGAAGCCATTGAGATGCAGGGCGGCGATACCACCTTCAACCTTCCCGTTACCGCCTTCGGGCGCGACAGCAGCGTCAATGACGGCGTTATCCGTACCGGCGGCACCGAGGGCGACTCCAACACCCGCCTTGGCGGCTACAGCGGTGAAAATGTCGTTGTCGCCAAATTCGAAGTGACCGTAGCCCCCGGAAAAGCCCTCATCGCCTGCGCCAAAAACGCCGATGTCTACGGCGCTGCCGATACAAACGGCAAGGGCCAGGTCATCACCGATTACTTTGAGAACGCAAGCTACATGGAAGACGGCTACACCGGTGAGCTGGCTATAACAGCCGGAGAGCCCTGGTACCTCCACACCCAGATCGCCGACTGCTCCGGGCGCGGCGGCTTCACCAACAAGCTGGTAAAAGCATCCATCAGCGGAGAAGAAGGCATTGTCGAATACAATGAAGAAACCGGCATTCTCACCGGCCTTAAGGCGGGAAGCGCAGAAGTCACCTTCAGCGTAGAAGACAGCGACCCGTCCTATAAAGGGGCCACCGTTACCCTGAACATCACCGTCACAGATTAAGCAAAAGCTCTGCCCATAAAATCGAGCAGGAGGGGAAGGCTTCCCCTCCTGCTCGTCCGCGGGGCGGCGTTCGCCGCTAGGCGATGAGTTCCTTACGCCGCCCCTGCGATAATAGGGTAGAGGGAGACTTGTCTCGCCTCTACCCCCGGCGGGCCGCCCGTCACCGTCAGGTGACAAATTTCTTATGGGCGGCCCTGCCATAATAAAATCCGCTCCGGAAGCTGTCTTCCGGGGCGGTTTTCTTTTCTGCCGCTTCCATTCTGGCGTTTATGCAGTGGGTGTGCTATAATCGGTGCGTGATTCGGAAGAAAAACGGAAAGGGAGATGAATGATGGAACGAGAAATTACTGGGACGATCGCGGTCATCGAGGATGAAATTTTTGAGCGGGAAGGGATGGCCATGTTCATCCGGGATACTTTCCCGCATCTCACCATCCTGTGGACAGCTGCGGACGGCGAAGAAGCCCTGGAAAAGGCCCGCCAGGAAGCGCCGGATGTGATGATCGTGGACATCGAGATGCCCGTCCGGAACGGCCTGTCGCTGTGCGAGGAACTGAAAAAGGACGGATACGGCGGCGTTATCCTCATCCATACGGCTTACGCAAGCTTCGCCTATGCCCGTCAGGCGATCGCGCTGAACGTGTTTGACTATATCCTGAAACCGGTCAGCGATGACGAGCTTAGGGATGCCCTCATCCGCTGCTTTGAGGAAGCCGCCCGCAGGTGCGAAGCGAAAAAGACCCATGAGGAGCTCTCCCACGTGGTAGAGGATGTCCGGCAGTATGCCATGTCCCTGATGACGCTGGATACCATGGACATCCGGCAGAGGGAGCTGTTTTTAAAAACCGTCGGCTGGCCGGGAGGCCCCCTTAAGACCTTTATCGTGTGCCTGCGGGAGGCATCGCCCTTTACCCCGGATGAGATGAAGCTCCTGAAAGACCAGAAAGCCTGGGGCAGCAGCCATGGCTTCCTTCTTTCGGGCGATTATATGGATGTCCGGCACTACCTTCTCCTTGTGCAGCCGGTAAAAGAAACGGAGGGCACCCGGCTGTATACCCTGGTGTGGCTGTACCTTCGCCTTATGCAAAAGAAGCTGCCGCACGCGGCTTTTGCCTGCGAGGGCCCCTGCGGAGATTTTGATACGATCGCATCCACCTGCCGCCGGATGCATAAGGAGGCCGCACCGGCGCCAAAGGAAGGGGAAGAGGGGGCGCCCTTCAAAAAAAGCCGGGTCCGGATGGCGGATATGAGCTGGCGGCTGATCCCCCGCCGCTATATGGAAAAATATTACAGCACCTTCTGCCGCTATCTCATGGACGGCGCTTTTGACCGCGCTTCGCGCTATATCGCGCGGATACGGGACGAGGACGGCGATGAGGAGAAGCGCCTTATGCGCTTCTGGGAGATCGTGCCTCTTTGCTTTTCGGCAGCCGTTGAGGTTTTTGGCAGCCGGGGAGACGCAGAAGAATGGCCGGTGTGGGACAGGCTTTTTGATGAGGGCATCCGGCCGGAGGAATGGTTGGAGGACTATTTTGCCGCTGCCCGCCCCGGGGATGCAGAGCCGGAGGACGGCGACGCCCTGTCCCGCCTCCTTAGCTGGATGCGCTCCTCGCTCCAGGGGGAGGTCAGCATGGCGGCGGCCGCGGAAAAAATGGGCATGGCAAATGCCTATTTCAGCCGTTACTTTAAAAAACAGATGGGCAGGAACTTCAGCGATGTCCTGACAGGGATGCGGTTGGAGCACTGCGAGGAGCTTCTTAAAAAGGATAAGAGCCTCTCTCTTGAAGAACTGGCGGGGGCCTGCGGCTTTGGCAGCAAATCCTATTTTTGCGAGGTGTTTAAAAAATGGAAAGGGATGACGGTTACGCAGTACGTCCGCGAACTGGAAAAAGAAGGCTGAAACCTTCCGGGAGCATTCGCGGTAAGCTCCTCGGCTTTGGCGCGCTGCTGCTCGCCTGCGGGTTTTTATTTTCGCTTTTCCTGGTGCGGACCACCCTGTGGTTTTCGGCGGAAGCGCGGGAGGCAACCTATGCCCGGCAGGCCTACTACCAGGGCTATGCCTTCCTGACAAAAACGCATCTGGCCATGAAAAACGTGACAAGCCTTCCCGACGGGCCCTACCGCGAGGCCTATATGGAGAACCGTCGGGGCCTTGGGGAATTTATGTCGCTGCTTGGGCGGGAAGCCTTTGGGCCCTACGCTTATGACCTGGCCAGGCTCTGCGGGGCTTACATCTCCCTGGCGGACGAGGCTGTGCGGCAGGCCGAAGAGGGCGTCAAAGGGGAGGACGCGGCCGAGCATGTTTACGGGCTGATGACCTCCTTTGCCTCTTACTCTATGAACGAAATGGAAGAGCAGCTAAGCCTCCGGATGGAGAGGGCCAACAATGCATTTGGCGCGCGCCTTCGGCTTTACCTTGTGGCGCTTGCCCTTGTGATGGCGGCGGGCGCGGCGGCCGTCTTTATTTTTACGGACCGCCTGATAAAGCCGCTGGAGGAGCTGACGGACATGGCTCTTTCCGGCAGCCAGAATACCTGGGAGATCCGAACTCCCCCGGAGGCGCGGCGCGATGAGGTGGGGCTTTTGTATACGTCCTTTGTCCGGATGATGAACAAGATCCGCCGCCAGTATGACGAGCTTCTGGAAAAGCAGCGGCTGGAAGTGCAGCTTAAGGAAGAACGCGAAAAAGCGGCCAGGGCCCAGGCGCTGGTGTCCGATACCCGCCTGAAGGTCTTTCAGTCGCGGATCAATTCCCACTTCCTGTTTAACACGCTGACGATGATCGCCAGGATGGCCTACATGGAGAAGGCCCCGAATGTCCAGAAGGCCTCCAACCTTCTGGCGCAGTTTTTACGGAACGCCCTCAGCCAGTACGACCGCGAGGTGACGCTGGAAGAGGAGTTTGAGACTGTGAATGACTATATCGAGATCCAGAAGCTGCGCTTTGGGGACCGCATCTGCTTCGAGGAATCCTTAGACCCGGAGGCGGCGGATATCCACATTCCGGCGGTCACGCTGCAGCCGCTTATCGAGAATGCCATTATCCACGGGCTTTCCAGGAAGAAGAGCGGCTTCATCCGCTACAGCGCCGAGTGGGAGGAGGATGAGCTCTTTCTTGGCGTGTACGACGACGGCGGGGGCATGAGCGAAGAACAGGCACAGGCCCTTTTAGCGCGCCTTGAGGCGCCGGAGGAGGAGGCGGGCATGAAAAAAGGCGGGATCGGGATCAAAAATGTTTTTGAGCGGTTAAAGCTTATGTTTTCCGGACGTGTGAGGCCGGTTGTTGAAAGCGAGGAGGGCGTGTACACCCGCATAGGGTTTTTCATAAGGCAGGCGGCGCTCGTTCTTGTCCTTGCCCTTGGCCTTTTTGCGGGAAGGGAGTGCCAGGCAGGAGAAGCGGCGCCGGAGAGCTTCCGGGCCACGGCCATCATTCCCTATAAGCCGGATGTCGTTTTCTGGAAGGAGATCGGGGAGGGGCTCCGCGCGGAGGCCGGGCGCCGGAATGTGGCCCTCACCATGATCTATACGGAGGCCAACGAAAAATATGTGCCCATGGACATTAACAGCGCCCTGGAAACCGCCATCCTTGTCCATACCGGGGCCATTATCCTGTCCTTTTCCGCCGATGCCGACGAAAAGACAGAGGAGCTGCTTATAAGGGCAAGGGAAGAGGGGATATACGTGGTCCTGGTCGATAACGATGCCGACGCATCGCTCCGCGACGCCTGCGTGACCATTGACAACCGCGAAGCCGGGGCAGCTCTGGGAAGGCTGGCGGCCGAGGGACTGGAAGGCGGGCAGAAGGCGCTGCTTGTCTACTCTGGCATGACTGAGGACCGGATGAACATGGCCCAGCGCCTTGAAGGGATCCGCTCTGTTTTCCCGGAGGGGCAGCTCATGGAATGGAAGAGTGACGAGAAGGCGCCCTCGCAGGATTGGAGCGGGCAGCTGTCCGGCGGGACGGCTATAGGGGCGGTCATTACGGTCAGCGAGCGCTCCACGGTGGCCGCCTCCCAGCTCCTGGCGAGGGACCCGCTGCTTTCAGGGATAAAGGTCTACGGCTTTGACTATACGGAGGAGACCGCGCCGCTGCTGTCTGGAGGAAGCGCCGCGGCTATCGTGGGGCAGCAGCCCTTCCTCATGGGGAGCAAAAGTGTGGAGACGGCGTCGGCGCTTTTAAGGGAGGGAAGCCTTCCCTCTGACATGGTCTATATTGATTACGAGATCTATCGATGAGATGCCGAAAATGCGTTGAAAGACGCCGGGCTTTGTGGTAAGCTTCTTTCAAAAAGAGAGAGGAACCTAAAAAATGAAAATTTTGTTCATCCGGCATGCGGAGCCGGACTATACTATCGACTCGCTGACGGAAAAAGGCTGGCGTGAGGCCGCTCTTCTGGCCAGGCGGCTGGAAAAGGAGCCTATTGCGGCGGCCTACGTATCGCCTCTTGGGAGGGCAAGAGATACCGCCTCATTGTCCCTTGAAAAGCTGGGGATGACGGCGGAGGTCTGCCCGTGGCTGCGGGAATTTGACGCGCCCATCGACCGCCCGGATAACCCGGATGAAAAAAAGTGCCCCTGGGACTGGCTGCCCGGGGACTGGCTTGCGCGGCCGGAGCTTCTTTTGGAGGATGGCTGGTACAAAAATGAACGGATGATGGCGGGCCATGTCCATGAGGCTTACCGCTGGGTCACGGAGAGCTTTGACGAGCTCCTCGCCCGCCATGGCTATGTGAGGGAAGGGCGCTATTACCGGGCGGAGCGCCCAAATATGGACACCATCGCCCTCTTCTGCCATTTCGGCGTGACGTGTGTGCTCCTGAGCCACCTGATGAACGTCTCGCCCATGATCCTCTGGCATGGCCTGTGCGCGGCCCCAAGCTCGGTGACCACGACCGCGACCGAGGAGCGCCGCGAGGGAGTGGCCTCCTTCCGCACCCTGGCCTTCGGGGACACCTCGCACCTCTATATAGAGAACGAGCCGATCTCGTTCTCGGCCCGCTTCTGCGAGTGCTGGACAAATCAAGAGGAAAGGCACGACTAGAGCCGGAAAAGGGGACGGTTCTCTTTTCCCGCGATTCATAAGAAAAAAGAAACGTCCCCTTTTCCCCTTGATTTTAGACGGCATATACTGCGGTGCCAGCTTTAAAGCGGCAGTTAAATTTGATCGCGAGTATAAAAAGTTTATTTTTTTATTATAAACTGGACAAACATTTATCACATTTTAGGGGTAAGATAAAAACATCTTAAGAGAAGGCAAGCTCTTAAGATAAAAACTCTTTCCTTTCCCTAAATATGTAAAAACATTAACCACCACTTGCCCGGCGAGACAGCCGGGAAGCGGTGGTTTTTGTTGCGTGCAGGGGCCGGCTCTGTTGGATCCCTGAGTCAAAGGTAAGCCTCAATCCGCTTTGCGGACTGTCAGGCGGGGCCTCTCACCCCGCCTGACACAGGGAAGTCTCTCTCCCTGCCTACGCCTTGTCGGCTTAGAGGCGGGGGACTTCCCTGTCGGGTCAAAAAAGGAAAATCAGAAAGGAAACTGTCCATCCATGTTCAGAAACCATCAGTTCTCTCTTACAGAAGGGCCGCTCCTGCCGGCCATCGTCCGCTTCAGCATACCGCTGGTGCTCTCAAACCTTTTGCAGGTCCTCTTTAACATGTCAGACATAGCGGTCGTCGGGCGCTTTGCCGGGGCGGTGGCTCTGGGGGCCGTGGGCTCGACCGCTACTCTCGTGACGCTGTTTACCGGCTTCCTGATCGGCATGGGAAGCGGGGTGAATGTTACCGTCGCCCACTTCCTTGGCGCAAAGCAGCCGAAGGATGTCCGGGAAAGCGTCCATACCTCCTTTATCATTATGCTGGCCAGCGGCCTCGCTCTCTTTCTGCTGGGATTTATCTTTGCCCCGTCTATTCTTACCCTGCTTGACACGAAGGAGGAGCTTTATCCGGGAGCCTTGATCTATCTCCGCATTTATTTTTTCGGCATGCCGGCGCTGGCTATATTTAATTTTGGAAACGGCGTGCTCTCGGCATCGGGAGATACCCGGCATCCGCTTATGTTTCTCTCGACGGCGGGAGCCTTAAACGTTGCCCTTAATCTTTTGTTTGTCATCGCCTTCCACCTGGCCGAGACCGGAGTGGCCCTGGCGTCCGTGATCTCCCAGTATATTTCGGCTATCCTGATCCTGGTTTTCCTGGTCCGGTGTGACGATCCCCTGCGGCTCCGCCTGTCCGAGCTAAAGCTGAGCCCGCGCAAGTGTATCCAGATCCTGGGCATTTCTGTTCCGGCCGGGCTGCAGAATGCGATCTTCTATATTGCCAACCTGTTCATTCAGGGCGCTGTCAATACCTTTGACGCTGTTATGGTAGAGGGAAACTCTGCGGCCGCGAACGCCGATCCGTTGGTCTATGACGTGATGGCCGCCTTCTATACGGCCTGCGCGAGCTTCATGAGCCAGAACTTCGGCGCCGGAAAGAAAAAGAGGGTGAGGGACAGCTATCTTCTGTCCCTCGCCCTGTCTTTTGCCGCAGGCGCTCTCCTGAGCGTCCTGCTCCTCATATTTGGACGGGAATTTTTGTCCCTGTTTACGGCGGATGCCGAGGTTGTGGCGGCCGGCATGCTACGCCTTCGGGTCATGGCCGGCTCCTATGCCTTTTCGGCCCTCATGGACTGCACCATAGCCGCTTCGAGAGGGCTCGGAAAAAGTTTTGTTCCTACCGTCGCCGTCATTATGGGCTCATGCGTGTTCCGCGTCATCTGGGTCTTCACC
Source organism: uncultured Blautia sp. (assembly GCA_946545475.1). GTDB lineage: Bacteria > Bacillota > Clostridia > Lachnospirales > Lachnospiraceae > Blautia_A. Next base: position 13,308 of record CAMNNO010000053.1, read on the forward strand.
GTGTTTGCCCATTTCCACACCATGACATCTCTCTACCTGCTGTATATTTTCAGCTGGGCCATCACCGGCATAGCGGAGCTTGCCTACTTTCTGGTCTGCTACAGGCAGCAGGTGGGGCAGCTGGCCGATGATACGCAAGGGCGGGCCTGACTGCGTGGCCGGCGGCGAAGAGGCCGGGGAGGGAGCTTTTGCGTGACCGTTTTTACTTCTGAAAGCGGAAGCGCTTCCCGGTCAGAGAGGCCTTGCCCAGGAAACCCGCCCGGGAAGCAGGGGGGATTCGTAAAAGCGCGCGGTCCTGTCCCGGCGGCTGTTGTTCCAGGGATCGAACCCCAGAGGATGGATGTGAGGGCCGTAGGTGCAGTGATCGAAGGCCGAGAGGCCGTACTCCCGCCAGGGCCTGGCGAGATAGACGGATGCAGCGGGGACGCCGGCAGCGGCGGTGAAGAGGCACTCCCGGAACAGGAAGCCGGCGGGGGCGGCAAGGCTGTGGGAGGGAGCGGCAACATATCCTATCGGACGGACATCCCGGAGAGAATGGAGGGTACACCTGTCAAAGACAGCCGCCCCACAGCCGAAGATGAAATCGATGGTGCCCTCGATATGGCATTCCCGGAAGCTCTGCCGGAGAGGGCGGTCCTGGCGAAGGGCGTCTTCCAGAAAATATTCGTAGCGGATGACAAGGTCCCTTGGCAGGGGGCCGACAAAGAGGGTGTCCTGGGTGGAGGAGAGGAGGCATCTCTCCATGGCAAAGTGGTCGCCGTAGACCGTGAGGGCCACCTCCTGCCCCTTGATGTGGGGCTCCCCGGCCGTGTTGACAATGGCCAGGTCCTCCATATGAACATGATCGGCCAGGACGGCCAGGGTATAGGTGCGGAAGGTGTTGAGCGCCCTGCCCTGGCTGTCTTCTCTTTTGGCGTAATCGTCCCACAGAATGCGGGTCTTATCCCTGCCGGCACCCTTCAAGGTGATGCCGGGGGTGCGGACCGTGAACTTACCCACGTAATCCCCCTCCGAGAGAAGCAGAATATCGCCAGGCACAGTTTCGGTCAGGGCTTTATTTAGATCGCTGGATGTCTTTACTATTTTCGGCATAAATTATCTTTCCAATTTGTATAGGCGGAAAACCACAGGTTTGCCTGTGGGTATTAGTGAGGATCATCAATCGAACGACTATTATAGCGCGCAAATCGTATGCCTTCAAGTGCTTTTTGCAGGGGATGGGACTCCTCATAAATTTAGATTTGATGTTGGAGGGGGAATCATATATAATGGAACAGAAAGCTCCTTCCAAATAAGAATATAGTAACTCCATGGAGCATGATAAGAGGAGGTGGCGCGGCCATGTCGGATACAGGCAGGATCAGCACGGAGGAGCTGCTGGCGCTTCTGTTTAAGGAGCGAAGCCTTGAACATTTTTTCAAAACGAACGAAGAGGCATGCCGGATGCCATCCTTCAGCGACTACCTGAATGCCTGGTGCCGGGAGAGGGGGGAGGTGCCGGAGCAGGTGATCCGGCGGGCAAACCTGGAGAAATCCTTCGGGCACCAGCTGTGGCGCGGCACGAGGAATCCCTCCAGGGATACGGTCCTTAAGCTGGCGCTTGCCATGGAGGCGGATTTTTCCGGGGCGCAGGAAATGCTCCGGCTGGCCCGCCACAGCCAGCTCTATCCCCGGATCAGGCGTGATGCCGCGGTCATCTACTGCCTGCATAAGCATATATCACTGGTGGATGCCCAGATCATTCTCCAGGACCTTGGCCTGCCGCTTCTGGGAGGGCGGGAAACATGAACGGACAAAAACACATCGTCGAAGACATAAAAGCCATCTTCGCTTCCAGCAGCTATCCCGCGGATTTTTTGGAGGCGTATGACCAGATGGAATGCCTGGCGTGCCATGACGGGCGGGAGACCTTTCTGGTGCGGAAAAAGTCGGACGGCCTTCTGGCCGTGGCCTCCTGTTACGAGCGTCGGATATTTCCCATCCGCCCGGATATCGACTGCCTTAAGGAACTGGCCTCCCCGGGGCTTCCCCGCTACTACGGCCAGTATGAAAACGATGAGATGCTCTGCATTGTCCGGGAATACATAAAAGGCGAGACCTTGGATGCCTATGCCCTGGACAGGCACCTGTCTGTGCGTGATATTATCGCCCTCCTTCTTTTGCTCTGCGATATATTGGAGACGCTGCACACCCATGTGCCGCCGGTGGTGCACAGGGATATCAAGCCTGAAAATATCATCGTCAGGCCGGACGGAAGCCTTGTCCTGATCGATTTTGATATTGCCCGGGTCGTCAGGGCGGGGGCCGGAAGCGATACGGTGCTTTTCGGAACCAGGGGCTACGCGCCGCCGGAGCAGTATGGCTTCGGCCAGACGGATGCCCGGGCGGATATCTACGCCTTTGGCGTGCTGCTCCGCTTTCTGGTGACGGGAAACACGCGGGAAAACCCGAACATAACCATCAGAAGCGACCTGCAGGCGATCATTGACCGCTGCACGGCTTTCTCGCCGAAAGAGCGCTACCGCCATATCGGGCAGGTAAAAAAGGCATTAAAGAGCGCCGCAAAGCGGAAAAGGCGGATAGGCGCGAAAGCTGCCATAGTGGCCGTGCTGCTTGCCTTTTTCATGCTCGCCGCGGGCTTTGCGGCCGGGCGATACACCGACTGGCTGCGGCCGAAGGCGTACATAAGGTTTCAGGAGCCGCTGATCGAAGAGGCTGTGCGGCTGCAGCTCGGCAGGGAGAGAGGGAGCCTTACAGAGGAGGAGGTGCGGGGCGTAAAAGGATTGTACATTTACGGCACCCGGGCTTTTTCCGACCCGGAAAGCTTTTATCGGTGCGTCATCGACGAGAGCACCAGGGGAGCCATCCGCAGCCTGGATGATTTAAAGCTCCTGCCGGGGCTTGAGGAGATGCATATTGTCCATCAGGGCTATGTGGACGCTTCCGGGATCGCGGGACTGGCAAGCCTTAAGGTTGTTGAGCTTAAGCACCTGCGTCTTTCCAGCGCCTCTCCGGTCGGGGATGTGCCGGGGCTTTATGAGGCGGTGCTGTTCGATGCGGGCCTTTCGGATGTCAATGCCCTGAAAAACTGCCCCTGGCTGAGAACCCTGGATATCGGCCGCAACGACATCACCTCCCTGGCGCAGATCGGCTCCCATCCAAATGTCCAAAACCTGGGCCTTATGTGGCTTGACATGGATAACCTCGACGACATTGCCGAAAAGCTTCCGAAGGTGAAGAATATAGCCCTCCAGCACAGCTCTGTCCGCGACCTGTCGGGCCTTGGCACGCTTCCGGCCCTGGAAGAGGTCTATGTGCTGCCCGAGCAGGCGGAGGAGGTAAGCGCGGCCCTGGAAGGAACCGATGTCCGCGTGACCGTCCTGGAAAAATGAAAAATCCCCGGCCGTTATCATTCCGGCGAAAAAGGAATCTTCCGCCGCACGGCTTTGGCGGCGGGGACACGCCCGGCCACTATGTCGGCAGAGAAAGACCTCATTTTTCTA
>CAMNNO010000054.1 GCA_946545475.1 uncultured Blautia sp.
CGCCCGCGGGGCGGCGTTCGGCGTAAGCCGAAATATTTCCCTGCGCCGCCCCTGCGATAAAAAACAAAAACGCATCCGTCGGCACGGATGCGTCAGCTGCTTCGCCCCCTTGAAAAAGGGACGGACACTCACATTCCTACGCCGGTATTATCCGGATCAGGTCAGAGGGATCGGGCAGCCATATGCCACATCTCAGCTAACATGCGTCAGCACCCCTTGGAGATAAAAAACAAGGATAATATATCACATCTTTGGGCATGTGTAAATACTTTGTCTGTAAGCTCCATAATATAGTTTTGGGCTTGCAGACCGCCCACACTTGCTATAAAATGATATCGATCATCAAACACACACCCTTGTTTCAGAAAGGAGCGGCTTACTATGAAACTTTGCAAAAAATGGATCCCTGTATTCTTTTCCATGGTCCTTTTTTCCGCATCTCTTCCCGCCACGGGACAGGAACTGCCCGCCTATGCCGAGGACCAGACCCTGCGCCTTCTTTACCAGTATGAATCCTACGACCTGGCCAGTGCCTCAGGGATGGGGCTGCCGGCCCAGGGGATCTATGCCCCTTCCTGCACAGAACCGCTCCTTATGCTGGATGCTTACGGAAATCTGACTTACGGCCTTTCTGACGGCTTTACGATCAGCGAGGACGGCCTTGTGTATACCTTCCATATCCGTGAAGGCCTTTACTGGGTGGATAATAAAGGCGAGCCAAAAGACGAGCTGACAGCCCAGGACTTCGTGACCACGGCAAAGATCAACTGCCGTCCCGGCTCCTCCTCAAGCGCAGCTTTCTTCTACCAAGGTATCGTAGCCGGAGCTTCCGACTACATGCGCGGTGTTACGGAGGATTTCGCCTCCGTCGGCTTTAAAGCTGTGGACCGCTACAGCCTTGAGATCACGCTTGCCGCCAAAGTTCCCTATTTTATTGACAACTGCGTAAACTTCGTGCCCTATCCCACCGATTTCTACAACCAGCTTGGGGATGAGTATGGAAACAGTGTGGAGCAGGTTTACTCCATCGGCGCGTTTTATATTGCCGAGTGGGTACCGCAGTACAGCCGCATTTATCTTCGGAACCCCTATTACTGGGATGCCGGGCACGTCTATATCGACCGAGTGGAGCTGACGTATAATGCCGAGGCCAATCTTCTTGCCCCCGAGCTCTACAAGCGCGGCGAGATCGACCTGGCCGCCATCGACAACAGCATCCTCTTTGACTGGAACGAAGACCCCGACACGGCCGGAACCATCATTCCCATTACGGATTCCTCATACACCTGCTATTACAGCTTCTGCTATGCCCCCAATTTTGACGAAGCCTACGAGCCCGATAACTACCTTCTTGCCATCGACAATGAAAACTTCCGTCAGTCCCTCGCCTGGGGCTTTGACCGCCTTAAGGCCCGTCTGGTCACCGTTCCGGCAGATACACAGCTCTACTTAAGCCATACCGTTACGCCCGAAGGCTGGTGCGGCGTGAGCGGGACAGATTACACGGATTTCGATGCCCTTTCCGGGGTTAAGAGCCGGGAGAATTATGGGTTCAGCGCACAAAAGGCACTGGCCTTTAAAGAGGAAGCCGTAAAAGAATTGTCGCAGAAGGGCGTCACCTTCCCCGTTAAGCTTCTCATGCCCTACAATCCTTCTTCCGATGCCTGGGCAAACGAAGCCCAGGTCATTGAGCAGCAGCTGGAAGGCCTGCTGGGCAGGGACTATATCGACATCATTGTCGAAGCCGGCCCCCTTCTTGAATTTACGGAGAGCGTCAGAAACAGCGGAAAGTATGGCCTTCTTCGCATGATGGACGGTGCCAGCGTGCGCGACCCCGCCAACTGGGTCATTGCCTTCCAGACCGGCAACAACCGCACCTTCCTCGACAAAGCCCAGGGGGAAAACCTGAAACCGCTCGTGGATGAGTATGAAGCCATGCTGGGCAAGGCCTGGACCATCAGCGAAAAATCTCAGGAACGCTACGGCACCTACGCCGCTGCCGAAGCCTTTCTCATTGAACACGCCCTTGTCATCCCCTATTCCCGGGAGGTAAACGGCAATTACTTTATTTCCGGGCGCATCAACCCGCTGGAAATGGTAAAGGGGACCTCCTACAGCTATAAGTACCTGCATGTTCTCGCATCCCCCCTGACCACAGAGCAGTACGATGCCCTTTACGAACAGTGGCTTGCCGAGAAGGAGCTTTCCAAAGAGAACGCCATCAGCTGACCGGAGACGCGGTCTCGTTGCCGCCCATGTGTGCTTTGCTTTTTTGGCTTTGCTTTTTTGGCTTTGCTTTTTTGGCTTTGCTTTTTTGGCTTTGCTTTTTTGGCTTTTATGGAGGCTTCTATGTTCCGTGCCATCGCCTATATTGCCAGGCGCCTTTTGCGCATGCTTCTTTGCCTCATGCTGGTAACGGTCATCGTCTTCTGCCTGATGCGTCTCCTTCCCATCGAAACCTATTTTAAGGACTTCGACCGGGCCACCGAGCTGCAGATCCACAACCGCCTGGAAGAGCTTGGGCTTAATGCCCCTCTTCCGGTCCAGCTCTGGCGCTATATATCCGAACTGCTGCACGGCTCCCTGGGGCGCTCCGATATTTACCGCGAAGGCCATCCGGTGGCAAAAATACTGGCTGAAAAGATCCCGGTTTCCGCCCACTTCGGCCTGCTGGCCCTGTGCCTTTCCCTGCCCTTTGGCATACTGCTCGGCGTCTTCATGGCAAGGCGTAAGGGAGGCCTTATCGATAAGCTGGGAACGGCCTACATTGTTTTTGTCCAGGCCGTTCCTGCTGCCGTATATTTTGTATTCCTGCAGCTTTGCGGCTCCGACTATCTGGGCCTTAGCATCCTTTACCGCCCGAGCGTTCCCAGCAGCCAGATTCTGCCCATCGTCTCCATGTCCATTCCTCCTGCTGCCGGTTTTGCCATGTGGACAAGGCGCTTCATGCTGGACGAGACGAATAAGGACTATGTCCTGCAGGCAAGAGCCAAGGGCCTCTCTTCGCGCTCCATTGCCGTAAGGCATATCCTGCGCAACGCGCTGGTGCCCTTATCCCAGCAGCTTCCCGGCACCATCCTCATGACACTGTCCGGCTCCATCTATATCGAATCGCTCTACTCCATCCCGGGCATGGGCGGCCTTCTCATCGAGGTGATACGCATGCAGGATAATACCATGGTCCAGTCCATCGTGCTCTTTTATGCCTTCATCGGCATTGTGGGCATGTTCCTCGGCGACATCTGCCTGGCTCTCTCAGACCCTCGCATCCGCAGGGCTCCCAAGGCGGTGGATCTATGAAAAAAACATTCGGCAAAAGTAAAACAAAGGCCCTGATCGAAGCTTTTCTGGAAGAAGAAGCCGCTTCCCCCGCTTCCAATGAAGAAGCTCTCAAGCTTTTTGTTTCCGGAAGATCCGGCCCGGAGGAAGAGCTGCCCCTGTCTCGGGCCGGGGATTCCTACTGGCGCGGCACGCTAAAACGCCTTATAAAGAAACCGGAATCCATAATAACGCTTGGCGTTCTTTTTTCCCTTATCCTGTTTGCCTGCCTCCAGCCCTTCCTTCCCGGGCAGAGGAGTCCCGTCACGATCAATAACGATCCCGTCACCGGCCTGCAGCTCATGAACCGGCGTCCGGACGCCTCGTTCTGGCTGGGCACCAACAACATCGGTCAGGATCTGTGGGCCCGGATATGGGCCGGCACGCGGACAAGTCTCCTCATCGGGCTGGCCGTTGCCTTTTTCCGGAACGCCCTCGGCGTCCTGGTCGGCTTTGCCTGGGGATATATCCGCCGTCTCGATGCTTTTTTTACGGAGCTGTATAACATCCTGGAAAATATTCCCTCCATGATCCTCATGATGCTCTCAACCTATATCCTGCGGCCGGGAATGGCATCCATCATCTTTTCCATGTGCCTTGCGGGCTGGCTTGGCACCGCACGGTTTATCCGTAACCAGGTCATCCTCCTCCGGAACCGACAGTTTAACCAGGCCTCCCGCACCATGGGGACGCCTCTTCACCGGATCTTCCTCAAAAACCTGCTGCCCCATACCCTCTCGATCATCATTCTCCAGTTTGTCCTGACCATACCATCAGCCATAAGCGGCGAAGTCTTCCTGACCTATATCGGCCTGGGGCTTCCGGCAGACAGGCCATCTCTGGGAAACCTGATCAATACCGGGCGCATGCTGATCATGTCGCGCTCCCTCCGCTACCAGTTTTACTATCCATGCGCTGTGCTTTCCATAATAACCGTCTGTTTTTACGTTCTGGGAAACGCCTTTGCCGATGCGGCCGATCCCCAGGATCCTTAGTATTTCTGCATATACCGCGGCACAGAAGTCAAATGTTGTTTTTCTGCGCTCGCGAATATAGAAAGGACCTGCCGTGGCTGACCATGATATCTGTCTTTCCGTCCGCGATCTTCATGTTGTGTTTGCCCTTGACAATGGACTGCTCCACGCCCTCCGCGGTGTCAGCCTTGATATCCGTAAAGGCGAATGCCTGGCCGTCGTCGGGGAATCCGGCTCCGGCAAAAGCGTGCTGTGCCGTTCCTGCATGGGGCTTCTGCCAGGTAACGGGCGGGTTGTCAGGGGAAGCCTTCTCTATGGCGGAAAAGATCTTTTAAATTCTTCCCTGCCACGCGCCTACCGCGGCATCCGGGGAAAAGCCATGGCCCTGGTCATGCAGAATGCCTCCTCAAGCTTTAATCCGGTGCTGACGATCGGAAGGCAGCTTACAGAGGCATTTTCTCCGTCTGTCCCCCGGCGTGAGCGAAAACAAAGAGCTCTTTCCCTCCTCTCCGAAACCGGCCTAGGCGATCCGGAAAAAGTCTTTTCGTGCTATCCCCACGAGCTGTCCGGCGGCATGTGCCAGCGTGCCCTGATTGCCATGGCCCTTGCCGGCAACCCGGAGATCATCTTCTTTGACGAGCCCACCTCCTCCCTGGATGCCATCACACAGGTACGGGTCCTTGAGCTTATCCGCACTCTGTCGCGCACCCACGGGCATGCCTCGGTCCTTGTCACCCACGACCTTTCTGCGGCCGCCTTTGCCGCTGGGCGCATTGCCGTCATGTACGCGGGCCAGATTGTGGAAGAAGGGCTGCCGGGCGAGATCTTTCATGACGGGCGCCACCCCTATACCAGAGCCCTCATCGCCTCCCACCCCGCCCGGATGGGCGATTCTTTTTCATACCTCACGGGGACGCCGCCGTCCTGCCGCCATCCCATCCGGGGCGATGCCTTCGCCCCGCGGAATCCGGCCGCCCTCGCCATCGATTTTCTCTATGCGCCGCCATATTTTCCGGTCACGCCGACTCACCGGGCAAAAACCTGGCTCCTGGACCCCCGCTATCCCGAAGCCCTTTCCCGCCTGAAACCCGGCCATGCCGCAAGAACCAATCCTATGGCGAAATCCACTCCTGCCCTTCCCGCAGAGCCGGGTAAAGGCAACGAAAACGGAAGCTTATCCCGGGATAGCGTCCTGCTCCGGGTTTCTGACCTTCACATCCGTTTCGGCAGGGGAGAGCGGGCAACAGAAGCTGTGAAGGGCGTAAGCTTTGACCTCCGGGAGGGCGAATGCCTTGGCCTTGTCGGCGAATCCGGCTCCGGAAAGACCAGTATCGCCAACGCCATTCTCCGCCTGGTCCCGGCAGCCTCGGGCAGCATAAGCTACCGCGGAAGGCGTCTTGACGGGCGCCTGTCCGCCGCCGCGCGTCAATATTTTTTAAAAGAGATCCAGATGGTTTTCCAGAACCCTGCCGCGGCCATAAACCCGCGGGCCAAAGTCATGGATATTGTCCGTGAAGGGCTGGATAATATCCATCCCGAACTCCCCCGGAAGGAGCGCAGCCGCCTGGCCATTCAGGCCTTGTGCGATGTCGGCCTGAAACCGGAGGACGCCTTCCGCTTTCCTTACTCTTTCTCCGGCGGGCAGCTGCAGCGCATCGGCCTGGCCAGGGTGCTTGTCATGTCGCCCTCCCTCATCGTGGCCGATGAGCCGGTTTCATCACTGGATATGTCCGTCCGCGCCCAGATCATGGAGCTGATGCTTTCCCTTCAAGAGAAGCGGGGAATCAGCTTCCTCCTCATCTCCCACGACCTGGCCATGATGCGCCGGATGTGCGGGCGCATCGCGGTCATAAAAGACGGGCAGATCGTGGAGATGGCCTCCTCCGCCCTTATCTTCGAGCACCCGCGGCATCCCTACACCCGTGCCCTGCTTGCCGCCATGTTAAATCCTGACCTTGAAAATGCTGCCGTGAAGCCGTAAACATGGCGATGGGGCCAGCCCTCCATTCGAGAGCTGGCCCCATCGCTACTTTTTCTTACTCTGTCCGGAATCCATATTCTGCCGCATCCACCGGGATCGTCCGGCTGTCCATGTTCTCGATCCGCACATAAGTGCCGCGCTCGATGGCCAGGATCACCTTGTCAATATCCTCTTCCTCTCCCTGTATCTCCACTGTCACGCTCCCGTCCCATTCATTTCTCGCCCATCCGGTGCAGCCGTACAGCTCTGCCGCCTGCCTTGCCCGGTAGCGGAAGCCCACGCCCTGAACCCAGCCATAGAAGATTATACGTTTTCGGATCATGTTGGCACCCCGCTAAGATCGTTCCTTTACACATGTGGCCTTCCGTCAGCGCGCAAGCGCAGGACTTTTCGGATCCCGCGAAACTGCAGGAGAAGAAAGACCAGGACCATCCCGTGGTAAGCACTGTTGTAGTTAAATTCCCAGATGATCGTAAAATGTATGCTGTTGACGGCTTGAAGGATACTGCCCGCGATAAATCATCGTACCTCCCTTTCCTTCGACATGATCTACTCACAGATATCCAGATCGATCTTCGCATTCTCGCAGTCCGTGAGAACGACCTTTGGCCAGGCGGTGTAAGGCGCTTCCCGGAGAATACTTCCGCCGGCTCTCAGATCCACAACACTTCTGGCGTAGAGCGCGGGGATCGCGTGGGGGTAGAGAGCGCGGACGGAGGGCTGCTCGTCGAACATGCCGCTCTCCTGCGTTCCCTGGGGGCGGATGCGGATAGCCAGGTCTTCCAGGGCAACATCATGGATGGGGCTTTCGGCTTCGCCGGCAATGAAAATGCAGGACTCGGCTTCCATATCAATATGGTCAAAGGCGATATGGCGGATCGATCCAGGATGCTCGTTTTCCCGCCTTGGCGTGGCGCTGATGAAAATGGGCTCCCCCTTTCCCCACCACCTGGGGGCAAAATCCCGGCCCGGGCAGTCGGCGTAGCGCCGGACATCGCCGGTAATGTGATGGACATGGATATGCTCGATGCACGCCCCGTCCCTGACCCATATGCCGACGCCCCGGGAGCAGCCCCGGATGAGGCAGTCGCTCATAAGGACATAGCGGATGCCCTTCACGGTTTCCGTCCCGATCTTTAAGGCCGAGCTGTGGGAATACAGCACACAGCCCCGGATGACCACATTCTCGCATACGCCGTACTTTTCGGCCATGGGGGCGGAATTTTTCACCACAATAGCATCATCCCCGGTCTTTATGATGCAGTTGCTGATCACCACATCCCGGCAGGTATCCGGGTCGATCCCGTCGTTATTGACGCCGCGCCCATCATTCAGGATGCGGATGCCATCCACCACGACATGCCGGCATCCGGCCATATGAAGGGTCCAGAAGGCGGCATCCCGGAAGGTGATGCCGCGGATGGTCAGGTTTTCCACGTCCTCAAAGAAGGTCGTCCGGGGGCGGTCCAGGAGACGCGCGTTCTTGGGGCATTCATGGTATTCCCCATCGGCCCCGTCATCGTAAAAGACCTTGTCCCCCTGACCATAGATCGTGCCCTCGCCGGCTATGGTGATGTCCTTTTCATGAAACGCGCAGATAAGGCAGCCGCCCTCCCAGCCGATATCTTCATTCGGATCGTCCGTGTTCCGGGCAAAATCGAAGATATCCTCGGGCTCCAGGCTGCCGGTCAGGCAGGAACCGCTTTCCAGGTAAAGCGTAATATGGCTTTTCAGAAAAATGGTGCCGCAAAGGAAATTCCCCGCCGGTACCCGCACAACGCCTCCGCCGGCCTCACAGCAGGCATCAATGGCCCTCTGCACGGCCTCGTGGCACTTCGTCCTGCCATCTCCCTTAGCCCCAAAATCCGTGATATAAACCTCCATGATCTCATCATCCTTTCATCTATAGTATGCGCATGGACCCTCAGCGGAGATTTGTCCGCTAAAGCGTCGAAAATCCAGCCCAGGAAACGGATCAAAACAAGAGGCATTTATTCGTTTCCTGTAATGTCTATGCCTTCTGCCAAGAGCAGCCCGCGCTTGTTCATAAGCCCGCCGCCATATCCGGTAAGCTTGCCTCCGGCCCCCATGACGCGGTGGCAGGGGATGAGGATGCACACCGGGTTCCACCCCACCGCCTGCCCGACGGCCTGGGCGGACACGCGCCTTGAGGCGCCCTTTTCCTCAAGGCGGGCGGCAATCTCTCCGTATGTCATGGTCCTGCCATAGGGAATCGTTCTCAGGACCTCGATCACCTCCCGGCGAAACGCGGTCAGACCCGGAAGCTTTATCGGCGGCATGTCTTCGCCGGGGCTGCCGGCAAAATAGCCATCCAGCCACCTTGCCGTTTTTTCAAACACAGGGAGACAGGCTTTCCGGTAGCCTGACCCGGCGGCCTTTTTTCCGTCCGGGCTATTTTCAAACCAGAGGCCGGTAAGGGATGTGCCGTCGCTTGTCATGCAAAGGTTTCCCAGCCCTTCCGGTGTTTCATACCGCCAGATATATCTGCCTTCTTCCGTCTCCTTCCCCCCCAGGTACGTCTCCGCCTCCCGGGCGGTCCGGGAAAGATAGCGGATAACCTCGGCTGGATACTTCCCCACAGCGGTCTCCCCCGTCACCATGACATAGGACGCCCCATCCAGGACAGCATTAAAAATATCCAAGACCTCCGCCCGCGTGGGGACGGGGCGCTCGGTCATGGAATCCAGCATCTGGGTCACGACCATGAAGGGCCGTCCGGCCACGCGGCATTTTTCCGCGATCTGCTTCTGCACCCCGGGAAGCTCCCAGAGCGGCATGTCGTTTCCCAGGTCTCCCCTGGCGATGACGATGACATCCGCTTCCGGTATGATGCTTTCCAGGTTCCGGACGCCCTCCATCGATTCGATCTTGGCAAAGATCTTAAGGCTGAGCCCCATATCCCGAAGGGTCTTCCGGATTTCCCTGATCTCATCCCCGCTTCGCACAAAAGGCTGCATGAGGGCGGTCACGCCCATCGCTTCCGCCGCCGCGAGATTCTGCATGTCCGATGCGGTCAGCAGAGGGCCGTATATTTCCTTGCCCACGACCTTCACGGACTTTTGCGCCTGGACCCTTCCCCCGCGCACGGTCAGGCAGAGAAAGCGGCTCCTCCTTCCGCTTTGCGTGTCCTTGCCGCTCTCTTCTATAGATTCCCGCGCGGCTGGCATATTTTCCTCAGATTCCCGTCCGGCCGCCATATTCTCCTCATCCGGCGGAAGGCTTTCCTGCACCTCTATCTCAACCTTCCCGTCATGGATCAGCAGGTGATCCCCGACCTGCAGGACCTTAAGCACAGCCGGCGGCACCGCTATCACCTTTCTATCCTCCCCGGAACGCCTGGCTTTCAGTATCACCAGCTCGCCGTCTTCCAGGCTGAAAGGTTTTTTCAGCCAGCCCGTCCGTATCTCCGGGCCGTGCATGTCGATCAGCAGCTGCATCTCCCGCCCCTGGGCGATGCAGGCGCGCCGGAGATCGTCTATGGTCCCCGCGGCATCGGCTATGGACGTGTGGGAGAGGTTAAGGCGCATACCTGTGAGACCCTCCTGCAGCATAAGCGACAGGGTCTCCGCCTTCGCGCAGGATGGCCCCAGTGTCCCGTATATCTGTACCATTGTTCTCCTCCTTTCGTGCTTGGCTTCGCTTTCTTACTCTCGTATGCGCACGGATCTTTTATGGGCATTATAGCACATGAAAGGCTTCCAGGCAAACATTGGCGCCTTCCCGCTGCCAGTTGTCCCTTTTAAAAAGCCATTCGCGACATGTCCGTGACAGGAGCGAAAAAATGTGGCATAATAGATATACCGCGGCATCAGAAGGATCTTACTGACATTCTGTGCCGCGATATCTGCATACATCCCCGGCTTTCAGGGAAGATCACGGAATGTCGGAACCGGGCTTCTTTCTGCCATAATAGCCATACTCGCCTGCTTTACCCAAAAAAGCAAAGGCTGACGGGCAGTTCCTACCATAATGTATCCCAGGGCCGCCCCGTCAAAAACCAATGAGGGGGCGGCCCTGCATGTCAAGGAGAAAAAGCCATGAAAACGACCCCCTTTAATGATAACTGGACATGCCGCCATCTCGACGAGGATGGTCCGGGGAAGCCTGTGCGTATCCCCCACGATGCCATGCTGGAGGAGAAGCGGTCCCCGAATGCCCTGGGCGGCCTTAATGTCGCCTGGTTTGAAGGCTATGATTACCTGTACCGGAAGGTTTTCACTCTCACCGAGGAGGAGGCCTCCCGCCACAACGTTTTAGAGTTTGAAGGCGTGTACCGCAAGGCGGAGGTATATATCAACGGCCGGAAGGCCGCCTTCCGCCCCTACGGCTATACCAATTTTTACGTCGATGGCAGCGGCGCCTTCCATGCCGGCGAAAACACGCTTGAGGTCATCGCCAGGAACGCGGACCAGCCAAACTCCCGCTGGTATTCCGGGGCCGGCATTTACCGCCCGGTGAAGCTCCATGTCAGCGAAGGCCCCTATATCCTTCCAAACGGCATAAAGATCCGCACCCTGTCCCTCTCCCCCGCCCGTATCGAGGTCCGGGTGCAGACAAGCGCTGAGGGCGAGGTCACGGTAAAGGTTATGGATAACGGCCGTCTCCTGGCTTCTGACAGCGGGACGGGCCGCACATTTATCCTGGAGCTTTTGGGGGCCGCTTCCTGGAGCCCGGAGCATCCCGCACTTTATACCTGCCAGGTGGCCTTTGCCGGCGATGAGGCTGCCCAGGCTTTCGGCCTCCGGACTCTGTCCTGGGGAAAGGAGGGGCTGTGCCTTAACGGTACGCACGTCATCCTCCGGGGGGCCTGCGTCCATCACGACAACGGCCTTCTGGGCGCTGCCTGCGATCCGGATGCCCTGGAACGCCGCATCCGCATTCTTAAAGAGAATGGCTATAACGCCCTGCGCAGCGCCCATAACCCCTGCTCGAAAACGGCTCTCGAGATCTGCGACCGCCTGGGGATGCTGGTCATGGATGAATATATCGACCACTGGTATATTCACAAGACCATGTACGACTATGTGGATTTCTTTGACGAGTGGTGGAAGCAGGACCTTGCGGATATGGTGGACAAGGACTACAACCACCCCTGCGTCATCTTATATTCCACGGGAAATGAGGTCGCCGAAACGGCGCAAAAGCGCGGCATTGCCCTGGCAAAGGAAATGACGGACTATCTTCACGCCCTGGACCCGCATCGTCCCGTGACATGCGGTATCAATATCTTTTTCAACTTCCTGAATCATATCGGCTTTGGCCAGTATTCCGACAAAAAAGCGGCCAAGGAAGCCGAGCGGAACAAAAAAGCCAGGGCGGAGGGGAAAAAGACAAAGGAAAGCTCCACCGGCAGCAAGTTCTTCAACGACCTGGCCGGGATCATGGGGGCCGATTTCATGAAGCTCGGGGCTACCCTCCACGGGAGCGATGTCACGACCCGGGAGGCCTTCGCCAACATGGACATTGCCGGGTACAATTATGGCGAAAAGCGCTATAAAAAAGACCTGAAAAACTATCCCGACCGTCTTATCCTGGGAAGCGAGACCTTCTGTGCCGACGCCTTCCGCTTCTATGAGCTCGCCAAGGAAAATCCCCGGCTCATCGGGGACTTTGTCTGGGCCGGGACGGATTACCTGGGCGAGGTCATGGTCGGTTCCTGGGAATATAGCGACTATGCCGACCGCTTTGACGCGGGCCCCGGCTGGATATCCTCCGGGAGCGGCCGCATCGACCTGACGGGAAAGCCTCTGGGGGAAGCCCTTTATACCCGCGTCGCCCTGGAGCGTGAAAAGGGCCCCTACATCGCCGTCCGTCCCATCTGCCACGAGGGGCGGCACAGCCCCAGCGCCTGGAAGATGACAAACGCCATCGAAAGCTGGAGCTTCCGGGGGTATGAGGGGCGCAAGGCAACCGTTGAGGTCTATGCCAGGGCTTCCAGTGTCTGCCTTACGCTGAACGGCTGGAGCCTGGGGCGCAAAAAGCTGAAAGACAACTGCGTCTTTACGTTCAAAGTTCCCTACGAGAACGGCACGCTTACCGCCATTGCCTTTGACGATGCCGGCAGGGAGATCGGGCAGAGATCCCTGAAAACCGCCGGGGAAGAGACAGTTCTCCTCGCCGAGCCGGAAGAGCGGTCCGTGCGACCGGGGCATCTGGCCTTTATCCGTGTGCGCTATGCCGACAAGGAAGGCATCGTAAAACCGACGGAGCGCGGCCTTCTGACCGTGCAGGCCGACGGCGGCACCCTTGAAGCCTTCGGCTCCGCCTGCCCCTTCTGCACGCACAGCTACAAAGAGCCGGTCAGCGACACATATTACGGCGAGGCCCTTGCCATTGTCCGGGCCGATAAGCCCGGGACGATAAGGCTCCGCGTCACGGACGGGAAGCTTTCGGCCGAGGCCTGCGTCACGGTTGACGCCGAGTAAGATCAAGCAGCGCTCGGCGTAAGCCGAGATGCTTCCTTACGCCGCCCCTGCGACATAAATCGAGCAGGAGTCCCCCCTCCTGCTCGCTCGCGGGGCGGCGCTCGGCGTAAGCCGAGATGCTTCCTTACGCCGCCCCTGCGACATAAATCGAGCAGGAGTCCCCCCTCCTGCTCGCTCGCGGGGCGGCCTCGGCGTAAGCCGAGATGCTTCCTTACGCCGCCCCTGTGATAAGAAAAAACAGGTTCCCCTGCCTGTGCGGGAGAACCTGTTTTTTTGATGCCGCTTATGCGGCGCAGATCATAATGTCTATAGCAATATTCATAAATTAGGAAAGAACCGGCTTGAGCGCTTCCGCCAGCTTGTCCTTCTCGGCCTGTGCCTCTGCCAGGTCCTTGCCGAGGGTCGTGAAATAAGTCTTGATCTTGGGCTCGGTTCCGGACGGACGGACGACGACGGTGGAACCGTCATCCAGGCTGTAGATCAGGACGTTTGCCTTCGGGAGGCCTGTCTCCTCGGGCTTTGTATAGTCGACAGCCTTGACGACCTTCTTGCCGGCAAATTCTGCCGGCGGCTCCTTGCGGAGGCCTTCCATGATGCCGGCCATCTTGTCCATTCCGCTGAGGCCCGGGAACTCAAAGCTGTCAACCTTGTTGAGATACCTGCCGTACTCGGCGTAGATCTCTTCCAGGCGCTGCTTGATGCTGGAGCCGATGGAGCGGTAGTAAGCGGCCATCTCGCAGATCAGCATGGAGCCGATGATGGCATCCTTGTCGCGGACATACGGTCCGGCAAGATATCCGTAGCTCTCCTCAAATCCGAAGATGAAGCGGTCCACCTCGCCGGCTGCCTCGAGCTGGGCAATCTGGTCGCCGATCCACTTGAAGCCGGTCAGGACGTTGCGCATCTCGACGCCGTAGTGGGCCGCGACAGCGTCCGCCAGAGGAGTGGAAACGATGGACTTGACGGCAACGGGGTTCTTGGGCATTGTGCCCTTTTCGATACGGCCTGCGCAGATGTAGTCCAGGAGCAGGACGCCCATCTCGTTGCCGCTGACCAGCTCATAGGAGCCGTCCGGGCACTTCATGGCGATACCGACACGGTCGGCATCGGGGTCCGTGGCCAGCATCAGGTCCGCGCCGACCTCCTTGGCCAGCTCGAGGCCCTTTTCCAGAGCGGCATAGATCTCGGGGTTCGGGTAAGAGCAGGTGGTAAAATATCCGTTGGGATATTCCTGCTCGGGAACGATCGTGATATCGGTGATGCCCATATCCTTGAGGACCCTGGTCACCGGGACAAGGCCTGTGCCGTTGAGCGGAGAATAGACCAGCTTAAGGCCGGCCGTCTTGCAAAGGCCGGGCCTGACCTGACGGGCCTCGATGGCCTCATACAGAGCCTCCTTGCAGTCATCGCCGACAAATTTGATCAGGCCCTTTTCCACGCCCTCGGCAAAGCTCATATATTTGGCTCCGGTCAGGACATCCGTCTTCTGAATGGAATCGTAAACGACCGCCGCGGCATCATCCGTCATCTGGCAGCCATCCGGGCCGTAAGCCTTGTAGCCGTTATATTTCGCGGGGTTATGGGAGGCTGTCACCATAATGCCGGCATTGCAGTTATAATATCTGGTCGCGAAGGAAAGGGCAGGAACGGGCATCAGCTCGTCATAGATCCGGACATTGATCCCGTTTGCTGCAAGGACACCTGCCGCATCACGCGCAAAATTCCAGCCTTTAAGACGGCTGTCATAGCTGATGGCAACGGTCTGCGTGCCGCCCTGGGTCTTGACCCAGTCCGCCACGCCCTGGGTAGCCTGGCGGACGACCCAGATGTTCATTCTGTTCGTGCCGGCGCCAAGCGTGCCGCGAAGGCCTGCCGTGCCAAATTTAAGGGCAACGGCAAAGCGCTCCTTTATAGCCTCATCGTCCCCTGCAATGCCGCGGAGCTCCGTGTTCAGGTCCACATCCAGAAGATCCGTTTCCAGCCAGCGTTTGTACTCATCCAAATACATAGTCTTCAATCCTTTCCTGCAAAATTTTTTCCTATAAATCTTTCGATAAACAGTTCCGTTGATACTGGCATAACCGCCCAGATCCACGGAACTGAACGATTATATTTTCATTATACTATATTCTGACCAAAATAGGAAACATCTTTTCGCATAATCTTAACTATTTTTTTCGAATGCCGTTGATAGCGGTCACTTTAGTGACTGCACAGTTCGATTTTTAGATGATGCCACGAGGCTAGGTCCCCTTTCAGGGGAAAAGTTTATTAAAAATAACTCTTGACAAATGAGAGTTCCTTTTTATATAATTAGTCGCGTCTAACATATATTGTCATCCATCGAAAGGAGATACCTTATGAAAAAAACTGTCGTTTCTCTGCTCGCCGGTGCCGTGCTCTGCGCCATGAGTTCCGGAACAGCCTTTGCCGAGGCGGATCTTCTCTATGGCACCATGGAAATCCCCTATGCCGCCTTCTACGCAGAGGAAGGCCCGGCCACTGAGGTCGATGCTGTTACTTCCGCCACCAACGGCAAATGGAAAAATGAAAACCTGGTCGCCGGTACCTATTACGCCGCTCACGAATCCGATGAGGGCGGCGATATCCTCGGCGTTGTTTATCCGGTAGCCATCTCCGCTGACGATCTTTCCGCTCTCGGCGATGATAACTATGCCTTTACCGCTCTGGAAGAAGCGCCCGCTGCCTACAAGCTTGTCACCGTAGCGGACGGCGCTGCCTCCTTCTCGGCCATTCAGGGCGAGTCCTCCACGTTTGAGGCTGCGGCCACCCTTACTACCGAAAGCCGCTACGGCGACTACCAGATCGATGTGAAGTCCATCAACAACCAGGAAGGCTCCTCCGACCTCGGCACCATCGCCGGCGTCCTCCTCACCACCTCGGACGGCAGCGTCTACGGCCTGCGCCACCTGGAAAACATCTGGAGGGACGCCCTCGCCTGGTCCTGCGGCGTCAAGACCGTGGAAGGCCACGGAAACGCCCTTAGCTATGACCAGTATGCGGATATGATGGGCAAAACCATCACCGCCATCACCTACCTCACCGAGACCGGCTATCACACCCTGGCGACCAGCCTCTACCTTCCGGTCAAGTTTGTCTGCACCGCCGAGATCGCCAGCGTTCCCGCATCTGACGGACAGGCCGCCATCAGCCTGGAAGGCTTCCCGGAGGACTATGACCTCTCCTACGCCGTGGATGGCCTTACCTTTACGGTCGACGGCGATACCCTTTCCTTCACGGATGCCCTGGCCGGCAGCTATAACGCTGTTATCTCCGATGCCAGCGGCGTATATGCCGATGTCCTGACAAGCTTTGTCCTCTCCACCGAGGAGCAGCCCGCCGCCTACGACGCGGAGGCTCTTTCCCTCGTTGCCGCTCCTGACGCGGACGAGGCTGCTTTCGCTGCCTTCTTAAAGAATATTACTTCCGTTTCCGTCAATGAGGAGACCTACAACGCTTCCGGCAGGGGAGCCGTGGCTATCATCGACAGCGACGGTGCCCTGGATCCCGAGGCGGCCATTACCACAGGCCGCGGCGCGGATGCCGTCACCACGCCCATCTTCGCGGAAAGCGGCGACTATGCTATCACGGTGAACGCTTCCGGGTATCCGGCGCTTAGCTTCACCTACACTGTCCAGTAAACGACCACAGGCCATCTATAGGCCATCTAATAGGGTAGAGGGAGACGTATTCTCCCTCTACCCCCCGGCGGGCCGCCCGTCACCGTCAGGTGACAAATTTCT
>CAMNNO010000055.1 GCA_946545475.1 uncultured Blautia sp.
CCATTCATCCCACGGCCCAAGGGCACGTGGGTTTTCTGGCGGATTCTTATAAATTGCCCCACAGGTTTTGAACCATCATCTTCTCGGTAAAAGTCGACAACAAACTTTTCCATAGTCCACTCCCCTATCTTTATGTTATATATAGCATAATCCATCTGGATGTTATTGTCAAGAAGTCTTTCAAAAGCAGGTTAAAAACGGTAGGAGTACAAATGGTTTTGCTCGGTATGTACAACTTATTTATAAAAAATTTATAATTTGGTCACACTTTTTTAAAAGGGTCTGACCCCGGTTACTTGAAAATTGAATGACAATATAATATAATTGCCTTACAGAGAAAGGAGGGGTACCATGGCTACTTCATTATTGCAGGTTCGTGTTGAGGATTCGTTAAAAGCTGAGGCTGCACAGGTTTTTGAAAAATTAGGGATAGATACATCAACTGCTGTGAGAATGTTTTTAAAGCGGGCGATCATGGAGAATGGGATTCCCTTTAGGATGACGCTTCCGAAAACACCATATAATGCAGATCGTGGATATCGAGCAATGTTAGAGATTGGCGATGCGTCAGAGAAGAACGGGACTTCGGATATGTCATTGGATGAGATCAATGCCGAGATTGAGACATCCAGAAAAGAGCGGCAGGTAGTTGGCAAATGAAATACTATGCTGTTCTTGATACGAATGTTCTTGTTTCCGCAATGCTGAAAACCGGCTCGGTGCCCGGTCAGGTGGCAGCAGAGGCCTTAACAGGCGATATTATTCCGGTGCTTAATGATGATATTATCACAGAGTATGAGGATGTATTGGATCGACCGAAGTTTCGCTTTGACAAGAGAGCTGTAAAAGTTTTTTTGGATGAGTTGAAAAAGCGTGCGGTTTATTCGGATTACGGGCTTATCGAGGACGAGATCCCAGATCCCAAGGATGTGGTATTCTACGCTGTTCTTATGGAAAAGCGAAAAGAAGATGATGCATATCTTGTGACCGGAAATCTTAAGCATTTTCCCATGCGGACATATGTAGTAACACCACGAGAGATGCTTGATATTATAGAGGAAGGCAGATAAGAAAAAACGTGGGACACACAAGGTTTCAGGAAGAAATGGGGACGGTTTCCTTTTCTTATAATTACAAGAAAAGAGAACCCTCCCCATTTCTTCTCCCCCGGAAAAAAAGGTTGCTAATTGCTCTCATTTGGTCTAAGATATTTGATGTACGAAAAAAACAGGGGGTATAGATAAAAGTGATCGCGATTATAGACTACGATGCCGGCAACTTAAGAAGTGTGGAAAAAGCCCTCTCCTACATCGGTGAAACCCCACTCATCACCCGGGACCGGGAAGCCCTGCTTTTGGCAGACAAGGTGATCCTGCCGGGGGTCGGCGCTTTTGGGGATGCCATGGAAAAACTGGACGGCTACCAGCTTGTGCCGGTCATCTCGGAAATAGTAAAAAGGGAAACCCCCTTCCTCGGCATCTGCCTCGGCATGCAGGTCCTCTTCGAAAGGAGCGACGAGGCTCCCGGCGTCAAGGGCCTCTCCCTCTTAAAGGGCTCCATCCGCCGCATTCCGAAAGCCCCGGGGCTCAAGATCCCCCACATGGGCTGGAACTCGCTGGAATATGCCATGCCCGGGCGGCTTTTTAAAGGTATGGAAAAGCCCCCCTATGTCTACTTTGTCCACTCCTACTACCTGGAGGCGGAGGAGGCTTGCGTAACGGCAACGGCTTCCTACGGCGTCACCATCCACGCCTCGGTAGAAAAAGGCAACCTGTTCGGCTGCCAGTTCCATCCGGAAAAGAGCGGGCAGGCGGGGCTTGCCATGCTTAAGAATTTTGTCCTGCTTTAAAGCGCCAGGAGGGAGGAGAAGAGCATATGTTTACAAAACGGATCATCCCCTGCCTGGATGTCAACAAAGGCCGGGTGGTTAAAGGCGTCAACTTTGTCAACCTGCGGGACGCGGGCGACCCGGTGCAGATCGCTAAGGCTTACGATACAGCCGGGGCGGACGAGCTGGTCTTCCTTGACATCACGGCTTCCCACGAGGCGCGGGACACGGTGGTCTCCATGGTGCGCGCCGTGGCAGAGCAGGTTTTCATCCCCTTCACCGTAGGCGGTGGCATTCGCACGGTTGACGATTTTAAAAAGCTTCTGCGGGAAGGCGCGGACAAGATATCCGTAAACTCCGCCGCCATCGACCGGCCATCCCTGATCGCCGAGGCCGCGGACAAGTTCGGCAGCCAGTGCGTGGTGGTCGCCATCGATGCCAAAAGGCGGCCGGACGGCGGCTGGAACATCTACAAGCACGGCGGCCGCCTGGATACCGGGCTCGACGCGGTGGAATGGGCCATGAAAGCCGCCTCCCTGGGCGCCGGCGAGATCCTTCTCACCAGCATGGACTGCGACGGCACCAAGGCTGGCTACGATATCGCCCTGACCCGCACGATCGCCGAAAACGTGGATATCCCGGTCATCGCCTCCGGCGGCGCCGGGACCATGGAGCACTTTTACGATGCCCTGACCGAGGGAAAAGCCGACGCCGCGCTCGCGGCCTCCCTTTTCCACTACAAGGAGCTGGAGATCGGCACGCTTAAAAAATATCTGGCAAAAAAAGGCGTCCCGGTGCGGGAGACGGCCGGAGCCTAATATCGAAAACAGATCAACAGGGAGGAAAAGAGTATGGCGGCCATATCGGGAGACTGGCAGGAAGCGCTTGCCGGCGAGTTTAAAAAGCCCTATTACCGGGATTTATACCGTAAGGTGACAGAGGAATACCGGACCCAAAAGGTATTCCCGCCGCCCCAGGACCTGTTTAACGCCTTTCACCTGACGCCCCTTCACCAGGTCAAGGTGGTCATCCTGGGACAGGACCCCTACCACAACGACGGGCAGGCCCATGGCCTGAGCTTTTCCGTCCGCCCGGGCGTTCCCGCCCCTCCGTCCCTGGTCAATATCTATAAAGAGCTGCAAAGCGACCTGGGCTGCTATATCCCCAACAACGGCTGCCTGGAAAAATGGGCCAGGCAGGGGGTGCTGCTCCTGAACACGGTGCTGACCGTGCGGGCCCATACCCCTATGTCTCACAGGGGGATCGGCTGGGAGACCTTTACCGATGCGGCCATCGAGGCCCTTGACGGCGAAAACCGTCCCATCGTTTTCCTGCTCTGGGGCTCCCCGGCCAGAAAAAAGCGTGCCCTTCTCCATAACCCGGACCATCTGGTGCTGGAATGCCCCCACCCCAGCCCCCTTTCCGCGTCCAGCGGCTTCTTCGGCTGCCGCCATTTCAGCCAGGCCAACGCCTTCCTGACAGAGCACGGCGTTTCGCCCATCGACTGGCAGATCGAAAACATTTAAAAAAAGAAAGTGATCCCCCATGAGCCAGAAAAATGATAACACCCTGGTAAAGAATGCTTCCTTCCTGATGGTGGCGGCCCTGGTCTCCAAGATCATCGGCATGCTCTACAAGAGCCCGCTCTCCACCACGCTGGGGAGCCAGAGCTTTGCCCTGTTCCAATATGCCCAGAACGCTTACTTTATCCTGCTGATGATCGCCTCTTTCAGCATACCCCAGGCGGTATCCAAGATCATGGCGGAAAAGATCGCCTTCCGCCGCTACCGGGATGCCCAGAAGGTCTTTTACTGCTCTCTTCTGTATGCCGTGGTCGCGGGCGGAGCGGTGGCCCTGTTCTGCGTTTTCGGGGCCTCCCTCATGGTCCCCGATACCATGGCGGACGCCCGCCTGGCGCTCCGGATGCTGGGGCCGACGATCTTCCTGTCGGGTATCCTCGGCGTCTTCCGCGGCTATTTCCAGGCCTTCCGGGTCATGATGCCGACCTCCCTTTCCCAGATCGTGGAGCAGATCTTCGTCGCGGTTTTCGCGCTGCTTCTGTCCTCCCGCCTGATGGCCCTTCACGCGGCGGAGGGCGTATCAGCCGAGGCGCGCTGGGGCGCGGCGGGGGCGACACTTGGCACGGGAGCGGGCGTGAGCGCGGCCCTCGTCTTTATGATCGCCATCTATATCATGAACCGGAGCGGCATCCGGCGGCGGATAGCTAACGACACCGTCTCCCGGAACGAGAGCGCCTCCGAGGTGATAAAAAGCATCCTCCTCATCGTCATGCCCATCATTTTCAGCGCCTTTATCTACAATGTCAACGGCTACATCAACAGCTACATGTACACGGACATCATGGGCAAGCGACAGGTGATCGGCCAGGAGCTTCTGCAGGTGCTCTATGCGGAAAACGGCTACTTTATGACCCTGATCAACATTCCGCTGACGCTGGCCGGCACGGCTCCCATGTCCATGATCCCCGAGGTCTCGGGCCACTACGCCCGGGGCGATATTAAAACCGCCAACCAGAAGATCGACAGGGCCAGCTGGATCAGCATGATCATTTCCATCCCGTCGGCGGTGGGCCTGGCCGTTCTGGCCCAGCCGGTGACAAGGCTGATCTTCCCGGGAACAAACGGGAGCGCCGGCCGCCAGATGCTCCTCGGCGCTATCACTATCATCCTGACGGGCAATTCCAACATCACCAACGGCGTCCTGCAGGGCATCGGCAAGGCCAACATTCCCATGATAAACGCCGCCATAGCCCTCGGTGCGAATATCGTCATGATGGAGCTCATGCTCCGCCTGACAAACCTTGGCATTTACGCCGTGGTCATCGCCATGATCGGCTATTCCGTGGTGGTATGCGTGCTGAACGAGCGGGCGGTGCATAAGTACCTTGGCTACCGCACACCCTGGAAATGGGCGTACCTGACGCCGCTGGTCGCCTCGGTGCCCATGGCGGCCGTGGCCGGAGGGGTCTACTACGGCCTGTATATCATTCTTCATTCCAACTTCCTGAGCCTTGTGCCGGCTCTTGCCCTGGCAGTCCTGACCTACTTTGTGGTCTATTTACAGATCAGCCATCCTACTGAGGAGGAGATACTCATGCTCCCCGGCGGCAGCCTCATCCTTCGCTTTGCCGGCCGGCTGGGGATTTCTGTGCGGTAGAAGGTTTTTCTGAGACAATGGAGGAATTGACATCCATGCGCATCCTGATCGCGGAAGACGAGACCGCAACAGCCAGAGCCTTAAAGCTCCTTCTCGAAAAATCCAGATACGCCGTGGACATTGTCCATAACGGCAACGATGCCTGGAAATATATAAAAACAGCCGCCCGGAGAGACTCCCCTCCGGGCGGCTGTTTTTCAGCTCACCGCCTGATCCATATTTTTTATGGCCGTGGACAGCATAAGCTTGATACGGTTCAGCTGGTTGACCTCGCTTGCTCCCGGATCGTAGTCGATGGCGACGATATTGGCCCCGGGATGGGTGCGGCGGATCTCCTTGATGACGCCCTTGCCCACGATATGGTTAGGCAAACATCCAAAAGGCTGGATGCAGACGATATTATTGACGCCGGCATGGATAAGCTCCATCATCTCGCCGGTCAAAAACCACCCCTCACCCGTCTGGTTGCCCGGAGAGACGATGGGCGATGCCATCTTCGCCAGGTCCTGTATGCGCGCCGCCGGCGAAAAATGCCGGCTCTGTGCAAGCGCCTCATTGGCCGTGCCCCGAAGCCACTCGAGGGTTCGGATACCCCAGTTGGCTATCGTCGCCTTGGAACGCTTAAAGCCCAGGTTCTCCACCTTGAAATTCTGGTTAAACAGGCAGTAATTCAAAAAGTCGATGAGGTCCGGCACCACCGCCTCGGCCCCCTCCGCCTCCAAAAGGTCGGCCAGATGATTGTTGGCCGCCGGCAGGAACTTGACCAGGATCTCGCCCACAATGCCGACCCGGGGCTTTCGGACCTCGGAGATGGGAATGCTGTCAAAATCATGCACCAGCTCCTGGCACATGCTCTTGAACCGGCTGTGGCTTATATGCTTGCCGGAAATAAAGGCAATGATGCGCGCCTCCCACTGCTCATGCAGACGGTTGACCGCCCCCCTCTCCAGCTCATAGGGCCTCATGCGGTAAATGCACTTCATCAGAAGGTCCCCAAAGACGCCCGTATAGCAGATCCGTTTGATAAGCGGAAGCGTCAGCTTAAAGCCGGGGTTGCTCTCAAGGCCCGACAGGTTAAGGGAGATGACCGGGATCTGGGTCATGCCGGCCTTCTTGAGGGCGCGGCGGATAAAGCCGATATAATTGGAGGCCCGGCATCCGCCGCCGGTCTGGGTCATGAGCACGGCCGTCTTGTCAAGGTCGTACCGCCCGGACTGCAGGGCATCCATGATCTGCCCGACCACGATGAGAGACGGGTAGCAGGCGTCGTTGTTGACAAACTTAAGGCCGACATCCACCGCGTGGCGGTTGTCGTTCGGCAGCACCTCCAGATGGTAGCCGCTGCTGTTGAAGGCGGCCTGGAAGAGCGAAAAATGGACCGGCGACATCTGCGGGCAGAGAATGGTATAGTCGCGGCGCATCTCCTTGGTGAAGACCACCTTCTCAATGGCCGAGGAAGCGATCTCCCTCTTTTCGCTCCTGGCGTCCTTGGCGCGCAGGGCTGCCA
This sequence comes from uncultured Blautia sp., assembly GCA_946545475.1. Classification (GTDB taxonomy): domain Bacteria; phylum Bacillota; class Clostridia; order Lachnospirales; family Lachnospiraceae; genus Blautia_A. The sequence goes on from CAMNNO010000055.1 coordinate 6,513, forward strand.
GGAGGGAGCGCACCCGGATGCGGGCGGCGCCCAGGTTGTTCACCTCGTCGATCTTGAGGCAGGTGTAGATCTTCCCGCTCCCTTCCAGGATCTCGTACACCTGGTCGGTCGTGACGGCGTCCAGGCCGCAGCCGAAGGAGTTTAGCTGGATAAGGTCAAGGTCGTCCCTCGTCTTGACAAAATTCGCCGCGGCATAGAGGCGCGAGTGGTACATCCACTGGTCGTTAACGCGGAGCGGCCTCTCGACCTCGGCCAGGTGGGAGATGGAGTCCTCGGTAAAGACGGCGACGCCGTAGCTCACGATGAGATCCGGGATGCCGTGATGGATCTCCGGGTCAATGTGGTAGGGACGCCCCGCCAGCACGATCCCCCGCCGCCCGGTCTCGGCAAGATACTTAAGGGTCTCCTCGCCCTTCTTCTGGATATCCCGGCGGGAAGAGAGAAGCTCCTCCCAGGCCTTGTGGGCCGCCGCCTTGACCTCATTCTGAGGAAGGTCCTTAAAGACCTCGACAAGGCGCTCGGTCAGGATGACCTCCGAGGTAAAGGCCATAAAGGGATTCCTAAAGTCGATGGACGGGTCCAGAAGCTCCTCCACGTTGTTCTTGATGTTTTCCGCGTAGGAGGTGACGATCGGGCAGTTGTAATGGTTGACCGCATCCGCGAACTCATTCCGCTCGTAGGGGATGCAGGGGTAGAAGATAAATTTGATGTTGTTCCGGATAAGCCAGGTCACATGCCCATGGACGAGCTTGGCCGGGTAGCATTCCGACTCGCTGGGGATGGACTCGATGCCAAGCTCGTAGATCCGGCGCGTGGAGGTGGGGGAGAGCACCACCTCATAGCCAAGGTCTGTGAAGAAGGTGAACCAGAAGGGATAGTTCTCAAACATGTTGAGGACCCTCGGGATACCCACCTTCCCGCGCCTGGCCTTGTCGGGGGATAAGGGCTGATAGGAGAAAAGCCGCTTATATTTATACTCAAAAAGATTGGGAATGTGGTCTTTATTCTTCTCCTTGCCGATGCCCCGCTCGCAGCGGTTGCCGCTGATGTACTGGCGGCCGCCGGAAAACTTGTTGATGGTCAGGCGGCAGCTGTTGGTGCAGCCCTTGCAGTTGGCCATAGTGGTGGTGTACTTGAGGGCGTTGATCTTGTCGATGGACAGCATGGTGGTCTCCTTGCCGCAGGAGTAGCGCTCCCGGGCGATGAGGGCCGCGCCGAAGGCGCCCATGATGCCGGCAATGTCCGGGCGGATGGCCTCGCACCCCGCGATGCGCTCAAAGGAGCGCAGGACCGCGTCGTTGTAGAAGGTGCCGCCCTGCACCACGATCTCACGGCCAAGCTCGGAGGCGTCGGAGACCTTGATGACCTTGTAAAGGGCATTCTTGATGACGGAATAGGCAAGGCCGGCGGAGATATCGGAGACCTCGGCGCCTTCCTTCTGGGCCTGCTTGACCTTGGAGTTCATGAACACCGTGCAGCGGGTGCCAAGGTCGATGGGGTGCGCGGCAAAGAGGGCGGCCTTGGCAAAGTCCTGAACGCTGTAATTCAGGGATTTGGCGAAGGTCTCAATGAAGGAGCCGCATCCGGAGGAGCAGGCCTCGTTCAGCTGGACGGAGTCCACGGTATGGTTGCGGATCTTGATACATTTCATATCCTGGCCGCCGATGTCCAGGATGCAGTCCACATTGGGATTAAAGAAGGCCGCCGCGTAATAGTGGGCCACGGTCTCCACCTCGCCCTCGTCGAGGAGAAGCGCCGCCTTGATAAGGGCCTCGCCGTAGCCGGTGGAGCAGGCGTAGGCAATGCGGGCGCTGTCCGGAAGCTTCTGGTAGATCTCCTGGATGGAGCGGATGGCCGTCATCAGGGGATTGCCGTTATTATTGCTGTAGAAGGAATAGAGAAGCGTGCCGTCCTCGGATACCAGGGCGGTCTTGGTGGTGGTGGAGCCGGCGTCGATCCCCAGGTAGCAGTTCCCGCTGTAGGAGGAGAGATCCCCCTTGGCGACGGTGTAGCGGCTCTGGCGGCGGGTGAAGGCTTCATACTCCTCTTTGGAGGCAAAGAGCGGCTCCATGCGGGCCACCTCAAAGTCGATGCGGACCGAGGTATGAAGGCGGCGCTGAAATTCCGAAAGAATGATGCCCGCGCCGTTTTCAGAAGAAGCCGCCGGAGCGGCCCCGTTAGAGGAAGCTGCCAAAGCGGCCTCGTGAGAGGCGGCAGGGGAGGGATGAGAGATATCGGAGGCCTGGCTTTCGGCGCTGTCCTCCCGGGGCTCCTTCGCCGACGATTTTGCCGAGGGTATGGCTGCCATGGGCGTCCCCGCATTCATGGCCGAGCCGATGGCGGCGAACAGGTGGGAATTATCCGGCGTGATAGCGTGCTCGTCGTCGAGCTTCAGCGTGCGGATAAAGGCTTTTTTAAGCTCCGACAGGAAGTGGAGCGGCCCGCCGAGGAAGGCCACATGCCCCCGGATGGGTTTCCCGCAGGCCAGGCCCGAGATGGTCTGGTTGACGACAGCCTGGAAGATGGAAGCGGAAAGATCCTGCCTTGTCGCCCCATCGTTGATGAGGGGCTGGATGTCTGTCTTGGCGAAAACGCCGCAGCGGGCGGCGATGGGGTAGAGGGCCTGGTAATCCTTGGCATACTCGTTAAGCCCGGCGGCATCGCACTGCAAAAGAGAAGCCATCTGGTCGATAAAGGAGCCGGTGCCGCCGGCGCAGATGCCGTTCATCCGCTGCTCGATGGTACCGTGTTCAAAATAGATGATCTTGGCATCCTCGCCGCCGAGCTCGATGGCGACATCCGTCTTCGGCGCATACTTCTGGATGGCCGTGGAGACCGCCACCACCTCCTGGACAAAGGGAATGCCAAGGGCGGATGCCAGCGACAGCCCGCCGGAGCCGGTGATGACCGGCGAGAGGGGCATGTCGCCAAGCTCTTTAAGGGCCTTGCCAAGGAGGGAGGCCAGGGTTTCCTGTATATTGGCATAGTGCCGCTCATAGTCGGCAAAGAGGAGAGTATCGTCTTCATCAAGGATGGCGATCTTTACGGTTGTGGAACCGATATCAATGCCTAATCTGTTTATGTGCATAAAGCGTTCAATAGCCTCCTTAATACCTTCAAAAAACACACAGGAATCCGGATATTTTAGGCACGCACGTCCGGATCCTGTCTTTGAATGATATAATTATTTTCCTATAAAAGGTAATTATAACTCGTAAAAGCGGAAAAGGCAATGAATTAATTTTTATTTAAGAATTGTCACTATTCATGAAGGGGATTCTGCATCTTAGTCGTGAATAGTGCCGAAAAACCTGCCGGAAAAGCGGCGGACAGCCATATTATCGCAGGGGCGGCGTAAGAAAGTATCTCGGCTTACGCCGAGCGCCGCCCCGCGGGCGAGCAGGAGGGGAAGTTTCCCCTCCTGCTCGATTTTAGTTGATGAATAAGCCGAACCGGGCTATAATTTGTCAAAAGTGGAAAAGAGATATCATCCGGAGTCTTAAGGAGGGGATGGGGATGCGCTTTATTATTGAAAATGAGGAGTTGACCGATATCCTGTGGGAAGAAGGCCAAGATGGCGATGTGCTGGCCATTCCGCAGGGCGTCAGGCAGGTGGCGTCTCTTTGCCCCGGCACCTGGGAAGACGATGTTACGCCGCCGGACATTAAGGAAGTCATCCTTCCCGGGAGCGTCGAAAGGATCGACGCCGAGGCTTTTTTGGATAAAAAACAGTATTCCCCCTTCCCGAATCTCCATACGATACGCTTCCGGGGAACGCTGAAAGCGTGGTGTGCCATGGAAAAGGGCTGGCATGATAACTTTGATGCCTATATCGACATGGGCATTACCGATTATGACCTGTATCTTCAGGACGAGGAGGGGAAGGAATATCTGGTGGAAGACCTGGTCATTCCGAAGGACATTTCCGTGATCGGCGCGGGCGCCTTCATCGGATGCCGGAGCCTTAGGACGGTGAGGATACCGGGCAATGTCCGGATCATGGCGGCTGCCTTTGTCCGTTGCCCGAATCTCTGCTGCGTCACGATCGAGGGCAGCTATCTTGAACTTTGGTATGGCGTGCTGTTTGACATTGACGATGATGAGCAGTTCCCCTTTGACCAGACGGAAAAGCTGGAGATCTTCCTGTCGGACGAAGCGGCGGAAGGCTTTATTTTTGACGAGAGCTTTGATGTCAGGCACACGCCCATCCGCCTGAGGCTCCGGGAATATGAGGAAACGCTGGGCGAGATCCTTGACATTAAGGAGGATTTTGGGGAGAAGTACCATAATTGGTATGGAACGGATATCGATGATGGCCTGCTCCGGTTTTTCCGGGAATATCGGGCGGTCGCAAGGCGTGAGGAAGGCCGGGCGGACAGGCATATCGAAGAGGCCGACGAGGAGACAGAAGGGGAAGAGGCCGATCCGGACAATGATCTTCCGGAGGGATACCACTATGACGAGGAGATGGCCTGTAAGCGCCGGCTGTTAAAAAGAATACAGGCACTTCAAAGAAGCATGCGCGCCTATCGCCGGGCTGTTCGGGATTATGCCGCGGATCTTGCAAAGGCTTTGGAAGATGAAGCCCATCCGGTGCCGGAATGCGATCTTCCCGAGAGCTGGCCGCTGTTATACGAGGCGTTAGAGATCCGGGACAGCCTGGAAGACAGGATGTATGCCCTGGTGGAAAACGAAGCGGTAAAAGAAGCGATAAGCCTCCCGGAGGAGGCCTATGTGTGCATAGGGGAAGTGTGCGAAACCCTGCAGTACCTGGGCGATACCCAGGATATCCTCATGTATGGCGAGGACTGGAGGTCTTCCCCGTATGAACACGGTCAGGCGATCTCCCGGGAAGCGTATCTGGAAGAGAACATGAATGAGGTGGACGAGCTCCTGGTGCTTCTCCGGGATGCCGAAGAGCAGATAGAAGAGATGCTGGACGCACTGTAAAAGATCAGCTGCGGCAACTACAGGGCTTGCCCGGCCGTTAAGCCGTGAGGCGCCGTAAAGAAGGCTGGACGTTAAATCTTTAACAAGAACATTTGAAAGGCCATTGGACGATATACACAAAAAATGACACTAAAAATTGTGCAATATGTTTAAAACTGGGATTGCATTCTCCTCCAGCCCGGCCTATAATAGGGCCGTGCTTTGAAGAAAGGAAGTGAATGCACAATGTTTAAATTACTTAACCGTCTTTTCGGTTCGAGGCATGAGGATGATTACGCTTTCCCGAATCTCCTCGAGGACAAGGATTTTGTCCTGTACCACTGGACGCTGCCGGTGTCTCTTTAAGACGGGCACCATCCTCATTTATCGTATGCGCGCGAATTTTCAGTAAGATCCGTTTGGGATAAGGTCAGGCTGCTTTTGCAGCGAAGATTCGGCGCGGCCATCATGCGGCGTCATTCGCCTTATGCGGTAAGATACCGGGCCTATGAAAAATGAACCTTCATTTTTCGTAGGCCCGTTTTTTTGTAGGCCCATTTTTTAGGAAGAAATGGGAGGAAAGACACAAAGCCTGACATGTCGGTTACACTTCCGGCCTGCACCGCTAAGCTTATATTTGTCTCAGAAAATCGCGCCTTTACCCTGTCTTCCCTACTAAAATCTCTTGCAGGTTGCCGGAAAAGCTGTTATTCTTATTGCGGTGAACGCAAAGAAATAATACGGCTTGCTATCAGTTTAAGACCAAATTTTGATTAAAAATCAAGATCAAGAAAGGAAAAAATTATGGCTCTTCATGTTATGGAGGAAGCGAACCGATGCCTGGGATGTAAAAAGCCGAGATGCCAGGAAGGCTGTCCCATCCACACCAACATTCCCGAGGCTATCCGCTTATTGAAAGAAGGAAAGCTCAACGACGCGGGCCGGATGCTTTTTGAGAACAATCCCCTGACCACCATCTGCTCCCTGGTCTGCAACCACGAAAACCAGTGCGAAGGCCACTGCATCCGCGGCATCAAAGACGCGCCCGTGCATTTTTCGGTTATCGAAAACTATATCTCCACCACCTACGCCAACCAGATGGTCCACGGGCCGGCTCCCTCCAACGGGCGCAAGGCCGCCGTCATCGGCGCCGGCCCAGCAGGGCTCACGATCGCCATCATCCTGGCCAGGTACGGCTACAAGATGACCATATTTGACAGCAAGGACAAGATCGGCGGCGTTCTTCGCTACGGCATCCCCTCCTTCCGACTTCCGGACGCGGTCATCGACGACCTGGCCTACCGCCATCTGGAGCTCAAGGACATAGAGTTCCGCCCCAACACCTACATCGGAAACGCCATCACCATCGACGACCTTTTCCGCGACGGCTATCAGAGCATCTTTGTGGGCGCGGGCCTCTGGAAGCCCAGGAAGCTCAACATCCGCGGCGAAAGCCTGGGGCACGTCAGCTACGCCATCAACTATCTGACCAGCCCCGAGGCCTATAAGCTGGGAGAGCGGGTCATGGTCATCGGGACCGGCAATTCCGCCATGGACTGCGCCCGCACCGCCGTCCGCGCGGGAGCCCACCATGTCACGTGCGTAAACCGGACCGATGTGATCACGGCCAGCCAGTATGAATCCAGCTACGCAAAGCTTGAGGGCGTCGATTTCCTGATGAACAAGTGTACCATGGAGATCCAGGAAAAGGGCGTCGTCCTCGCGGACAGCCAGGTGGACGAGAACGGAAAGATTACGCCCATCCCCGGCTCCGAAAAGCTCTATCCCTGTGACAGCGTGATCATCGCCGTCAGCCAGGAGGCGGACAGCAACCTCGTCACCTCGACCAAGGGGATCGAGACCGCCCGCTCCGGCCTTCTGACCGCCGGCCCGGACGGCCGCACCAGCCGCCCCGGCGTCTTCGCCGCCGGCGACGCCGTCAACGGCGCCCGCACCGTGGTTGAGGCCGTCGCCAACGGAAAGCGCGTGGCCGAGGCCATGCACGAATACATGCAGTCCCTGCCCATGCCGAAAACGACCGATTACCCGGGCATCCCCGTAGTGGACACCATAGAGGCGGCAGCGCAGGCAGAGCAGATCATTTAGGAAAAAAGGGATGAGGAGAAAGAGGAGGGGAAGCGATGCCTGCCATAAGCGCCATCCGCACGGAGGCGGATATCTTATCTTTGGATCTGGAATGGCAGGCAAAGGTGACATTTCCGGACTGGAAGGGCTATACCGATGATACGCTGGCCATGAACAGCATGTACAGCTTCTTCGGCTATCACGGCCAGGGCGTCATCTATCTAAAGAGCAAGGAGGCGCTAAAGAGCCTTCGCCTGTATGTCAACGGTATCCGGATAGACACCGCGGCTGTCGGCGGGGGCGGAGGCTTTTCCGTGGACATTTCCTCTGTGTCCAGAGATGGAGAAAACACCATCCAGGTTTCCAATATCGTCCCGTTTGGCCTTGAGAAAGCGGTGACGGTATTTATCCCCTATCCGGAAATTCTTCCCGGGGAGCTTTCGGAGGCAGGCATTTCGCCAAAGGCTTTGGACATGATTTCCCGCATTATTGAATCGGATATTAAAAATGGCTTTTCGAGCGCCCAGCTGGCCGTCATCCGGAACGGCAGGCTGGTCTATGAAAATGCCTGGGGCAGGATAAATGCCTATCTTCCGGACGGTCGAAAACATGCAGGAAGTCCGGCGGCGACAGAAAAAACCCTGTACGATCTGGCATCCGTGACCAAAATGTTTTCGGTCAATTATGCTCTGCAAAAGCTCGTCACCGATGGGATGGTGAATCTGGACTCTCCCATCAGGGATTTCCCGGAAAATGTTCCGCTCTCCGAGGCGCACCCCTCGGCCCGGAATGCCATAAGCAAGAGACAAGTGTTCGAAAGCCTGGCGGAGGAGGCCGAGCGGGAAGGCTCTGCCGACGCCTCCGATATCGCTTCTCTTAGAGAAAGCGTAAATGCCTCTTACGAGAAGGTCCGTTCTGAGCATAAGGGCGACTCTCCGTCTGTCCGCCTAAAGGTCATCGCCGGAGAGCCGGTGACGCTGCCGGCTACCCCATGATCTTCCCGGCAGAAGGTCACGCGAGGGATCGTTCGGAGGCGCCTTTCGCCGGGAGGGTCATCTCGAATGCCTACATTTTGGCGGCCATGTGATGCCGCAGGGCGTCTATGACGCTGTTCATGTGGTAGCGGATCAGGAACAGGGGATTGCTGTACTCCGGATGATCGCCGCGCATTTTCTGCAGCAGGGGGATGATGTAGTCCTGCGTTTCCTTGATGTACTTCGCCATGTGCTCATCCGAGAAGCTTGTCGCCATGCTGGAAATGTTGTTGCAGCGGTCCAGGAGCTTTACCATGGAGGCGATGCGGTTTCCGGCGATGGCGCTGTAGTAGGCCTTTTCGTCCTTCTCGCTCTTGTCAAAGTCTCTGGGCTTGGTGAGAAGGCGCACCGCTTCTATGGCCGCGGGGCTCACCGGAAGCTCCTCCGGCAGAACATCGCAGTCCTCGCACACGTCGTGCAGAAGGCAGACGGACAGAAGGTCGTCCTCGATAAGACCAAGGGCGATGGCGTGGCATGTTAAGAGCAGAGGATGATAGATATAGGGGACCTGCTCGCCGCTGTGCCCCTGCTTGCGGTACTGCCCCTCATGTTTTTCCCTGGCAAACTTAAGCGCGCGCTTGGTCTGAAAAAGCTCCCTGGCATCGCAGTATCCGCTGATATAGGTGCCCATATGGCTTTCATCGAAAAGACGGTCGGAAAGGTTGGCGGTGATATCCAGGATCTCCTGCGACGGCTGCTTCCCGGAAAGCAGCCAGTCTGTCGTCACGCCGTAGAGCAGGGCGATCTCCGGGAGCTTTTCGATGTCCGGCGTGGACGTGCCGCACTCCCAGGCGCTCACCGACTGTGTGGTGATGCTAAGCCTTTCCGCCACCTGCGCCTGGGTCAGATGTGTATTCTTTCTGGCTTCCGAAAGCCGATAGGCCAATGCTTCCATTTTTGTGTGTCTCCTTTCCAGAGGTTGAAAAATGCTTTTCTGTGTGACAGTATACCTTATGTCCGCAGCAATTTCCAGCAAAGAGCGTTTTACATAAGAAAGCCGGATGTCAACGGTTGCTTGATCATCGATGCCGGCCCTGTCGAGGTAGTCGGTATGAAGGAGCTTTTCAAGAAGTCCGGCCTGCGCGGTGATCTCCGGGATATTGGCAATGCCTGCGAGGGCCGAAGCCTTTTTTAAAAGATCGCGCTTTGCGCGGCTGTAGGAATTTCCGGCCAGATGCGCCAGCTCGATCCCGTACATCAGGGCATCAAAGCGAAGCGCATTCGCGTCGTCCTTCTCCGGCATGATGAGAGGGGAGAGGTCGTGTCGCACGTTCAGCGTATCCTCATACGTCAGCGCCTGGTAATTCGAAGGGACAGCGTACAGCTCCACGTATTTCAGGTGCGCGCGCACCGCGAAGCTTTTCCGGTCAAGCTCCTGCACCTTTGCGGCCATATGCTCCACCAGCGTGCGGCGGTACGCGATAAGCCTTTCCGTCTGATATTTAAGGTCCTGGAGCTTAAACGCCATCTCAAACTGTAGGGCAAAGATGGCGCCCTGGAGGGAGGCCGTTTCCGCCGTCTCCTTTCCCTTGTTCATGCGGAAGAACTCGAAGTTTCCGCAGAAATCGAAGATGTAAAACTTATTCTTATCCGCGCCGTCCATCAGCCCCGGGCACAGGCGCGTCTCGCGGCCGATCATCTGCCAGAACTTCGCCTTGCTCATGACTTTTTTGAAAAAGACCAGGTTAAGGATCTCCGGCACGTCGATGCCGGTATCCAGCATATCCACGGAGATGGCGATCTGCGGCAGCTTCTTCGGGTCGGAGAAGTCGTCGATGGCGCTCTGGGCGTAGCTCATGTAATTGTCGATGACTTTGGCAAAGCCGTTAAGGTGCGGGTAAATCAGCAGTTCCTGAATAAGTAAAAAATAAGCTAATGAAATAGGCTTA
>CAMNNO010000056.1 GCA_946545475.1 uncultured Blautia sp.
CGTAAGGGGTGTTCTTAGAAGCTTTCTATGTTTTTCTATGAACGAAGTTACGGTGTTCGTCTTTAACCATCTGTTCATAGTAGGTGCCGTATTTCGAAAAGCTCTGAGGGAAGATCCCGTTTTCCGATAACAGGCGCGACAGCCACAGGGGTGCGCTTCCGGGAATCTTGAGCTCCATCAGGATCTTTTCCCGGGGGATCACAAGCTCGCCGTAGTCTCCGCTTCCCAGGGAGACATCCCAGTCCCGTCCCCGTATGTTCGTGTCAAACGTGATCCGAAGGTCCGGGTTCTCAGTTCCGGCATAGGCCTCCCGGTCATAGCCGATGAAAACCTGGGGCTTTGGCCGGTAGCGCTTCATGAACCACTCGATCTCCTTCCCGATCTGATCGGTCCTATGAGCGCTCTTGCCTTTCAGAAAAGCATCGCCCTCGATCTCTTTTACGGTGATGCGCCTCTTGTAGACCACACCGTCGAACTTCTTTTTCAGCTCGATAAATACCGGCGAATCCCATCTGGGGACGCCATAGGAGCGCACCCTCAGTTTTTCCTTGTAAACCGGCTTCTCCAGGGATGTCCGGATGAGCTGATAATCCTCTGTGTCGTAATAGATATTGCAGATGGTATAATGGCTGTAGGCATCCGGCTTCACATAGGGCGCCATCCCCTGCCTCATCGCCTCGGCCTGCCGGGCCGTCAGCATATATTTTTTCTCCACCCGCTTAAAGCAGCTTGTATAGTCACTCATGCGCGAACCTCCTTACTATTCCTTCCGACAGATACAAAAGCTTTTCCGGAAAGGCGAAGCGTCTTTTGTCCCATCGGTTCCTTTTGCCTATTATTACGAAGAGGAGGCTAAAAAAAGTGGGGGCCCAAAAAAATTTTAATTCAAAAATCGAGTAGGAGGGAAAGCTTCCCCTCCTACTCGCCCGCGGGGCGGCGCTCGGCGTAAGCCGAGATACTTCTTTACGCCGCCCCTGCGATAACAACAAAAAATGCTGCTTACGTGACAACACGAAGCAGCATTTCTCATATTTGCGATTAAAGATCTGTTATACTATAGCAGGAATAAATGGGGACAGTTCTTCTTTCTTATGATCTGTAAAAAAAAGAACCGTCCTCATTTCTTCCTATTATCATTTTTGAATACGGCTATAGTTGCACTGAATAATTGCCGTAGGCAATTATTTTAGTGTAACTGCATATACCGCGGCGGAAAATTACCGTCAGCAAGTCAAAGGTAAGCCGCAATCCGCTTCGCTACTTGCGGCTAACCCAATAGTCCGCTTCGCGGACTGCCAGGCGGGGCTTGAATCCCCGCCTGACACAAGTAAGTCCCCTACCCCCGCCTACGCCTTGTCGGCTTAGAGGCGGGGGACTTCCTTGTTGGGTTAAATTCGCGCGCGAGTATAAAACCGTTTAGAAAAATTCCGCCGCCAGCTTTTTGAACTGGGGCAGGGAGTTTATGATGGTGTCGTAGGAGACGCAGTAGGCCAGGCGCACATAGCCGGGGCAGGCGAAGGAGCTGCCGGGGACCATGAGGATGTTGTATTTCTTGCCGGCCTCCACAAAGGCCTTTTCATCCGGCACCGGGGATTTGACAAACAGGTAGAAGGCGCCCTGGGGCTTTATGCATGTAAAGCCGATCTGTGTAAGGCCGTTGTACAGAGCCTGGCGGTTCTTGTCATAGGCGGCTACATCCGTCTGCTCGTCCACGCAGCGGGCGATGACCTTCTGCATAAGGGAGGGAGCGTTCACGCTGCCGGACACGCGGTTCGCGATGGTCGCGGCCTGGATAAGCTCCGCGCTTCCGTCCGCCTCGTCCGGGATGACCACATAGCCGATGCGCTCGCCCGGTAGGGAGAGGGACTTGCTGTAGGAATAGCCTACCACTGTATTGGCATAATATTTTGTCAGGTACGGGACCTCCACGCCGTCATAGGCCAGCTCGCGGTAGGGCTCATCCGAGATCAGGTAGATGACGGAGCCCAGCTCCTTCTGCTTCTCTTCCAGGATGGCGGAGAGGGCCTTAATGGTCTCCTCGGAGTAGACAACGCCGGTGGGGTTGTGGGGCGTATTGACAATGACAGCCTTGGTCTTTGCGGTGATCTTTTCCGCCAGCTCCTTAAGGTTTGGCTGGAAGGTCGCGGTGTCCGGCGCAACCTCGACAAGGACGCCGTCGTAGTTGCGCACATAGCTGCCGTATTCCAGGAAATAGGGCGCAAAAACAATGACCTCATCGCCCGGGTTCAGGATAGCTTTCAGGATAATGTTAAGGCCGCTGGCCGCGCCGACCGTCATGATCAGGTTCCTGGCCGCAAAGGCGGTGCCGAAGCGGCGGTTAAGGGACTCGGCGATGGTCTGGCGCACGTCCTCGAAGCCCGCGTTACTCATGTAGCCGTGGAGGACCACCGGGTCCTCGGTGTTCACAAGGTCGATGATCGCCTTCTTCACCGCTTCCGGCGCGGGAACGCTGGGATTGCCCAGGCTGAAATCGAAAACGTTTTCCGGCCCGTAGAGGGCTTTCAGGCGGGTGCCCTCCTCAAACATCATGCGGATGGCGGAGCTGTTCTTTAAAAAAGGTTTCATCTTTTCCGAAATCATGTCTGTATTCCTGCCCTTCTAGAATAAATCAATTATTCAACAGCGTCGATGCCTACCTGGAGAGCCTTCTTGTTGAGCTCCAAAAACTGGGGCTTTATGTTGGCTTCCAGGATGGCGTCCCAGTCGATATGGGTAAGGCCCATAGCCTTTATGATGGTGCCGAGGAGGATGATGTTGGCGGCCTTCTCGTTGCCGATGCCGCGGGCGAGGCCTGTGGCGTCCACGACCTTTGCCTTGACATGCTTTTCGATCTCCTCCAGGACATCGTCCGGATACTCTTCATCGCCGGTAATGACCGACATGGAAGGGATCTCCACGTTATTGACGACCAGGGTCCCGTCTTCTTTCAGATAGTCGAGCGCCCGGAGGGCTTCCATCTTTTCAAAAGAGACCACGATGTCCGCCTTGCCCTTTTCAATGACGGGGGACATGACCTTCTCGCCGTAGCGCACCTGTGAGGACACCGATCCTCCGCGCTGGGACATGCCGTGGATCTCGCTCATCTTTACATCATAGCCGGCTTCCATAAGGCCATTGGTCAGGATCTTGCTGGCCAGAATGGTCCCCTGGCCGCCCACACCTACCAGTAAAATACTCTTCGTCATGGGTCAGTCCTCCTTCGAAATGGCTGCCTTCGGGCAGATCTGTGTACAGACATCGCACCCTACGCACTGGGCGCGGTTTATGGAAACCTTCTTCGCCTCGCTGTCGTAGGACATAGCCGGGCAGCCGGCCTTAAGGCAGAGGCGGCAGCCGATGCACTTATCCGCGTCGACCTTGTTGCGGGTGACAAAGAGGCTGTCAAATTCCGCCTTGTCCTCCTTGGAGAACTTCTTAAGGGCGCAGGGCCAGCGGGTGATGATGACAGAGGGCTCGTCAAGCGCCAGGCACTCGTCAAGCGCCTTATCCACCTCGTCGAGATGGTTCGGATTGATCACGTAGACGTGCTTAACGCCGATGGCCCGGACAACGTCCTCGATCCTGATCAGGGTCGTCTCTTCGCCCTTGGCCGTGTAGCCGGTCCCCGGGTTCTCCTGGTGGCCGGTCATGCCGGTGATGCGGTTGTCCAGGATGATGTTGACGGTGTTGACCTTATTGTAGACCGTGTCGATCAGGGAGTTGATGCCGGTGTGGAAGAAGGTGGAGTCGCCAAGGACAGTCACCACCCGCCGACTCTCCCCTTCCATGTGGAAGGCTCTCTGCGCGCCGGCGCCGAGGCTGAAGCTGGCGCCCATGCAGACGGTGGAATCCATGGCCTGGTAGGGCTTTCCGGCGGCCAGGGTGTAGCAGCCGATGTCGCCGCTGATCATGATGTCTTTCCTCTTGCCCAGGCGGTAGAAGAGACCCCTGTGGGGACATCCGGCGCAGAAACTCGGGGCGCGGGCGATGAGCTTTGTCTTGTCAAAATCGATGACCTTGTTGGCCTCGCCGGTCACGCAGGCGCGGATGACATCAGGCGTCAGCTCGCCGGTGGAGGGGAAGAGGTCCTTGCCGATGCACTCGCACCCGATCTGGCGGACAAATTCTTCGATATAGGGATCATTTTCTTCCAGGATGTAAACCTTGTCGACCTTGCTGCAGAAGTCGCGGATCAGATTTTTGGGAAGGGGGTAGGTAAAGCCGAGCTTTAAATAGGAGGCTTTGTCGCCGAACACTTCCTTCGCATAGTAATAGCAGATGCCGGAGGCGATGACGCCGACTGAGGTGTCGCCCATCTCAGCGCGGTTAAAGGGCGTCGTCTCGGACACGCCTTCGAGTGTCTTAAGGCGCTCAAGAAGGCGGACCTTCATGCCGCGGGCCATGGCGGGAAGGCAGACATACTTGGCCGGGTTTTTCTCCCAGGCCTTTGCCGGAACCTCTTCACGCTCCCGGCATTCGACGATGGATTTGGAGTGGCACACGCGGGTGGTCAGGCGGATGATGAAGGGGCTGTCGTACTGCTCGCCCATGGCGTAGGCCGCCTTCACCATGTCGATGCACTCCTGGCTGTCGGAGGGCTCGAGCATGGGAATTTTGGCCGCCTTGGCGTAGTTGCGGTTGTCCTGCTCGTTCTGGGAGGAGAACATGCCGGGCTCGTCGGCGGTGACAATGACGTTACCGCCGTTGACGCCCATATAGCCCCAGGTGAACATGGGGTCTGCCGCCACGTTCATGCCGACATGCTTCATAGAGACGATGCTGCGAAGACCGGCTATGGAAGCACCGATGGCCGCTTCCATGGCTACCTTCTCATTGGGCGCCCATTCGGCGTATATCTCATCGTAAGTGGCAAGGTTTTCAAGTATTTCGGTGCTGGGCGTGCCCGGATAAGCGGCGGCGTATCGGACTCCCGCCTCATATGCCCCTCTGGCGATGGCCTCATCGCCGGTCAGCAGCTTTTTCATAAGTTACCTCCTATTATAAGATTTCATTTTGGTCATTCTAACTCTATCCCGCTGCCTGTGTCAAGGCTAACTCATAAGAGACAGTGGACAGTTCTCTTTCTCCTTCAAAAAGTGATCTCTATCGGTCTTCTTCCTTTTGTGAGACGGTTTTTTTTCGGCTTTATTGTCACCTTTGTCCGGCTGAGGCGGATTTCGCCATAAGCATTCAGATCCGCTTCTTCAGGCAGGTCTTTTTCCAGGAGCAACCTTCCTTCCCGGTCAAACACATGCAGTAATGGGCGATAATGGCCATTATCCAGATATCTCAGATAGACGACCACCCGATTCTCTTCCGACTCTTTCTCCTTGAACCTCACAAGCATGTTGGCGCCTTGCGTGGTGGCGGCCACTATACAGGCACGGATATCGTCTGGCGGAAAATGCGATGTACAGAAATGACCGATAAGGATCTGCTTAAGGATATCTGTCACCGGCATTACGGCCCGAGGCGTCAAAAGCCCGTCAAATAATTCCCTGTCGATCTCGGCATCGTACCAGCGAAGCCAGGGATGATACCTGTCAAAGCTTCTTCCGGCTGGAGAGATCTTATTCTCAACCGGGCAGATGGTCAGGTTCACATATAAATGGTCAAAATCTCCCAGCGAAAATCCGCCTTCTCGGAGCTTCATGACGATCCTGCGGATAGTGCAGTCCAGGTTTTTATTGGTAAAAGCGGCCGGAAGGGAATTGCCATCTATGTTTTCCCTGTCGCTCCTATATATTCGAATATCCTTGATGACTGCCATGACTGGATTTTCCTTTCCTGCCTATGCCGTTCTTTTTTTGTTCCGATGTTCCAGCATGACCGGGATCAGGCGGGTTATGATGCCGTAGCGGAGCGCGGGAAGATAGCGCGTTATGAGATTAAACAGGCGCCAGCACAGAAAATAGGTCTTCCAGCCGGTCTCGATTCCCTGGCCTTTCCAGGGCGTCTTTGACAGGTAGGACAGGTACTCATCCCTGAAGCGGTGCGTATTCCCCTCCCGCCATGGCCTCTCCTCGCCCAGGAAGTGGACGATGTGCGGATTCTTTTTCGCTTCCTCTATCTCCCTGACAGGCAGGGGATAATCGCATATCTTCTGAAGGAACCGCGTGCTGTAAAAATCGTAGGTGTTGTGATAATTATAGGAGGCCGGCAGGGGGAAGATCCTTTCTTTAAGGCTTCCGTTGATGGCATCCTGGTCATTGGCAAAGAGATGTCCGCCGTTTTTCCGGTAATAGGCGAGGATCGTCTCGCCGACCCTCTCCCTTCGAAAGGCGTGCATATCGATGAGGAGCACGCCGGCGTTGTAGTAGGGAAGCCCCGAAAGGCCGAGGGAGGCCTTTCTCTCCTTTGTGCAGGTCGGCTCTATGCAGGCCCCCAGCGGGCAGGCGCCCATGTCGGTCGCCCAGAGGGAGGAAAGACTCCTTCGCACCATGGTATCCCCGTCCAGATACAGCACCCGGTCCAGGGAGGGCGGAAGGAGCCGGTCGAGGATCAGGCGGGAAAGGACGATGGGATTCCAGCCGGAAGTGTCGAAGGCAAAGTCAAAGTAGGTCTCCATCCGGTCGAGGTCGATAAAGATGGCCCTTCTCTCCCGCCTTTCGCCTCCAAAACCGGCTATGTGGTCCGCCATGCGGACTTTATCCGCCTCGGCCACGCCGAGACAGAGAATATAAAAAGAAATCTCCCGCACATCCGCATTATTCTCGCACACCGATGTCACCGCCGCGGCGGTCTGGGGCAAAAAGTGGCTGTCGATCGTATAGACTATGTTCATTGCGCCTGCTCCCCCGGAAATTTCAGGATGGAGGGCTTATGGCAGTGCCGCTTTTCGACAGGCGGCAGGGTCATGTAGTCCCGGTAGGCGATCCTTAGATAGCTGTCGTACTTCTCCGGCACCGGCACAGTGGTTTCCTCGAAGGGGACCATGAGGGGCGTAAAGAGGTCCGTATCCTTGTACTGCAGGCCGAACATGCCGTCATTTCGTATCCAGCACCAGGTCATGTCCGTGACATAATGCTCGGCCTCCTCCGGCGATGTCCGGGAAGCCAGGGCGCGGTAGCGGCTGTACAGTCGTATCGTCGTGATATGGAAAAGCCGGAGGGCCATGTGGATCAGGCCGCAGCCGATATAGGCGGCGCGCGCTTTCCCCTTGCTCATGCCAGCGGGCAGCTTTGGCTTTTTATAGGAGGCCAGGACGCAGAGCCTGGCCAGGCAGTAGCAGCGAAAGGCCACCCGGTCCCGGGTCTTTTTGTCCTGGGGCCAGTAGTCCATGGGAAAGATGTCGATGCAGATGCCGCTGTGGTAGGACACGTACTCGTCCACAGCCTCCACAAACGTGCTGTCTTTCCGGGAAAGCTTGGCAAAGGTCATGACATAGCCCTTTGTCGTCCGGGGTTCCAGAAGCTCATAACAGGTTCCGGAAAGCTCGGATGGCGCAACGGATACCAGCGTCTCGTAATCCTTTCTCGGCATCAGGAAGTCCATGTCGTCGTCCCAGGGGATAAAGCCCTTGTGGCGGATGGCGCCAAGGGTCGTCCCAAAGCCGGTCACAAAGCACAGGTTATGCTTTTGGCAGATCTCCGAGAGCTTTTGGTAAAGCTCCAGGTCTATCGCTCGCAGCTTTTTCAGCTGCTCATCTGTGTATTCCATAAATCCTCCGGTTTAGTCCGTCACCGAGATATCAACATCTGCCGCGATCTGAATGTCATAGTCCGGATAAGCCCCGCCGATTTCTTCGTAAAGTGTCTTGAGGGCTTCCTTTGGGCTGATGTCAAAGCTCATGACCACGTCAAAGGACATCTCCTTTGTCTCCATCTCCAGATAAAAGCCATGAAGCTGGACCGCCCACTCGTGGGCAAGGACACGGTCGCGCACATCCTTTTGTATCCTTGCCGCCTCATCGCTCCCCGTATTATAGGAATACACGCCCACGGCGGCCACGACAACCCCGGTTTCCTTAAAGACCTTCCGCTCCAGGGTGCGTGTCAGGCGGTCGATCTCCTTGCTCGTCATGGTATCCGGAAGCTCGACATGGACCGAGGCAAGATTTTTATCCGGTCCATAATTATAGAGAACCAGGTCATACACGCCGCGAACCTCCGGCTCTGAGAGCATGAGCTTTTTGATCTCATCCGTCACCTCTTTATTCGCCCGGGAGCCGAGAATGTCATCCAGGGTTTCCGTCATCATCTCAATGCCAGCTTTAATGATAAAGATTGCGATCACGATGCCCACCCAGGCTTCCAGCGACAGGCCGGTCAGCTTAAAAATAAGCGCCGAGGCCAGGACCGAGGCGGACAGGATGGCGTCGTTCATGGCATCGGAGCCGGAGGCCACGAGGGAGCCCGAGTTAACTTTCTCGCCCTGAGCCTTCACATAGCGCCCCAGCACGACCTTGGTGACAACCGCCACGGCAATGATAACCAGGGAAAGAATGCTGTAATCCGGCTTTTCCGGATGAATGATCTTCTTAACCGATTCCACCGCCGAAGTGATACCGGCATACAAAACGATCCCCGATACCAGCATGGCGCTCAGGTATTCAATACGCCCATGCCCCAGCGGATGCTTCTTATCCGGCAGCTTCCCAGCCAGCTTCGTTCCCACGATAGTAATAACCGCAGACAGAGCATCGGACAGGTTATTGACCGCGTCCAAGGTCACAGCGATCGAATGAGACAGTATTCCAACAGCCGCCTTAAAAGCAGCCAGGGCCACATTCGTCAGAATGCCGATGATGCTGGTCCGAACAATAACTTTACCGCGGTTCTCCTCCGCTTTTTCCACAGTAGGATTCTTTTCCTCCATGTCATAAATCCTCCTCGATTTTTGCTTTTATGGATGTGCTGCTGATCCCTTTTGTATAAGAGAAAAATTCCATGTTGGATCCTCTTTTGCGAAGCTCCAGAAGCACATCGTTCCAGTGGCTGACATGATCGTCTCCGGAGAAATGGCAGTCGTAGTGCAGCATTTCCCAGGCCGCGAGCTTGTCCGTGTTTTCGAAGTTCACCTCTATCACCTCGTCCACGGCCCGGAGCCCCCGGATGACCGCCATCCGGTTTTCGCAGGAAATGACCGGGGGCTTTCCTTTATAGTAGGTGACAAGCTCGTCGGTAAGGACCCCCACGATCAGGTGGTCGCACCTCTCCTTGCACCGCTCGATGAGCCTTAGATGCCCGGTGTGGAAAAGGTCGAAGACCCCGGGCACATAGCCGATATGGTAGGGCTTTGGCGGATCGGCTTTCATGCGGCGCATGTTCGCCCCTATCCGCTCGTAGTCCGGGGTCGCGTCTTTTATGAGCCAGCGGTTTTCGTCAAGGCTCCGCACCGACCGGATAAACGCTTTCTCCTGCGTTTCGAAGGCCTCCCGCATGGCGGGCGTGATGCCGTAGCGGAGGTACAGCTCTTCCTCCTTCCAGGCTTTCCTGGCCCTCGGGGAGGAGGCGAAAAAATATTTGATGGTCCGGAACATGGCGAAGGAAGGGCTGGCGTTATCGGAGACAAATTCCTGGTCGTAAAACAGGAGATGGTCGTCCTCTCCGCCATCGTAAAAACAGTTGCAGGGAGCCAGATCAAGGAAAACGCGCGTGCCGGCTGCTCCCTTTGCAGCCTCTTGCCCCGCTGAGCGGCATATGGCCTCGTAAATGTTATCAAAGATCCTGAGAAAGCGCTGAGGCTCTTCCTCGGCCGCCCGTTCGAGGACAGGGGTCAGACTTTCTTTTTTTATGAAGGGCATGGCGATATGCCATCCGGCTTCATCCTGACAAAGGTCCGCCTTCACCATAGGTACGCCCTTTTGTGCCAGCTCCTCCTGCAGGGAAAAAATATGCCTTAAATACTCTTCGCCTTCCGGCCACAGGGGACGCTTGATGACCTGTCCGTTTCTCCTCACGCTTGTCGCCGCCCCGCGATGCGGGCCACGGTCTGTCGTCACCACGGCATAGTCAATATCGGAAAGGCGCCCGTCCCCGGTCACTTCGATCAGGAAGGAATCGGCCATAAAGGGCAGGGCGCCGGAGGCTATCATGTCCGGCAGGATGCGGTGCAAAAGGCCAAAAAGCCCGGGAGAGGCGTAATTATAATCGTTGAGGCGCTCGGAGACATTTGTGCTGTTTTGGTAGCGGTCCGAAAAGATAAACTGGGGCATGCGGCTGTCCGGCACCGGATAGTAGAACTGCCAGTGGGGGAAGCCGGCCCGTTTAAGGATCTCCTCCCATTCTGCCCGGCTGTAAAGCCGGCCTTTTTCCGGGGCGCTCATCAGGCGCTCGTGATAGCCGTTGATCCCCATAAAGGGAATGCCGGTGCAGGGGTCCGGGGAGCCACAGAAGTATTTCAGGCCGTAGCGGTTTTCTGCGGAAAGAAGCAGGATTCCTCCGGGAGAGAGGATTTCCCGGCAGCTTCTGAGGAGGTCTGTTGCTTCATCCTTCTGGCCGGAGAGGTTCATGATAACGATATAGTCAAAGGTTTTTTCTCCCGGGGCCGGGATCGCCTTAAGGAGATGCCAGGCGGGCTGGTTCTGGTATTTTAGGGAGGCTTGCTTTGCCTCTTCGTCTTCGGCGATCACCGTCGATACCTCGCGGCAGCGGCGGATGAAAAGTTCCGTGAGGTCCTGGGCTTCGCAGCCGATCTCAAGGAGGGAAGAGCCTGGGCGGAACTCATACCAGTTAAGAAGGGATTCCCGGAGGGGCGATGTCTGCCATCGCTCCCTACGGCTCTGTTCACGGGTCTCCACTCTGATCTCCTTTCTTAGTTCTTAGCTGTAATGGTGTGTAAAAATATATTCTGGTTTGCGTTTACCTGGCGGGATGTCAGTATTCTTCGTCGTTTCGCCGGGCGAAGGGGGGGATTTTTCGGCGGCGGGCGGCCATGAGGGAGGAGAGGTTTATGTTCCGGCGGCCGCCCCATAGTTCGTCGTCGATCTCGACCTGGTCGTACATTTCCCGGTCGGCCAGGGAGTAGTAGCGGATGAAGGCTTCGAAGGGCATGGCGGCGTTGTGGGGGCGGAAGGCGGCTTCTTTTTCATAGTCCCAGAACAGGCGGTAAAAGTCTGAGGCCAGGTCAAGGGCGCCTTTTTGGAGGGCCAGGGCGGTGTCGGCGTAGTGTTCGGACGGTCCCTGGTCAAAAACGGGAGCGAGGGTCTCGTCGTATCCGATGCAGGAGGGAGCGCAGGCGAGATAGGCGTATTCCCTCATGGTGGATTCCATGTAGGGGCTGAAATCGAAAAAACTGCGGATGGTAAAGTTCTGCTGCCTCTCGCAGAGAAAGTGTGTCCGGCCGTCGGCGTGGAAGTAATAGACCTTGAGGGGCTGCCCGGTGGCCTCTATAATGGCCTGGGCAATGCGCCCGCTGTAGCCCATGTCGAAGATGGCCGTATTGCCATCGAGAACGCGGGAAGGGTCTGCCTGGAAATAATCCCGGATGCGCTTCCGGCTGGCTTCATGCGCCTTTTTGTCATACCCGTGGCGGATAAAGGCGGCTATAAAGCGGCGGAAGGATGCTTTTGTAAAGGGGCTTTGCAGCCAGTCTTCATAGCTGTTTTTACCGTTTCCGCAGCCGTTTTCATCTGCTGCTCCGCTTTCTGTTTCCTGAAGTTGTCCCGGCGGCATCTCCAAGGCCTTTTCCCGGGCTTTGCCGCAGGCCTGATAGAGGGCCGTGCGAGCGTTTTCGCTGTCCAGCCCTTCCCGGCTGCAGAAGGCCAGGAGCTTTAACACGCTCTTTGGCGTATGGCGGGTGATGTCGATGGGCAGGTCAAACAAGTCGATGCTCTCCCGGACCATCACCGGGAGGAGCGACAGGCGGGAGACATGAAGATAAACGCTTTCCGGCAGCTCTGGGCGGTACTGGCGCAGCTTCTCGTAGGTCTTCATGGGAAGGTAGCCATCCCGGGAAAGGAAGGCCATCTTTTTTATCCCGTCCCGGCGGATGTTATCGCAGAGCCACCGGATGAGAGCCACGATCTCCATGCCAAGGGCGCCATAGCCCACAAAATAGGGGTCCCGGTTATAGTCGGAGCCGGGAGTAATTGGCCGGAAGGGGTCGTCAAAGTAGCGGTTTGCCGCCATGGCCCGCATGATGGAGATTCCCGTCTCCGCCCGCGCCTTCTCCCAGTCGGTGAGGTCGTGGCAGATCTTTTCCGCCTGGTGGGCGCAGCCGTGCGTCTCATAGGCTTCCATGGGAGAGGGCAGCAGTGCTTTTTGCTGTTCCGGCAGGGGCAGGCAGCGAAGGAAGCGCTCGCTCCCGACAAAGAGAATTTCGCCTGGTAAAAGTCCCAGGCGCTTTAGAGGCTCCGGCAGGCTCCATCCCGTGCTCTCTGCCTCACCAGCAGATCCGCAGTCCTCCGGCAGCTTCAGGACAGATGCGATCTCTCCATACCCCTTTTCCCGAAGAAGGGCGGTCAGATCATCCTCCTCATAGCTGCTGTCCGTGGCGGCCAGAATACAAAGCCCCTGTTTTCTGGCCTCCTCATATAAATATTTTCCGCTGCGGCGGGGCTGCGAAAGCAGAGACAAAAGATTCGTCTCCTCATGATACATCTCTTCCGTCAGAGATCTGTCAAGAAAAAGATCCCGGCTCATGGCCTCATAGATCGCCTTAAGAGATGGGCCCGCCTTCTGCCCCCGGAGGGTACGTCTATCCCTTGCGGCCTCCTCCGCCTTAAGCCGCAGCGCTTCAAAGCTTATGTGGGCTTCTGATCTCTTTTGAAACGGCCGGCAGAGGAGCCGGTAAAGGTCCGTCTCCTTTCCCAGCGGCCGCACAAGGAGGCTGTCGAAAATCTCAAAGCAGACAGCCCGTGCGCCGCAGGAACCCAGCCTTTCTGCGATCCGCTCCAGGCCGCCCCTGTCCTTATCGTTCTTTATCTGATCCATATCCCGCCTCCCTTTTACGGTTTCAAAATTTTATTATAACACACCTGGGAAGAAAATGGGACAGTTCTTTTTTCTTTCTCAAAGAAAAAGAACTGTCCCCATTTCCTCAAAGCACATATTCAAGGCCAGCCGTACCTAAACCACATTTCATCCCAGCTTAATCCCTTTTACAAAGCTCAGTATCTCTTTTTCGATACGCTCCTGGTTATAGAAGCCGGGCAATCTGCCCTTGCTGTATTTTTGAAAGTTCGAGTCCTTTGTGATATCCTCAAGCAGATCGGTAAAAAACTGCTCCCAGCTCATGAAAGCCTTACTATCCGCGTATCTCCATGGCTCGTTGAGTTTCAGAGGGTCAATTCCTTCAACCACCCCAGAACTTAAAATGAGCCATTCAAATGACTCGGGAAGATATATGGCTACCTTTCTCGGACGAAGGCTCTGCTGCGCTGCTATGTCAGATATCTCGCTTCCAAAAACTGCCCCGTCCGCTATAATAGCCACGTTCTTATCCGGGTATTGCCCCATAACGCTGAAAATCTGTGATTTCCCGCCAGCCGGTACGCACAAAATGCCCAGCCTGTCAGCGATCTTCTTAAAGAACTGATATCCGGATCCGCTATCCTCTGTGATGATAATCTGGGGTCTAAAGGGCAGGTATCTTCTTGGCGGATCATCATACATCCTGTCGATTTCTCTATATACAGCTGTGAACTTCTTATTTTTTGCGCCGGAAAGCTCATATATCTCATCAACGCTTATCGGCAGCTGTTCCAGATAATTTCTTGTAATAAGGAGAAAATAATTGTCGCTTCCCCTGACCGTCTCCGCAAATTCCTTTGAGCGGATAAAATGACTGTCCTCGTCAATGACAATGATCTTTCCTGGATTCTTCGCGATATCCTCTTTCCATCTGTCACCTTCTATGGCGATCAGCTCCCTGTCGCATGAAATGCTGACGCCGCTTTCTTTTCCAAAACGGTTGTGTTCATGTATCATGTCAAACAGGGTAGTCTTTCCTCTTCCGCTCTCGCCCCTTAAGATTGTCAGATTCCGTCTGAGAGAAAACAGATAGCTGTTACGGCTGTTTTTCACTCTGATCTTATATTCACCGTACATCCTTTCCTCCCCGTCTATCCCCGCATATCCGCCTGGGGCTTTTCATGGCGGAGATAGAATACTCCGGCATCCAGAAATTCCTGCATATTGTGCGCGACCAGCTTCCTGTCGTTTAATATCCGAATCTTAAAATCACCTTTTCCAAAATCCATCACATGGAAAAGATTCACCGTAAAATCCTGCTCATCCCCGAGCTTTAAAATCCATTTCGAGCAATTGTCTCCGCAATTCGATGCATTAAAAATTTTTCCCGGAAAGTGCTTCATAAGGATGAGCGCCTTTACGCCGCCCGACAGCTGCAGGGGAGATATATTGCCCAGTACGGGGCTGTTTATGCTGTTGGCATCTATCACTTCCGAATGATCCACGTCCGATATCACATTCCGGGCAAAATCATCGATTATCCATTCATCCCGGTATCTGTTCTTAAAAAATACCGACGTGTTATATATAGCATTTTCCTTATCACCAAACCATACTCTTAACATATATTCTCCATAGTTTTTATCTCAATGGGAAGAAATGGGGACGGTTCTTTTTTCTTGAAAAGTACCGTTCCCATTTCTTCCGAATGATACGCTTAGGCTTTAAGTATATCAGGAGTTGTCTGTCTGTTCAAGGGTGAAATGGAGGGTAAGATTTCAGACTGTCAGGCATCAGCACTTCAGGAAAATAAGTCATTCGTTGTTATCACATTTTGAATATGTCCGGCATAAGAACCATCAGCAACGCCGTATGGCGTGACTAATGTCGCATGGATGGCATAGCGGGCACCGGTGACGGACAGAAAATCGGAGGCTTTTTTCCTGATCTCTTCATCGGTCTTTGCCGTGATCACGTATTTCTTTTCAGAAAATTTCATTTCACACAAGTTTATCACCTGATCTCTTCTTACGATCAGTAAGTCAATCTGAGATCCATAAATACCTTTTTCTGAATCCTGTTTGCAGGCCCAGGAATAGATTTCCGTAAGCACCCCCGAAATACCAAGAGCCTGTTTCATTTGAGAAACATGCTCCAGGCAAACACGTTCAAAAGCTAAACCGCACCATGCGTTGACAAGCGGCATATTGATCTGATTGCTCCAGTAGTGTTCATCGCTTGGTTTGTTCTCCAGGAATTTATAATAGAAAAGAGTATAATTATCGATCAGCTGATAGACAGCATTTCGTTCCTTCATGCCAAACTGATGATATTTCCGGATAAAGCCGCAGCTTTCCAATTCTTCCAGTTTTATCGTAAAATTCCCTGAATCTGCCAAATGAGTGGCTTTCAGCAGCTCTTCCCGGGTCATACCTGCTTTCTTCTTTCCTAATGCAGAAACAATTTTGACATAGGGCTCAGGTTTCTTAAAAAGTGCCGCGTACAGGTAGTCAAATTCACATTCCAGAGGCGCGTCCCGGGCAAAAAAAATGCTGTCGATATTCTGGGGGAGACTTTTTCCTTTTTCCAGAAAGCTCCAGTAAAACGGAATGCCGCCCATGATCATATAGCACACAAGGATCTGATGGCGGTTCATGACGATGTTCCGGGACTTTATGTATGCTTCGCATTCTTTGAGTGAAAACGGCTGAAGGTGGATCCGGAAGGAGAGACGATTATACAGTCCACCCTTGTTATGGACAATCTTGCTCAACATCCAGGATGTTACAGAACCGCAGACGATCAGCAGGATATCTGTCCGGGCAGAAGCCCAGCCATTCCAGAAGCCTTCAAGGGCCATGATAAAGTCACTGCCATGAGTATCCATCCATGACAGCTCATCCAGAAAGACGACTTTCCTTTTCACCGTGGAATTTCGGATCAGTTCTTTGAGCAGTTCAAATGCTTCGAGCCAGTTTTTGGGCCTTGCAAAGTCTTTTAAGCCATATTCCCGAAGAGAAGCACAGAACTCAAACAGTTCGTCGGCCAGTTTTCCGCCATAATAGCCTGTGTGCTGAAACAGGAAACGGGAATCCAGGCTTTCACGGATCAGATAGGTCTTCCCTACCCTGCGCCGGCCATATACGGCAACAAATTTGGACTCTTTTGCCTGAAAGGCTTCCATCAGTATTTTTTTTTCTCTTTCACGGCCGATCAGCATATCGGCATTCCCTCCTTAGACGTATGATCTTGGCGCTAAGCCTATTATACTTTACATTAGCGCCAAAATCAATGCCTATTTTCGGCGTTAAGTATTTGAATTTCTGACTTGGCGCCAAAATGTTAACGAGATTTCAAAGATCCCCGGCTCGACGCCCTATTTTTTGGCGGCCTCGAAGTCCCCATTTTTCCCCCCAAAAAAATTCTCGAAGCCGGTAGAGTTTTGTTAAAAATGCCTTGACACCCACAAATGTGCCTGTTAAAATTTACCATAAGGCTCCTGGTGTGGCCAGGAGCCGAAACAAGAGACGTTTGACTAACAAGCTTCCTATATACTTATAAATGTGAAGGGGCTTAGCAAATAGTTGAAATA
>CAMNNO010000057.1 GCA_946545475.1 uncultured Blautia sp.
TAGATTCCTGTCCGACATAGATTCCTGTCCGACATAGATTCCTGTCCGACATAGATTCCTGTCCGACATAGAAGGAAAGAAATGGGGACGGTCCTTTTTTCTTGTGATCCGTAAGAAAAAAGGACCGTCCCCATTTCTTCCCCGCTAACCTTATCAGGGAGCAGTGTTGCCGATCACAGCCGCTTTACGGGACCAGCTTTTGAAGGACCATCTTCTCCGGCTCGCCGGCTTCATTGTATTCGCTGGCCATGATCATGTAAAGATACGGCAGCTGGTCTTCATCCACGAGGTAGCCGACCGTGACATACGCGCCGGAACCGGCGGGAAGGCTGTCGATATAATTCTTCCCCATCTCGGCCTGCGGGGCATAATATCTCATGTATGTCCTGGCATACAGCCTTTGGCAGGCATCGAAGGAAATGTCCTCCCGGGAACTTTCCTCATAGGGCAGCAGGGCGCCGTTCTCCTCCTCCAGAAGGCGCAGATCGTGATTATAGACGACATGGGCAAGGTCCCGGCCTGAATCGTTCCGGTATTCCAGCGTCACCATGACAAGCTTTAAGGGCACTTCCCGCTGAAATGCGACCTCGTCTACCGTATTTTCGCCATCGCCGTAGGCAATATAGGAGACCGTGTCATTTTTCAGGCGTCCTTCGCTGTCCGCGGCTTCCCGAAAGCCCCTGTCCTGCGACGCGATCTCATCGGGGATCTCGTCAAGGACAGCCACATCCGTGATGCGCATGCTCACCATTTCAGAGGTATGGGTGAGAGCGCCATCTGCCCTGGCAAGCGTCAGGTCCGAGACGCTCTCGCCCATGCGCGTCACCGTATAGACATCCTCCTTTTGCCGGGCCTCGTCCGGCTGCTTTGACGCCTGCCGCTCCGCCTCCTGATAGTCGCTCCAGTCCTGCGCGAAAAGGGCCTCCGCCTCGCTTTCCACAGGAATGAGTTCAAGGTTCTCCGCCACTTTGACAGCTTCTTCCTTTGCCATGTTATCGCTCACATAGAGGAGCATGACATAGTGGAGCTCCGGATAGTAAAGATAGATCCTCTGCCCAAATGCCACGCCGCTGTGCGGCATGTCCATGGTATTCAGCCTAAAATAAACGCCCTCGTGGGTATCCGCCGAGATCGCTTCTTCATCGAGGACCGCCCCCTCGTAGGTCTGGAAGGCCGCATCCCCCTGATCCATGCGAAACAGGCGGAAGGTGATGCCGCCCTGACCCGGGTTTTCCGGATCATAAAGGCTGCTCTTTCCCTCCCAGGTGACGGCCATGCCCTCCGGAATGTATCCGGCGAGCGCTTTGACATAGGGAACGGCCTCAGAAACCGTTTCCGGCGCCTCCGTGACCACGGCAAGCTCCCGGCCATATGTCCCCTTATTTTCCACCGTAAGCTTTGAAAAATGGATCGCGGCGATGGCGCTGCCGGCGACCGCCAGGGCTGCTGCTGCCGCGATGACGGCTATCGTGCGCTTTCTGCAGCGAACAGGTATCTCCTTTATTTTCATCTCGTCTTCCTCCATCTCTTTTGCCAGCGTTTCCGCTATGCGCCTCCGAACGACCTCCGGGACATCCCTTCCCGGAGCGTACATCGCCATAAGGCGCTCCTCCAGGGAAGAATCTTCCAGGGCTCTTTGTTTTCTTTTCATCTCTTTTTTGTCCATCCGTTTTCCTTCCCTTCTGCTTTTTTTCCGCCAAGATATGCCTTAAGCCGTTTCCTCGCCCGGGAAAGGCGGCTTTTGACCGCGCTTTCGGACAGCCCTGTCATGCCCGCGATCTCCTTTGTGCTATAGCCCTCCCGGTAATACAGCCCAAGTGTCAGCCTCTCCTCCGGCGAAAGGCGGTCTATAGCCTCGTAAAGATCGGAGTAATCGCTTTCCAGCGCTGCGGCCTCCGGGATGCCCTCTTCCGGAAAGGGGAGCAGCTTCGCCCGTTTCCGGAAGATGTCCATACATTCGTTGATGACGATCCGGATAAGCCAGGTCCTGGCGTAGGCCTCTTCCCTTATGGTCTCCCGCTTTGCAAATGCTTTTACGATCGCCTCCTGGATGGCGTCCGCACAGTCCTCATCGTTCTTTAAGATCGAACGCGCGGCCCGGTACATAGCCTCCTGGGCGTCCAGGACCAGTCGACCCAAGTTTTCCTTTGTCATAATAACCCTCATTGCTGCCGGCATGTGCACTCCCCTGCCCTCTCCCGCCGGCCCTGTCGCGCGAAACCCTGGCCAAAAGAGGTTCTTGGGGAGCTCTTCATCTGTTACACCTATTAGACGGAGCTGTCAAGCAAAAGGTCGCCGCATAGGAAAAATTTTTCCGCCATCCCAAGTGACTATTCTGTCACTTTAAAGGTCACCGCAGTGTCACCGGAAGGTGTTATGATCGTATCAGAAGGATGCAGCAGCGAAAGCTTTCCCATGATATGCAGGAGGATGATATGGAAATTTTAAGATGTGAAAATATCACAAAGATTTACGGCACCGGCGATACGGCGGTCCGGGCGCTTTACAACGTGAGCTTTTCTGTTGAGAAGGGGGAATTTGTCTCCATCGTGGGGCAGTCCGGCAGCGGCAAGTCTACGCTCCTTCACATCATCGGCGGCGTCGACCGGCCGACGGAGGGGAAGGTGTGGATCGACGGGACGGACATCCACAGCCTGAACGAAGACAGGCTCGCCATTTTCAGGAGGCGCCAGATCGGGCTGGTCTACCAGTTTTACAACCTGATGAGCGTTCTGAATGTCGACGAGAACATCGCCCTGCCCCATCTCCTGGACGGGCGGGCGCTGGACAGGGAGCGTCTTGACGAGATAGTGGCGCACCTGGGGCTTTCAGACCGCCGCCATAACCTTCCGGGCCAGCTCTCCGGCGGGCAGCAGCAGCGGGCCGCCATAGGGCGGGCGCTCTACAGCCATCCCGCCCTTCTCCTGGCCGACGAGCCCACCGGGAACCTGGACCGCAGGACCGGCGAGGAGATCATCGCCCTCTTAAAGGAATCCAACCAAAAGCAGAAGCAGACCCTCATCCTCATCACCCACGACGAGGGCATCGCCATGCAGGCCGACCGCATGATCCGCCTTGAGGACGGAATGATCGTTCAGAACGAGCAGGTCCGGACGCTTTTGTAAGCCCTGAGAGCGGCAATAAGGGAGAAAAAAATCATGAAAAATCTAAAAGTGATCTTTCGCGTTACCGCCATCTATATGCGGAAAAACATCCGGCGCACCCTGACCGCCTTTGCCGGGATCCTGCTTATGGTAGTGCTCATGACGGCGGTTTTTGTGGGGAAGGATACCGTCATGGCCTACCTCTCGGACGTTGCCATATCCGACCACGGCAGCTGGCACATCCAGGCCTATGATCTTAATGCCGGGCAGTTTGAAGAGCTCTCCTCCCTCCCCTATATGAAGGAGGCCAGGGTATCCCGCAGCTATGGCTATGCGGCCTTCCCCCAGAGCGGAAAGCCGGATGAGACGCCCTTTCTGGAGATAAAAGGCTACGAAGCCCCCATCTTTTCCTGGATGAACATTGCCCTCGTGGAAGGGCGGTATCCCGAAAATGAGAACGAGATCATCATAAGCCAGCTCGCCCGGGAGGACGGCGCGGACCTTCACATCGGCGGGCGCATCGAGGCGTCATTTTTCCGCCGCTATATCCATGCCTTCACTCCCGAAGAGAAGGCGGCGGTGGAAGAAACCCAAGAGGAATCGGCCATGGAAGAGGCCGGAAACGGGACAGGCTCCCGGACGGCCGCAAAGGAAGATGCGCGGCGCGTCTTAAACGTCAGTGGAGATGCGGCTGCGGCCCACAGCGAGCCCTGGTCTCAGCCCTCAAATGCCGGCGCTTCCGGGCAGGAAGAGGCGGCCGGCACAGATAGCGGCTTTCTTGTCTTCCCCTTCCAGGACAACTTTCTCATCCGTCACGGCGAGACGAAGGAAGCGCCCGATCATTTCCCCTGGTATCCGGCGAATCCCGACTTTGAAGAGAAGCATGAGCCGACCGGTGAAAGCGGCTCCTACACCATTGTCGGCTTTATGGAAAGCCCCTACTACGAGCTTCCCGGCCAGGGCGGCTATATTGCCCTGGCCGGGGCATCCGCCTCTCTTCTTCCCGATGAGCGCGTAAACGCCGTGGCCCTTATCGACCTCGATGCCAATGCCTCGTCCCTCTACGCTGACCTTGCCGATATCACGGGCGGCTATCATGGCTTTACCGCCAACGATATGCTCCTGGCCTTTTCCGCCAAGGGCCCGGACAGCACCATCAACAGCCTGATGCTCTTCTTCCAGGCCTTTTTCAGTCTCCTGATCGCGGTATCCTCCATGGTCCTTATCGGAAATGTCTTCCGCATTTCCCGCCGGGAGCGGAGCCGTTACCTTGGCATGCTCTCCTCCGTGGGCGCCACAGGCTCCCAGAAGCGGTGGAGCGTCTATTTTGAGGCCTTTGTGCTTCTCATCGCCGCGCTCCCCGCGGGGCTCATCCTCGGCGTCCTCCTGGTCAGAGCGGCCATGGCCCTTCTGTCCCCGCATTTTGATGCGCTCCTGGGCATGCTGGAGATCAATATTCTGACCGGAAGGACAGCCGCTATCCCTTACCGCCTGGTCGTAAGCCCCCAAAATCTTCTCCTCACCGCCCTTTTGTGTATCCTCACCGTCTGGCTCTCTGCCCTGCCCCCCGCCATTAAGGTAGGAAAGATCGGCCCCGTGGAGGCCATCCGGGGGAATGACGAATACCGGAAGAAGGCGCGGACAAGCCTCCGCCTCCTTTCCGGAAGGCCCCTTCGCCTTCTTGCCCTCGCCCTGGTCCGCCGGAACCGCCACATGACCCGCGGGATCGTGCAAAGCCTCACCCTCATCTCCTCGCTCACCCTGATCACCGCCTTCGGCGCCGGCCTCATCAATGATGTCATCGAAAAAAAGGCCTCGGATTCCGATATCACGGAGGGACCGCTCTTCGAGGGCTATGATTATGCGCTGGCATCCACGGGGCGTCTCTATGACGAGCTCCGCTCAGAGGTCCTCTCATCGGATGAGGTCACGTCTTACAGAGAAAGCATTGTCGACCATCTCTGCGGGCATCTTAAGAGGGACGGGCTTTCCCAGGAATACTGGGAGGCCCTTCGCGAGATCGTCGGGCTTTACTTCCCGGAAGGCATCCCCGCCGACTGGGAGGATATCCTGTTTGGGGAAGACGCCGATGTCTCCTTTGGCGCGATCATCCTGGACGATGACGCTTTTATTTCCTTTGCCGAAAAGTGCGGCGCAAACCCAGACGCCCTCCAGGCCTTCTCCCAGGGCGCAGACGGCGCCCCCGCCTCGGACGGCCCCTTCCTTTTGTATGATACGCTGACCATCAGCACCGACAATTACCGTTTTGCCTTTGAAGACCAGCCCCGGCCGGGATACCATATCTGCCAGGTCCGCTGCCCCTTAAAGACAGAGCCGGGCGAGACCCTCTCCGTATGGACATGGACAAACGGCGATGTCCGGGAGGGACGCGCCTCCTTCGCCGGCTACGTCACCAAAGAGGCGCTTTCCCCCTACTACCGGATCCTGGACAGCCGTCTCTGGATGGTCATGCCGGAGACGACCTACAAAAACATCTACGGCGAGGCCGGCCAGGGCTATGACGAGGAAACCTTCCTCTCCCTGAACCGTTTCCTCCTGTTCAATGCCGCCAAGGACTCCGACATTGTTAAGCGCTTCTCTGCCCTCAACGCATCCTCCATGGACAACCCGGTCATTGTTCCCGGAAGGCTCGCCGGCGGGTTTTCCAGCATCAAGGGCGTGATCGCCTCGATCATCCGGATCGTCTCCGCCGCCTTTGTTTTCTTTGTCGCCGTCATCGGCACGCTGAACCTCTATAACTCGGTCATGGGGCGGAAGCTCGCCCGCTTCCGTGAGATGGCTGTCCTTTCCTCAGCCGGGATGACCCTCTCCCAGCGCCGGAAGATGCTTCACCTGGAAAATGCCCTGCTCTTTTTCCGGTCTGTCCTGTATTCGGCCCTCCTGACAGGAGGAAGCGTCACCCTGCTTCGCCGGATGACCACCTCCTACGTAGGCCGTATGCTCTTCCACACGCCCTATGCCCTGATCGCCGCGGCATACCTTTTCACATACCTCCTTCTCGAGGCCATGACCTTCCTCTGCTACCGTAAAGACAATGACGAGAGCATCCTGGACCGCCTGCGACAAGACGCCCAATAATGGGGACTATCCCCTGTCTCCTTGCTGTGCTATAATCACTATAGTAACCTGTATCAGGAACTGCTAAGGAGCCCTCCCATGAAAGTACTTATTGTAGAAGACGACCCCGTCATCGCCGACGGCCTGCGGATCGCGCTTTCCCTTGAGGGATACGAAACGGCAGTGGCGCGGAGCGTATCCGAGGCCCTGCCCCTTATCGGCGGCGCCTTTCCCTTTGACATCTGCCTTCTGGATGTCCTGCTGCCGGATGGCGACGGCTATCAGGTCTGCCAGGCCATCCGGAAGGTCAGCGCCTCCCCCATTCTGTTCCTCACGGCCTGCAGCGACGAAGCCCACACCGTCCTCGCCCTGGAGCAGGGCGCCGACGACTATATCGCCAAGCCCTTCCGCATCCGGGAGCTCATGGCCCGCATAAAGGCCGTTCTTAGAAGGAGCTCCCCCGCCCCGGATACCCAGGTGATCCGGATCGGCAAAAACACCGCAGACCTCCGCTCCGGAAAGGTTTTTCGCGGGGAAACGGAGATCTTCCTCTCCGCCGCGGAATACCGCCTGCTCCTCACCTTCATCCGGAACCGCGGCCAGCTCCTCTCCCGGTCGCAGCTTTTGCGGGATATGTGGGACGACGCCGGAAGCTTTGTCAACGACAACACCCTCTCCGTCTACGTCCGCCGCCTGCGGAAAAAACTGGAGGAGGAAGGCGGCGAGCCCGTCATCCAGACCGTCCGCGGCATCGGATACCGAATGCCTTAACACAGCCTTCCATCCCCGCGCCAAAATGCCCCGAAGCATCCGGCAGGCCGATGCCTGATCGTTTCTCCCCATGACAAGGACATGCCCATGTATCTGAAAGTAAAGCTTGCCATAGCCATACTCTTTTTCGCGCTCTGCCTGCTTTGTCAGGCGTCCTGGCTCTGCGCCCTCCTGTTCGCCCTTTACGCTGTCCTCTTTTTTCTTCTGTCCTTTCTGGAAAAAAGAGAAGATGCCAGGCGGATAGACGAGCTGATCCGCTACGTGACATGCGCACAGGACGACCTGCCCCTGCCCGCGATATCCAGGATCGCCGAAGGGCAGCTTGGCATCCTGCAAAGCGAGATCTACAAGGTCGTCACCCTCCTGCGGGAGGAATATACTCTTGAGAAGCGCCAGAAGACCTATATGTCCGATATGCTGTCCGACATCTCCCACCAGTTCAAAACGCCCCTCTCGGCCATCCGCATCATGACCGATCTTCTGTCAGAGGAAGGCGTGACCGAGGAGCAGCGCCTCGACTGGGCCAGCCGGATCGATGCCCAGACAGGCCGCATGTCCTGGCTCATCCAGAGTCTTTTAACCCTCGCCCAGCTGGAAGCCGGGGTGCTGGAGATGAAGGCGGAGCCCATATATCTCCCGGATCTCCTTGTAAAGGTCCGGCAGGACCTGGAGGTGATGGCCGAGGTCGCCGGTGTCTCCCTCGAGGTCCTTCTGCCCTGCGCCTCTTCCCCCGCCGAAGATGCGCCCATCCGCCATGGCCCAGACGCCCCGTCTCCCCTCCTCGTCATAAGCGGGGACAGCCGCTGGCTTTCCGAGGCCTTCACCAATATCATAAAAAATGCCATCGAGCATAGCAGGGAGGGCGGGCATGTCCGCATAAGGGCTCTTGGCAACACCCTTTACGCTGCCGTCGTCATAGAGGATGACGGCGAAGGGATCGACCCCGTCCACCTCCCGCACATTTTCGAGCGCTTCTACAAAGCCGGGAGCCGCCGGGAAGAGAGCATCGGCATCGGCCTTTCCCTGGCCAGGCAGATCATCCTGAAAAGCCATGGAACCATAAAAGCGGAAAGCACGCCGGGGGAGGGGACACGCTTCACGGTTCGATTCTATCCACCTCAATGAAGGGAGAGCATTCCTATCTAAAAAACGTCCGGCATCTTCTGGAAAATGAAGATGCCGGACGTTTTTTTATGAGGAAAGGGAGAAGAAAAGAGGACGTTTCTTCTCCTTCCCACCTTTTCTTCTTTTTCTATCTTGGCGTTATCGTTTGCGCGGGATGGGCGGGGGCGCTTAGTGGAAGATAAGGCTCAGGAGCGCGATCTCCAGGATGGCGGCGATGCCCATGATGAGTGTATTGACGGTCTGGGTCTTATAGCCCTGCTCCGGTGTCATGGCGCCAAAATTGGTGACGACCCAGAAGAAGGAGTCGTTGGCGTGGGAGACGGTCATGGCGCCGGCGCCGATGGCCATGCACACCAGGGTGACCTGGACAGGCGTGGTAAAGCCGAGCACTTCCAGAAGCGGGGCCACGATGCCGGCCGTTGTGGTGAGGGCAACGGTCGAAGAGCCCTGGGCCGATTTCAGGATAGCCGAGAGCAGGAACGGGAAGAAGATCCCCATGGTGCTGAGCACGCCGGCATGGGCAGAGATATAGTTGACCATGTCGGAGGAGGAAATGATCTTTCCGAGGACGCCGCCGGCAGCCGTCACGAACAGGATCGGGCCGACCGTCATGAGGGTGTCGTTTGTGATCTTGTAGAACTGCTCCATCTTCTTGGCGCCGGCGAGCTGGATGATGGCAAAGATGGTGCCGACCGCCAGGGCGATGATGGGGGTTCCCAGGAAGGTAAGGAGGTCTCTTATGATGCCCTTAAGGCCGGCCATCGACACGATGGAGGAAAGGGCCATCAGGATGATGGGGACAATGATGGGAGCCAGGGAGTTCCAGCCGCTGGGCAGAGTGCCGTATTCGGCGACCAGCTCCTCATATGTCTTGACGACCTCGCCCGCATCGGCTTCGTCCGAAGCTTTTACGCGCTTACCGATAAACTTTGCATAGACAAAGGCGGCAATGAGAGGAAGAATGCTGCACAGGCACCCCATGCCCATGACGATGAGCAGGTTGTTGCCGATACCGAGCGTGGAGGCCGCCGCGATGGGGCCGGGCGTCGGCGGGATGAATACGTGGGAGAGGTAAAGGCCGGAGGCCAGGCCCACGCTCATGGCAACTGAGGAAGCGCCGGTGCGCTGCACCAGGGCTTTGCGGATGGGGTTCAGGATAACGAACCCGGAGTCGCAGAAGACGGGGATCGATACCACCCAGCCCATAAGCTCGATAGCCAGGACGGGATTGTTCTTGCCCACCAGGCGGATGACCATGTCGGCCAGCTTTAAGGCCGCGCCGGTCTGCTCCAGGATGCTGCCGATCAGGGCGCCCAGGATGATAACGATACCAATGCTGGAGAAGGTGCCCGAGAAGCCGGCGCCGATAACCGAGGCCAGGCCGCTTATCGTCGCGCCGTCTGCCGTTTTCTGGTCCACAATGGGGATCCCGGCCAGAAGGCCGAGGATCAGGCTGATGCTCATGATGGAGATGAAGGGATGGATCTTAAATTTGGAGATCATCACGATCATCACAACAATGGCAATGATGAAAGCAAAGATTAACGGTAAACCTGTCATAAAAACTCCTTCCTTTCAAAAAGTTTTTTTCCAAAAAGTTTTTTCCAAAAAATCTTTTCCAAAAAGTCTTTTCCCAAAAAATCCTTTTTTTCACAAGAACTCTTTTTATCGCCCAAATAATTTTGGGTAAATATGACACTTTTGGAAGCCAAGATAGAAGAACACTTGTCTATTATACCACAATCCATCCAATAAGCAAGTCTTAGATGACCTTATTCTTCGCCCATTTTCCGCTATGAAAGCGGGCGATATCCAGGACAGCCTTGATGCACCAGTCCAGCACCATGGCCAGGGCTATGCCAATGACGCCCATTCCCCGGCGTCTGGCAAGCAGGAAAGAAAGAAGCGTGCGGCACACGACCGTGGCAAAGATGGAGGCCCACATGGTGATCTTTGTCTCGCCCATAGCGCGGTAGATGGCCGCGCCGGCATTGTACAGGGCATTGGCCGGGAAGGATATCGCCACGATCCACATGTAGGTTTTGCAGGCCTCCATGGTGGCGCTTTCCGTTTCCGGGTACATGGCCTGCAAGAGCGACGAGCCGAAAAGGAGCATCGCTGCCATACAGGCCAGGGATAAGAGCCCCGCGATATGAAAGATCTGGGACGCCGCCTGCTCCGCGTTCTTCCGGCTCCGGCTGCCGATATACTGGCTCACCACAACGGCCCCGCCGGCGGAAATGGCCGTAAACAGATAGATAAACCTCCTGGATGAGCCCTTGTACCTGTATGCCGAAGCCCACACGATATCCGAGGCTGTCAGGGCTTCGCCGTAAGGCAATAATGCTCTTATACTGCGAAAGCGGGCAGGAGGGGAAGATCTCCCCTCCTGCCCGCTTTCGATCATCGGCGGCAGTCGTCAGATATTTCTGGTATAACAGCGATCATTCCGCCAGCGGATCGCCGTTTTCACCTTGTCACAAAGCGCCGCTGGCCGGCTCTCATTCCAGGTCGTCCAGATAGTTCAGGGTGACTTCGATCCTGCCGGCTTCCTCGCCCGGATAGACGCGGACTTCGACGGTGCCCCACTGGGTATTGTTGTTGCCAAACTGCGACAGGTTCAGCGCCTCGATCGTGGGCTCGGTGCCGGTGCCGATCAGCTCGGCTTCCGTCAGTTCTTCCGGACCCCAGATGCCCACGCCGAAGGTATGGCGCAGCTGATAAGTGCCCGGCGTGATGTTGTCAAAGACATAGACCTCATCCTTGCCGTAGGTCTCATACGTCATGATGCGGGTCGTCGTTCTTTCTTCTCCGACTGTCTTGATCAGATCGAGCTCGGCGCCTCGGCCGCGGGTCTCGAAGGTATTTTCCACGTATCTTGGCGTGCCGCTCGACCAGGCTTCGACTTCGAAGTAATACTCCGGATCGACGTTCAGAGTCTTGAAATGCAGATAGCTGTCCCTGTAGACCATGTAGCTGTTGTAGAGCTTGTCGGGAGCGATGCCGTAGCGGACCAGATAGCCTTCGGCTTCGGGTACTTCATCCCACAGCAGGGTGACAATGCGGCGGTCGCGCTCGCTGCGGACGACCTTAACATCTTCAACCTTCGTAAATGTAGCCTTGTCGGGATTACCAAAGGCGCGGAAGCCCTTGACCGCGAACTTGCCTTCATCGGGCACGAACACGTTTGTCAGCTTGAGATAGCGCGCATAGACCGGAGTGGGCAGCTCAACATAATCCGACCACAGATCCTGCGGGTTGTCGCTCTTGTCAATGATCAGGGTCCAGTTCTCGTTATCGTCGGACGCCTCGATGGTGTAGCAGTGATAGCGGTCAAGCTTGTCGCGGGAGCCGTTCGTGTCTTTTCTGTCCCACATGATCTGGATGCCGCGGATATCGCAGACCTCGCCAAGGTCGACGGTGATATACTCACCGGGATCGCCTGTCTCGGCGCACCAGTAGTTCTTCGCATCCTCGTCGACCGCATAAGCGGCATAGCAGTTCTCCAGCTCGGAGGAGACTTCAACCTTCTTGTCCAGGGTCAGAAGGGCCCATCCGGTATAATGCCCCATGGGATCATCGGTCACTTCGGGCAGCCACTGCGGGAAGTCGCCGTACTCTTCAATGCCGTACATAACGCCGTCCTCGTCCACGCCGGAGGGGAAGAGGTTCCGGAGCGTCACGCCGCTCTGGCGATCCAGGGCGTTGCCGATCATGCAGATGGTCCAAACCTGATTGTTCCTGTCGGTCCAGATGGCGCCGTGACCAGCGCCGGGAGCGATACCGGTGGTCTTCATGGTCAGGGGGTTATCCTCAAGGTATGTGAAGGGACCCATGGGATCGTCCGCCACATAAACGCCATGGCCATAGGAATAGAACTCGTAGCCGATGGAGGCGTACATCAGATAATACTTGCCGTTATATTTAAGGGGATGGCCGCCTTCTGTCCAGCCGTATTCCTCGGGACGGTATTCCCTGGTGATCTGGCGCAGCGGATAAATGTTGTCTTCCACGTATCTGGTCTCCCAGCCGTGCTTATGGGGATCGCCCCAGATGCAGACAACGGGCTCGCCGATCTCCTGCCAGGTGTTCTTGTCGATCTCAACGCAGCGGATGCCCAGGATCTGGGACCAGCCATAGTACATGAAAAGACGCCCGGTCTCTTCATCGTACAGCATGGAGGCATCGCCGTAGCCGCCGGTCACGGTTCCGTCGTTGTGATAGGCGCTGAAGGTGCCGACAACCTCCCATTCGCCGGCTTTGACATCAATAGCCTTGGCGATGTTTGACGTGCCGTTGCCCGCATAGCTGTACAGCTCGCCGTCAATCTCCACCCAGCCGGTAATGCCGGTGACCATGTTCGGGGCTTCAACATAGGTCCAGTTTACAAAGTCATGGGACCACCAGTAGCCGGGCTGACGGCTGACGGTCAGATAATAGTCGTCATTAAATACTCTCACGATAGGCTCGCCGCCGCCGGAAAAGCGCTCGGAACCCGCGGAAACGGTGATCGGGTTGCAGTATGTGGTGGGGTTCTGGATGATGTCCTTGCCGTTTGGCGTAACCGGATAAAGGGCCGGATCGACTTCAACAGCGGCATTCGCGATCGCAAGGCAAGAGGACGCGATGAGGAGCGATGCGACGATACACAGTAATTTCTTCATACCTCTTCTCTCTTTCTGCGGTAATAATACCACGGATACTCAGGAACTTGTTATAGGTCAGTGGTTTTTTGTTACTCGATCGTTTCCGGTCGGTCTGCGGTTGCATCGTTTGCTTATGCTCTTCCATCGTCAGAGCTTTCACATGGTTACGGGCATCCCCTCTTTCCCTAGATAAAATTATAGGAAACGGCAAGACTAACTTGGTTTTGGTCATTTCCTGCGTTTCCAGATATAATTGCATTTTATCAGGAAGAAGAGTTATCCGTCAAAGAATCGTCTTTTGATTTCGGTTTATTCTCTTTAATTTAGTGAAAACTTACTTTTATTTCTGCCGTATTGTTCTGATTTTTGTTTGATTTTCTTTACCTTATCAAAAAACATAAAGGCGGAAAGCGCATCCCCAAAAAAGGGGAGCGTTTTCCGCCTTTATTATCCCTCTATCCTATTTGTTCAATCAAGCTATCGTTCAGATAAGTTCACTGATGTCTATATTCTCCCCGGCAATGCCGATATGGGCGCCGTTCCTGGCTTCGCTGGTATCGGGGTGGGCCAGGAGCCATTTGTTGCAGGCGAAGAGCCATTTGTCCTCTTCATTTTTCGGCTCAAAAACGGGCTTTTTGCCATTTGTGCCCCGGGGCAGGGCGATCGCCACGCGGAAGCCCTTATCTTTGACGGCCTGGCAGGGCGCGTAGTGGAGCGTTGTGGCGTAGACCTCCACAACAGCGCCTTTCGGGGCCCGGAAGGCCTTGACCTTACCGGAATCCAGCACGCCGTCAACGATCTCGTCCTGGCGGGCCACGAGCAGGATGTAGTCATCCCAGCCGATGTTGAGCTCACTGTCCCGGTGGTACTCAAAACAGTTGAGACGTGTGTTATATCCCCAGCACATGCCGATCTCGATGGGCATGCCGCCGTAGGCGTGGTCACGGAGCTCTTCAAAAATGGCGCAGGCTTCGAGGCTGTCGATGGCGGGCTCGTAGGCGGTTCCCGCCTCGGGAAGGGCGATCGCTCCCATCGCATCGACAAGCTCTGCCGTGTCATATCCTGTCAGTACCTTGCCGTAGGGCTTAAATTCCGGATCATATACCGAGTAGATCTTCATAGACAAAATCCTTTCTTCTGTCAGGGGCTCCCATCTGCCGCCCCGTTTCTTCTATACTTACTGGATCTCCGGGAAGAGCGCCTTCATGGCCGGATAGATCTTTTGGAATTTCCGGTACTGGGCCTCATAGCGCTTTGCTATCTCCTCTTCCGGCTCTGTGACATCCGAGAGCGCAACAAGCGCATCGCATGCCGTCCGGACATCCGGATACACGCCGCACCCCACCATCGCAAGGATCGCGCCGCCATAGCCCGGGCCCTGCTCGGTTTTTACCATATCAAGGGGGATGCCGAGGACATTGGCAAAGATCCTCCGCCACAGGGGGCTCTTGGCACCGCCGCCGCATATCTTGCTCCGGGGAATGGAAAGCCCCAGGGAGCGGGCCACCTCCAGGGAATCCCGGATAGCGAAGGCCACGCCCTCCAGCACGGCCTGCACCAGGTCCTCCCTTCTGGTATCCATGGTCATGCCCACAAAGCAGCCGCGGGCGTTCACGTCATTGATGGGGCTGCGCTCGCCCATCAGGTACGGCAGGAAGAAGACATGGTTGCGCCCCAGCTTCTCCTCCGTGATGGGCGCCTGCTCGGCCGGATAATCCTCCGTGTGAAGCACCTCCTCGCAGAACCACTTATTGCAGCTGGCGGCCGAGAGCATGCAGCCCATCAGGTGGTAGCCGCCGTCGGCGTGGGCGAAGGCGTGAAGGGCGTTGTTTGTGTCCACGCCAAAATGATCCGAGGAGATAAAGAGGGTGCCGGATGTCCCCAGGGACAGGTTGCACATCCCCTCGCCCACCGTCCCGGTGCCCACGGCCGCCGCCGCATTGTCGCCCGCGCCGGCCACGACGGCCACGTCCGGGGAGAGGCCAATCTCTCCGGCCACGTCCGGCAGCAGCCTTCCCACAACCTCGTAGCTTTCATAGAGCTTTGGCATCTGCTCCTCTGACACGCCGCAGAGGGAAAGCATCTCGTCCGACCAGCACTTATGCGCCACATCCAGGAGGAGCATCCCGGAGGCGTCGGAATAGTCGCAGCTGTGAACGCCGGTGAGCTTATAGTTTATGTAGTCCTTGGGAAGCATGATCTTTTTGATGCGCGCAAAGTTCTCCGGCTCATTCTTTTTCATCCAGAGTATCTTGGGCGCGGTGAAGCCCGCAAAGGCGATATTTGCCGTGAGGGCGGAAAGCTTTTCCCGCCCGACGACGTTGTTTAAGTATTCAACCTCTTCGCCGGTCCGGCCGTCATTCCAGAGGATGGCCGGGCGGATGACCTCGTCATTCTCATCCAGCGCCACCAGCCCGTGCATCTGTCCGCCGCAGCCGATGCCGGCCACGCTTTTTCTTTCGGTTTCCGGGATAAGCTCTCGAAGGCCGCTCTTACAGGCTTCCCACCAGTCGGACGGATTCTGCTCGGACCAGCCGGGCTTTGGGAAGGACAGGGGATATTCCCTTGTCACCTCGTTTACTATATCGCCGTTTTCATCCACCAGAAGAAGCTTTGCCGCCGAGGTTCCCAGATCGATGCCAACAAACAGTTTCATAATTTTCTCCTCTATCATATTTGTTATCCCGCATATCCCGCGGCAAAGAATGGCATTCCAAAGGTTCCGCCTTTTTTCCGTCAGCCGCTCTGCCACCTCAGATCTTTTATGATCCGCTTCTGCACCGGCAGGCGCTTCCAGGCGGGGTAGCAGGTATCATACGCTTCCCGGAGCATCCGGGCATCCTCCCGGTCAAGCCTCTTGATCAGGGGCAGCCCAAAGCCCTGAACGGCGATCAGCACCCAATAGGCGCTCTGCGGTGTGCCGGCCGCTCCCGGATCGGCATAGAGAAACTCCAGGACCTCACGGACTTCATCGGAGGACGGCTCCTGTTGATCAAAAGCCATGAGAAGGCTCTCAAGCGCCTTTTCAAAGCGTTCGTGGCAGGGATCATCCTCCGGGCCGTGGCCGAGGCCAAAAAGCCCGTCGCCGATCTTCCGGTTCTTCTCAAGCTCCTCCGCCGTCTTAAGATACCCCTCATACAGCTTCCGGATGCGCTCAAGATAAAGGTTCATCCTTGTCTCCTTCTTTTTCGTCATTCCCGGAAGGGCGCGACGCCTTTACATCGGCCCGCCATCTCTTGACGATATAGACGGCAAAGCCTATGGCTACCAGCGCAAACACGGCAGCAGCCAGATAGGCGACCGCCGTGGGAATGTCCTCCTGTCCGGAGCGCGCGTCCTTTATGAGCTGCCAGGCCAGGTACAGAAGATACAGGGACACTACTCCCCGGAGCGCCGCCGTTGTGCCCGCCCGGGTGCGGGCTTGAAGATCATGTTCAAAGCTATTCTTATCACTCATGGACTATCCCTCTCCTCTGCCTGCCATCTTATAGTAAACGACAAAAGTAATGTTACTTTTGTCGTTTATTATAGCATATCATGTGCCTGAATAACAGCGCTCAGTTATAGTATGCGCACGAATTTTCAGCGGAAATGTGTCCGCTTGCAGCGGCGAAAA
>CAMNNO010000058.1 GCA_946545475.1 uncultured Blautia sp.
TAACCGTAAGGGGTGTTCTTAGAAGCTTTCTATGTTTTTCTATGAACGAAGTTACAGTACGATCGCGTTTGCGCTAGGCTGATAGAGGATAAGAAAAGGAGACGGCTCTTTTTTCTTCTTTCGACGAAAGAAGAAAAAAGAGCCGTCTCCTTTTCTTACGGAATATAGATAAGCGTTCCGTCTTCCGGATTGCGAGAGTAGTGTTTCATGAAGTTCCAGGCGAGTTCGCCGTAAGACGGATGAAGGGCA
Organism: uncultured Blautia sp.; assembly: GCA_946545475.1. Classification (GTDB taxonomy): domain Bacteria; phylum Bacillota; class Clostridia; order Lachnospirales; family Lachnospiraceae; genus Blautia_A. Next base: position 250 of record CAMNNO010000058.1, read on the forward strand.
TGGGCAAGGTCGGCGGTGAAGCTGACGCCGAGCATGGGAACCCCATCCTCATTGTTCAGCATCCAAGTGGTGTTCTCGTACTCATCATTCAGCATAAAGCGGACAATTTTGTCTGCCTTAAAGCCAACGATCGGATAAGCCTCAAAATCATAGTCGATGGCACCCATCTCGTTAAAGCCCATAAAGAGATTGATCGCTTCCTGATAGTTGCCGCCAAGGATTCCCTCTTCACTGTTAAAGGCGCTGGCGCCGTCATAGCTGGAGGTGGTGAAAAGGAGAGGAACATCAACATTGGCAAAGGCGGCAATCTCTTCCTCTGTGCAGACATGCAGGCCCTGCATAGTTCCGGCTGCCATGGGAACGGCCGCGGCGATCATATAGGGAGAAGTCTCCGCCAGCTCCAGCGCGGCAGCACCGCCCATGGAATAACCGGTGGTATAGATGCGGGAAGGATCGAGGGCCGGATATTTTTCAAGAACAGCTTCCATAAGCTTCGGAATAGCCCGCCCCAGAATATTATAGGCATTCGGCGAGAAAAGGCCGACGCCGGGGGTATCGCTGGCTTCCCTGGGGGCAATGACGGCAATGCGCTCTTTGCCGGCTAGGGTCAGGATGCCAAGCTCATCCGCGCACTGGACGGGATCGTCGCCGCCGCCGTGGTTGCAGATGATGACCGGAATGCTGTGCTCACCGGCTGTGCCGTCCAGGACTTCCTGGGGAAGGCATTCATACCAGACGCGCATATACTCGCCGGGCTGTGCCTCAATGTCGGCCAGAAGTTCATCATCCTGATATTCGATGACCACGATACCATCCGCAGTCACCCCATCAATGATGGCATTCCGCTCTTCCAGGGCATAGGGAGACTGGTTGAAGGCATAGGAAGCGAAATCTGTCAGGGGAACGATCAGGCCGGATTTTACGACCGGGCACCGAAGGGCCTTGACGAGGAAGCTGTAGTAGGCATCCGTCACGTAATCGGACAGGGCAAGTCCATTACTGGAAGCAACCGCTACCCGACGGACCGGATACTCCTGGTTAAAATAGACGGTCTTTCCATCCGTGATCTCTTCGGCATAAGCGCCGTTTACCGCCTGGAATTTTTCAAAAACGACCTCATCCGAATTGACCAGATATACCGGGACCAGTCCGGCCACTTCGGTCGCCTCGTCCATAGAGGCGTTGATGAGGAGCATGCCGCCCACGCGGCCGATGTCATCCAGGTTGGAAGCAATATAGTCGCACAGGAACGCGGCGCCGCCGTCGATGCCAATGAGATAGCGGTATGTCAGGCCGCCATAATACAGGTTATCCGCAAAAGAAACAGATCCGGTTTCCCCCCGGATGCCGCCGCCCAGGTTGCACTGCACAGCCTGGAGTTTAAAGTAGGCCTCCGCATCCGCCGCGCCAAAGCCGGCTTCTTTGTCGATAGGCGTTACCAGGACGACGCTTCCGCAAGCCTGGTCGATGATCGGGATCAGCCCGAGCTCTTCCACATAGGCGTAGGCTTCATCCGTATCCGCGAATGTCTTGTCGGTATAGACAAGGATATTGGTATTCATGCGGTAGGCCGCTGTCGCACTGGTGTAAAGGCCGGCAGAATGGTAGACCCAGGTGGTGCCCGCGGGATAGTCGTCAAGGGCCGGGTCTGCCGCATAATCCTTTCCCATGATCTCGGACAGGACAGCAGGACCGTTTATCCTCGCTTCCTCAAGGGTCTCAAAACCCGCCTCGACAGGGATATGCTGGACATAAGTCCCCGCCATCGCATGAACTGAAAAAAATGTGCCAAGAACAAGTGCTGCCAAAATAGTTTTTTTCATGGTTTTTACTCCTTTCATACGTCGTTTTTGTCAAGCGAGTTGCATTATTACCTTGCAGGCGTATAAATGATCTCCTTTGTCTCAGGATCGCGGGAGAATTGTTTCATGTAATCCCAGGCAATCTCGCCGTACACCTGCCACAGGCCGTGAGGAATGCCTTCGGTGACATTGAGGCCTACCATGGGGATACCTTCGTCGTTGTACAGAAGCCAGTTGTCGTTCATATATTCATTGTGAAGAAGCACGCTCTGGAAGGAGTCTCCCTTGAAGCCGGACATGGGATATTTTTCAAAGTCGTATTCCAGGGGTTCCATGCCGTTGAAAGTCAGGAATTCGTTGATATACTGCTGATAATTGGCTTTAATGCCAACGCCCCATTCGTACCAGAAATCATCGTATGAGGAGATGACAGCCAGGTAAGGCATATGGTTTTCCTTGAGGGCAGCTATTTCTTCCTCAGTTCCCTGCCAGAACGGGAAGGCCATGGGGACGCATGCGGCGAAGAGGGAAGAATCGCCATAGACGGCAGCCATAGCGGCCATACCGCCCATAGAGTAGCCTGTGGTATAGACGCGGGAAGCGTCAAGGGCCGGATAGGTTTCCAGCATGTAGCGCACAAGGGCGGGCAGGGCCTTGTTGTTGATGTAAGTCGTTTCCGCGTGATAGGGGGCCACTATGGCGACACGTTCCCGCTCGGCAATGGGGATCAGGCCAAATTCATCCATGTACTGCATGGTATCGTCGCCGCCGCCGTGGTTGGAGAGGATCAGCGGGATTGAGCCTTCCTTGGCTGTTCCATTGACCACCTCTTCGGGAAGAAATTCATACCAGGTCTGGATATATTCGCCGTTTTCCGTGCAGATGTCGCTAAAGCGATCCTCCTGCTTTTCAAAGACGTAAATGCCGCCGGCTGTTTTGCCGGTATAGAAGGCGGAGCGCTCAGCCAGGGAGTAGGGGGCCTGGTTCCACTTATAATCGCTGAACATCATGCCCGCGGTATGAAGGCGGGGCATGTTGACAGCGTTTCTCATGGCCTTGATGAACATGCTGTCATAGACCCTGGGAACCAGCTCGCCGAGATCCACATCCTCGGTTTCTTCCACGAATACCTTCTGGAGGGGAAGCTCGCGGTTGAAATAATACGTGACATCGCCCTCAAAGCCCCAGGAATCCACTTCGTTGGCCGCTTTGAATTTTTCGATGGTGCGTTCTGTCGGGTTGACCAGATAAGCAGGAACGCAAGCAGCGACCGTCCGCACATCCTGCATGTCGGGATTCACCAGCAGAAGGCCGGCGAGGCGGGAGACAAAGTCCAGGGTATTGGACACATAATCGCACAGGAAGGTGGCTCCGCCGTCAATGCCGATGGCATAGCGGTCGGTCAGGCCGCCGTAATACACGCTGTCGGCGTAATAGGTGCGGACATTTTCGGCATCCGTGACGAAGTAGCCGATATTGCACTGGGTCGCCTGCATCCGGAAATAGGCCTCCTGATCGGCGGGGCCAAAACCGGCTTCCTTATCGATGGGAGTCACCAGCACAATGCTGCCGTGGGCGGCATCAACGATGTCGGTAAGGCCAAGAGCCTGAATGTAGGCAAGGGCATCCTCTTTTCCCCCGAATTTCGCGTCCGTATAGACCAGGAAGTTGGTGTTCATGCGGGGCGCGGCGGTCAGGGGCGTACACATTTTTGCGGAGCGGTAGACATATGTTGTGCCTTCCGGGTAAGCATCCAGGGCAGGGTCCGGCATGTAATTCCTGCCGGTCATTTCTGACAGCGAGGCAGACTCATTCTCCCTGGCTTCTTCCAGGGTTTCAAATGTCGCCTCATTGTCCAGGTACATTTTGTAATTCAGGGCATAGGCGCTGCTGGCCGATGCCACGACGCAGAGCGCAGCGGCAAGGCTTATGATCAGTTTCTTCACGGCTATTCTCCTTTCTGTGCTGATTTGCTGGATCTAAGGCCAGCGTTCCGACTCGCCCGGCCTCACTTTATAAGCTATCAATGTTTCGGAGGTAAGGCAATGCAATTTCTTACTGAAAAAAGGGACGGTTTTTTCTGGATGAAAAAAGAATCGTCCCATTTCCTGAATGTATCGGTTGCGAAACGGATGAAGACTTACTATAATAATGAGGAGAAACGAGTATAAACCTTTGCAAAGCTTCTCCCGCCACCTGGCAGCAGCCAGGTGGGCCTGCGGCGAGCGAAAGGATATTGCTATGAAGATTAATATGGACAATGCCATCCTGCGTTTTTTCCGGGACGATATTGGCGGCATACTGATCACCGATGCGTCCGGTTCGGTGGTGTATGAGGACGGGAAAACGGCCTTCATCCAAAAAGAGAAAACCAACTGGGATTCAGCCTGTCCGCCGGCGTGGGAAGGGCAGCAAAGCGAGGTATGGGATCTGCTGCGCTCACGGGACAGGAAGACCTTCATGGTCATTACCTCCACGTTTTCGGAGGGCGGGGAACAATTCCAGATCCATCATCTGGTAGACACCAGCCTGTATATGGAATTGTACCGTGATATCACCGATTATTCCCGGGATCTTAAGGTCGAGAAGGACCACGACGGCCTGACCGGTTTGTACAACAAGGGCAAATTCATGGAGCTGAAAGCATCCCTGTTCCAGAAGCAGAATACTATTGCCATATTCAACATGGATGTGAACAACCTGAAAGCCATGAACGACACCTATGGTCACGAGGCGGGAGACAAGCTGATCAAAAAGGCGGCCGAAAGCCTGAAACGGATTGCGAAGCGCAATGTGATGCCCTTCCGGGTGGGCGGGGACGAGTTCATTGTGGTGGCGATCCATATAAGCCGTCAGGAAGCCCTACAGCTTCGCCAGGATTGGGAGGAAGGCCTGAAAGCCCTGAACCAGGCAGAGGACGGCATCGACTGCGTGATCGCCTGTGGCTTTGCCTTCGGCGAAAAGGGCTATGACCTGGAAGCGCTCTTATCCCAGGCCGACCGGCTGATGTACGAGGACAAACAGGCCAGGAAAAAAGCGGGAAAGTAAGAGCGCTTATGCTGAAAATCTTTTTGAAGAAAAAGGGGACGTTTTTTTGTCAAAGACAAGAAACCGTCCCCTTTTCTTTCCTTTTTTTTCGCGCTAAAACTTCCCGATATTCTTTTGTGATAAGATTGCTGTAAACGGGGATAATCTCACCAATGATCACTTTGCTCAATACCTGAACAGTAGCTGTGTCATCCTTGCTGGACAACAAGGCCGAAACAAGCACGTTGGTGTCAATAACTGCGTAGCAGATCATGCCTCAGCCTCAATTCTGGCAAGACCGATTTCCTTATTGATGTTATCCAAACTCATGTCGGCAACGCCGTTATTTTTGGCTTGTGCCCGTAAAGCTGTAAATGCCTGCATAGCTCCCTCTCTGGTAATAGGAGAAGAGATTTCAAAAGGAATCCTGCGTTGTCTTACAACTGCTCTCGCAAATACGTTGATCGCTGTAGAAGCATTCATTCCAAATTCCTGGCATAATTCGTCAAATTGTTTTTTTAATGCTTCGTCCATGCGGACGCTGAATGTAGCCTGTGCCATAATCATACCTCCTTTGCATCTTTTTTAAGTATATGCGAAAAGGTGCAAAAAGTCAATATAATGAACATATTAGGTGCAAATATACGTTCTAAAAAAGCCCCACCACAGAAAAGTGGCAGGGCTTTTTTATTATCGCAGGAACGGCGTAAGGAAGTATCTCGGCATCGGGCAGGAGGAGAAGCTTCCCCTCCTGCTCGATACCGAGAGGGAATTTTTCTTTCGCCCTCTGTTCCATTTGTGAGCGAAAATGATTTACTCGATGACCTTGATCCAGCCTTCCGGAGCCTCGATGCGGCCCATCTGGATGCCGGTGAGGGTCTCGTAGAGCTTCTTGGTGATGGGGCCCATTTCCGTCATGCCGCTGGGGAAGCAGATCTCTTTGCCGTGGTCCACGACCTTGCCGACGGGGGAGATGACGGCTGCGGTGCCGCAGAGGCCGCATTCCGCGAAATCGGCGACCTCGTCAAGGTAGATCTCTCTCTCCTCGGCTTCCAGGCCAAGATATTCCTTGGCAACATAGATGAGGGAGCGGCGGGTGATGGAGGGAAGGATGCTGTCGGACTTGGGCGTGACGACCTTGTTGTCCTTGGTGACAAACAGGAAGTTGGCGCCGCCGGTCTCTTCAACCTTGGTGCGGGTGGCGGGGTCTAAGTACATGTTCTCGTCAAAGCCCTGCTTGTGGGCGTCCACGATGGCGTGAAGGCTCATGGCGTAGTTAAGGCCGGCCTTGATGTGTCCGCTGCCGCGGGGCGCAGCGCGGTCAAAGTCGCTGACACGGATGGTCAGAGGCTTAACGCCGCCCTTAAAGTAGGGGCCTACGGGCGTTGTGAACATACGGAACTGGTACTCGGTGGCGGGCTTGACGCCGATGACCGGGTTAGTGCCGAACATGTAGGGACGGATGTAGAGGGTAGCTCCCGAGCCGTAGGGAGGAACGTAGGCCGCATTGGCGCGGACCGTCTCGACAACGGCGTCAACAAAGCGATCCCTGGGGAAGGGAGGCATTTCCAGGCGGAGAGCGGAGCTTTCCATACGCTCGGCGTTCATGTCCGGGCGGAAAGCCACAATGCGGCCGTCCTCGGTGGTATAAGCCTTAAGGCCTTCAAAAGCGGTCTGGGCATACTGCAGGACGCCGGCGCACTCGCTGATCTTGACCATATCATCCGTGATAAGGCCGCCCTCGTCCCAGGCGCCGTCTTTATAGTTCGAGACATAGCGATAATCCGTTTTGACATAGCCGAATCCCAGGCTGCCCCAGTCAATGTTCTTTTTTTCCATAGTCGTAATTCCTCCGTGTCAAATTCAAGTCTCCCCCGCGAGACTTGTGCGCCGCGCGCTGCTGCCGATAGGCAAATAACTTAATAGGCAAACACCTTAATAATAGCGCGCGTTCGCATCCTCGCGGAGCATTTATCTCAGTGGGGGGCCTCCCTCACTGAGATAAATAGCCGGTAACGGTTTGTGGGTTATTGTAAAACTTTTATGCCGTCCATGCAAGGAGTAATTGAAAAAAAAATAAAAAAGGCAAACATTCTTCCCTCTCTTGTTTTTTGGACGCGAGTTGAGTATAATAAAAAAAGATATGGCATTGAGGCGATAACGTGCCGGCATGGCCGTTATCAGGAGCAAGGCAGAGGGAGGCTTGCCTCGCCTGTACTTAGGAGCAGAAATCTATGGATAATCGCGAACTTGACCAGCTTGGCCTTGCCATCAGCGATATGATCGACAAGGCCATTAATAGCAAAGACTTCAAAAAACTGAACGAAAGCATCCAATCCACGGTCCAGGGCGCCCTTGAGAGGGCGATCGACAGCGGGGCGGATGCCCTTAAGAGCGCGGTCACCGGAAGCCGGGGGGATTACAAGCGCTACCGCTACACCCCGCCGGAAGAATTTGCCCGCAAAAAAGCCGCGGATAGCCAGAGGGCGCCGAAGGCATCCCCCTACTATGCCCAGAACATGACCGGCGAGAAGGTGAAGGGCGTTTTCATGACCGTAGCCGGCGTCCTTGTGTTCCTCGGCAACGGCTTAGCTCTCCTCGGAGGCGCAGGCCCTGTGGGCACGGCGGTCTCAACGGTCCTTCTGGCCGCGGGCGGGGCGCTTGCCTACTTCGGCACCCAGCACTTCGGGCGGGCCGAGCGCTTTACCCAGTATGTCAAAGCCCTCGGCGATAAAACATACATAAACCTTGACCAGCTGACCAAAGTCGCCAGGAAGCCCATGAACATCGTCCAGAAAGATGTCCGGACCATGATAAAGACCGGGTGGTTCCTGGAAGGCCATATGGACAGCCAGGAGACATGCCTGATCACCAGCGACGAGACATACGACTACTACCTGAAGACCCAGGCCGAGCACCGCCGTCAGGAGGAGGAGCAGAAGGCCGCAAAGCTTCAAAAGGAGAAGGAGGAGCAGGCAAAGAGAGCCGAGGAGGAGGCCAAAAAGCCCGTCATCACCAAGGAGGTCCAGGAGATCCTGGACAAGGGCAATGCCTACATCGCCCGCATCCGGAAAGCCAACGACGCCATTCCCGGCGAGGAGATATCCAACAAGATCTCCCGCATGGAGATGGTCGTCGGCAAGATCTTCGACCGGGCCAAGGAGCATCCCGAGGTGGTCAGCGACCTTAAAAAGCTGATGAACTACTACCTTCCCATGACTATAAAGCTCCTTGACGCCTACGCGGACATGGACCGCCAGCCGGTCCAGGGCGAAAACATCCGAAGATCCAAGGAAGAAATAAACGCCACCCTGGACACCCTGAGTGCCGCCTACGAAAAACTCCTGGACAGCGTATTCAAAGAAACCGCCCTTGATGTCTCCACCGACATCACCGTCCTCGAAACCCTCCTCGCCCAGGAGGGCCTGACCGAAGACGACATCCAGAAAGTAGGCCGCGAGCAGGCGCAGGGGCAGACCGCCACGCTGAAATTCTGATTTATCGATATCCCTGATAGACACCTGTATGCTTTACAAATAAGTCCCTTACCATCATTTTAAAGATCAGAAAAGGAGAGAAAGACCATGTCAGAAGAATTTATGAGCTCAGCAGTCCCCACTCTTACTCTGGAACCCGACATCCCGCAGCCGGAGGAACTTAAGAACGCCATGGCCGAAGCGCAGGAAGCGAAAGCCTCCGCCGAGAAGAGCGCTCCCGAAGCCGCAGCCGAGGCTGCTCCCGAGGCGACCCCCAAGATCGTCATTGAGGAGCCCCAGCTTTCCCCGGAAGAGCAGCGCATGGTGGACGATTTCTCCAAAAAGATCGATATCGAAAACACCAACCAGGTACTCCAGTACGGCGCGGGCACCCAGAAGAAGATGGCTGACTTCTCCGACGCCGCCCTGGCGAACGTCCGCACCCAGGACCTGGGCGAGGTCGGCACGCTTCTCGTGGACGTGGTGGGCGAGCTCAAGGATTTTGACGCCCTGGAAGAGGAAAAGGGCGGATTTTTCGGCTTTTTCAAAAAGCAGACCAACAAGCTGGAAAGCTTAAAGAACCGCTACGCCAAAGCTGAGGTCAACGTGGACAAGATCACCGAGATGCTCCAGGAGCATCAGGTACGCCTGATGAAGGATTCCGCCCTGCTTGAGCGCATGTATGCGGAAAACCTGAACTACTATAAGGAGCTGACCATGTATGTCCTGGCCGGCAAGAAGCGCCTGAACGAGGTGCGCGAAGGACAGCTGCGGGACCTTGAGAAGAGAGCGGCCACCACGGGCCTTCCGGAGGATGCCCAGGCAGCCAAGGACCTGGCGGATAAGTGCAACCGCTTTGAGAAGAAGCTCCACGATCTGGAGCTGACCAAGATGGTCTCCATGCAGACGGCTCCCCAGATCCGCCTGATCCAGAGCAACGACACCAACATGGTGGAAAAGATCCAGACCACCATCGTCAACACCATCCCGCTGTGGAAGAGCCAGATGGTCCTTGCCCTCGGCATCGCCCACTCGGCGGAAGCCGCCGCGGCCCAGTCCAAGGTCACGGACCTGACGAACGAGCTGCTTAAGAAGAACGCGGAAGCCCTGCACCAGGCATCTGTCGAGACCGCCAAGGAATCCGAGCGCGGCGTGGTGGATATCGAGACCCTTAAAAAGACCAACGAAGACCTCATCCGCACCCTGGACGATGTCCTCAAGATCCAGCAGGAAGGCCACCAGAAGCGCATGGCGGCCGAAGCCGAGATGGCCCGCATGGAGCACGACCTGAAACAGAAGCTGCTTGAGATCCAGCACTGATTATGGTAAACGACAAAAATAACTTTACTTTTTTCTTATACTAGTTACACTTAATAGTTGCCAAAGGCAACTATTCTAGTGTAACTGCATATACCGCGGCACGGAATTTAAAACGGCAGTCAAATTCGTTCGCGAGTATAAACAGAGCCGTCAGGCTCTCAGAAGCCACAGACCTTTATGGTCTGTGGTAGTTCACACATGATATATGAGCTAATGGGGGCTGTTGCGGTAAGCGGCAGCCCTGTATTGCTCTTTACCGCTAAAATAGTGTAACTGCATATACCGCGGCAAAAAATTGCAATCGGCAATTAAATTCGCTCGCGAGTATAAAAAGGAGAAAAATTGTACCGCGATCACACAAAAACCGTAAACATCGGCAACCTGACTATCGGCGGAGGGAACCCCATCCGCATCCAGTCCATGACAAATACCCGGACGGAGGACATTCCTGGGACAGTCGCCCAGATCCTCGCCCTTGAAAAGGCCGGCTGCGAGATCATCCGCTGCACGGTTCCCACCATGGAGGCCGCATCGGCTCTCAAAGAGATCAAAAAGCAGATCCATATCCCCCTGGTGGCGGATATCCATTTTGATTACCGCCTGGCCATTGCCGCCATCGAGAACGGGGCGGACAAAGTCCGGGTAAACCCCGGCAATATCGGCAGCCGCGACAGGGTAGAGGCCGTGGCAAAGGCGGCCGGCGAGAGAGGTATCCCCATCCGCGTCGGCGTCAACGGCGGCTCCCTCTCCAAGGAGATCCTGGAAAAGTACGGCGGCGTAACGCCGGAGGCCCTGGTGGAAAGCGCCATGCAGGAGGTCCATGTCTTAGAGGATGTGGGCTTTGACAATCTGGTCGTCAGCATCAAGTCGTCGGATGTCATGCTCTGCGCAGCCGCCTACCGCCTGATGGCCGAAAAAAGCCCCTACCCCCTGCACGTCGGCATCACCGAGGCCGGGACCCTCTATACCGGCAACATAAAGTCCGCGGCCGGCCTCGGCCTTATCCTGGGGCAGGGCATCGGCGATACCATACGGGTCTCTCTGACGGGCTCCCCAATAGAAGAGATCAAAAGCGCAAAAACCATCCTCCGCGCCCTCGGCCTTCGAAAGGAAGGCGTGGAGGTCGTTTCCTGCCCCACCTGCGGCCGCACGAAGATCGACCTGATCTCCCTGGCTAACCAGGTGGAGGATATGGTCCAGGATATTCCCCTGTCCATTAAAGTGGCCGTCATGGGCTGCGTCGTCAACGGCCCCGGCGAGGCCCGTGACGCGGATATCGGCATCGCCGGAGGCGACAGGGAAGGCCTGCTCATCAAAAAAGGGCAGATCATCAAAAAGCTTCCCGAGGACCAGCTTCTCCCCGCCCTCCGCGAAGAACTCCTGGCTCTTGTCCAGGCCTGATCCGCCGCAGCTTACAGGAGGATTCCATATAGTATGCGCACGGATTTTCAGCGGAAATGTGTCCGCTTGCAGCGGCGAAGATCCGGCGCGGGAAGCGAATGAAAACGCAGACATTTTATTCGTTTCCTATAAACACCTTATCCGTCGAGTAAAAGGATCAAAAACGTGAGCGAGATCATGGAAAAAAATTTTCTTGACGTTTTTCCCAACCTGACCGTCAGCGAGGATTTAAAAGACCTCCTGGCCCTGGTCGCCGTCACCAAGATATCCTGCAACCGGGAGCGCACCCGTATGTGGGTCTACATCTCATCCCAGAGGTGGATACACAAAAAGAACATAAAGGCTCTCGAATCCCAGATCGAAAAACAGTTTTTTAAAGGCTCTGACCTCAAGGTCACTCTCATCGAGCGCTTCCGCCTGTCCGCCCAGTACACGCCCGAAAACTTTTTTGAGGCATACAGAGACAGCATGGAGGAGGAGCTTCTTTCCTACAGCGAGCTGGAATACAACCTGTTTCATCAGTCAAAGGTCACCTTTCCGTCCCCCGGCGAGCTCAAGATGGAGGTTCCGGACACCATCGTATCCCGGAACCGCCTTCACATCCTGGATGAATATATGCACAAGGTCTTCTGCGAGCGCTGCGGAATGAACCTGAATATCGACATCAGCCTTGTCGCCATGCCGGAAAGCCGCTACCGGAAAAACGCGGCCCTCCAGATCCAGAAGGAGGCCGAGGCCATCACCCGGAGGGTGCTGAAATTAAAAAGCGAAGAGGAGAACGGCTCTTCCGATACCGATGAGGCCGCCGACGCTTCAAAAGCGAAAGAAAAAACAGCCGAAGCCAAAGGGAAGGCCGATGGCGGCAAAAAATCTGAAAGATCCTCCGGCGAAAAAGGCGCAGCCAAAGAGAAAACGGCGTCCCGCGAGGATAAAGCCATCAAGGATACCGAGCTCTTCAAGGGAAGCCTGGAGGGCAAGGGCTCTTCCTTCAAGCGAGGCGGCTATGGCTCCGGCGGCTTTCCCCGGAAGGACCCGAACCCGGATGTCATTTACGGGCGCGATTTTGAGGGCGATGCCATCCCCCTGTCCTCCATCACCGGGGAGATGGGCGAGGTCATTGTCCGCGGCCAGGTCATGGAGGTTGAGGAGCGGGCCATCAGGAACGATAAGACCATCCTCATCTTCCCCGTCACCGATTTCACCGATACCATCATGGTGAAGATGTTCCTGCGCAATGAACAGCTCCCCGAGGTCAAGGAAGGCCTTAAGAAAAAAGCCTTCATAAAGCTGAGGGCTGTTACGACCCTTGACCGGTTTGACGGTGAGCTGACGCTGGGCTCCATTTACGGCATCAAAAAGATCGGCGATTTTACCGAAAAGCGCATGGACAACAGCCCGCAAAAGAGGGTGGAGCTCCACTGCCACACCAAGATGAGCGACATGGACGGCGTGACGGATGCCAAGGCCCTGGTGAAGCGGGCCTACGAGTGGGGGCATAAGGCCCTGGCTATTACCGACCACGGCGTGGTGCAGGCCTTCCCCGAGGCCAACCACTGCTTTGACGCCTGGGGCGGATGCGTGCCCAAGGATTCGGACTTTAAAGTTCTTTACGGCATGGAGGCCTACCTGGTGGACGACCTTAAGGGCATGGTCACCAACGGCCACGGCGAGAGGCTTGACGGCTCCTTTGTGGTCTTCGACATCGAGACCACCGGCTTTTCCCCGGTCGCCAACAAGATCATCGAGATCGGGGCCGTCCGGGTAGAGGGCGGCAAGATAAAGGACCGGTTTTCCACCTTTGTGAACCCCCGCGTCCCCATCCCCTTCAAGATCGAGCAGCTGACCAGCATCAACGACGGCATGGTCATGGACGCCCCTCCCATCGAGGAGGTGCTGCCCTCCTTCCTGTCCTTCTGCGAGGGCGCCGTCCTGGTGGCCCATAACGCGGACTTTGACATGAGCTTTATCACGGAAAACTGCCGCCGCCTTGGCCTTAGCGATACTTTTACCTATGTGGACACCGTGGGCATGGCCCGCTTCCTTCTGCCGGCCCTGAACCGCTTTAAGCTGGACACGGTAGCCAAGGCCGTGGGCGTGTCCCTGGACCACCACCACAGGGCCGTGGACGATGCCGCCTGCACCGCCGAGATCTTTGCGGAGTTTGTGAAGCGCCTGGCCGAGCGGGATATTTATGACATCGACGAGCTGAACCGGCAGGGCGCCATCTCGCCGGAGACCATCAAAAAGCTTCCCACCTACCACGCCGTCATTTTCATGTGCAACGAGACCGGCCGCATCAACCTGTACAAGCTGGTCAGCAAGTCCCATTTAACGTACTACCACCGTCATCCCCGCGTGCCGAAAAGCGTTTTTCTTGAGCACCGGGATGGGCTTATCATCGGCAGCGCCTGCGAGGCCGGAGAGCTCTACCAGGCCCTGCTCCGCCACGCCTCGGACGCGGAGATCGCAAGGCTCGTCTCTTTTTACGATTACCTGGAGATCCAGCCCCTGGGCAACAACATGTTCATGATCGACGATGAGAAGAACGATACCGTGAACTCCAAGGAGGACCTGATCGAGCTGAACAAAAAGATCGTGCAGCTGGGCGAGCAGTTCCATAAGCCCGTGGTGGCTACGTGCGATGTCCACTTTATGGACCCGCAGGATGAGATATACCGGCGCATCATCATGGCCGGCTCCGGCTTTTCGGACGCGGATAACCAGGCGCCGCTCTACCTTCGGACGACCGAGGAGATGCTGGAAGAGTTCTCCTACCTGGGAAGCGAGAAGGCGGAGGAGGTGGTCATCACCAACACCAACCTGATCGCGGATAAGATCGAAAAGATGTCGCCCATCCACCCGGACAAGTATCCGCCGGTCATTGAGAATTCGGACCGGGACCTCAAGGACATGTGCTATAAGAAGGCCCACGAGATCTACGGCGATCCCCTGCCGGAGATCGTGGAGAACCGCCTGGCCAAGGAGCTCAACTCCATCATCTCCAACGGCTACGCGGTTATGTACATCATCGCCCAGAAGCTGGTGTGGAAGTCCAACGCGGACGGCTACCTGGTCGGCTCCCGCGGGTCCGTGGGGTCGTCCTTTGCGGCCACCATGTCCGGCATCACCGAGGTCAACCCGCTTCCCCCCCACTATGTCTGCCCGTCCTGCAAGTACAGCGATTTCGATTCGGATATCGTTAAGGCCTACCACGACAAGGTGGGATGCGACCTTCCGGACCGGGTCTGTCCAAAATGCGGGACACCGATGAAAAAGAACGGCTTCAACATCCCCTTCGAGACCTTCCTGGGCTTTAAGGGCGATAAGGAGCCGGACATCGACCTTAACTTTTCCGGCGAGTACCAGGCCCAGGCCCATAAATATACCGAGGTCATCTTCGGCGAGGGCCATACCTTCAAGGCCGGGACCATCGGCACCCTGGCCGATAAGACGGCCTACGGCTATGTCAAGAATTACTTTGAGGAGAGGGGCGTGCATAAGCGCACCTGCGAGATCAACCGCATTGTCCAGGGCTGTACCGGCATCCGGCGGACAACGGGCCAGCACCCGGGCGGCATCGTGGTCCTGCCCCACGGGGAGGAAATTGAAAAATTCACCCCTGTACAACATCCCGCAAATGATGTAAACTCGGATATCATTACCACCCACTTTGACTACCATTCCATTGACGGCAACCTTTTAAAGCTGGATATCCTGGGGCACGATGATCCCACCATCATCCGCATGCTGGAGGACCTGACCGGGACGGACGCCAAGGACGTGCCCTTGGACGATAAGAAGGTCATGTCCCTCTTTGCCAGCACCGAGGCCCTCGGGATAACGCCCGCCGATATCGGCGGCTGCCCCCTGGGGTGCCTTGGCGTACCGGAATTTGGCACGGACTTTGTTATCGGCATGGTGCAGGAGGCCAAGCCCACCTGCTTTTCCGACCTGATCCGGATATCCGGCCTCTCCCACGGCACCAACGTGTGGCTGGGCAACGCCCAGACCCTTATCGCCGAGGGGAAGGCCACCATTTCCACGGCCATCTGTACCCGCGACGATATCATGGGATACCTCATCAGCATGAACGTGGAGAGCAGCCAGGCCTTCACCATCATGGAAAGCGTGCGTAAGGGCAAGGGCCTCCGCCCGGAATGGGAGGAGATCATGAAGGAGCACAATGTCCCGGACTGGTACATCTGGTCCTGCAAGCAGATCTCCTACATGTTCCCCAAGGCCCACGCGGCGGCCTATGTTATGATGGCCTACCGCATCGCCTGGTATAAGGTCTACATCCCCCTCGCCTACTATGCCGCCTATTTCAGCATCCGCGCCACCAGCTTTTCCTACGAGCTTATGTGCATGGGGCGGGAGAGGCTGGAATATCATATGGAAGAGATCCGCAAAAAAGGCGACAAGGCCAGCAAAAAGGAGCAGGATACCATAAAGGACATGAAGATCGTCCAGGAGATGTACGCCAGAGGCTACGGCTTTATGCCGATCGACATCTACACGGCCAAAGCCCACCGCTTCCAGATCATTGACGGAAAGCTGATGCCGGCCCTGGATACCATTGAAGGCCTGGGGGATAAGGCCGCGGACGCGGTGGTGGAAGCCGCCGCCCAGGGAAAGTTCCTTTCCAAGGACGATTTCCGGGACCGCACCAAGGTGAGCAAGACGGTCATCGACCTGATGGACAGCCTGGGACTCTTCGGAGACATCCCCCAGTCGAACCAGATGTCGCTTTTTGACTTTGTATGAAAGAAGCAGCGAGCCAAGCGGCTGCGCAGACAGACATGCTTGCTTGTCTGCGCAGACATTTGGCGGTGCTGCTTGCCGGTGGCAAGCGTTTAGCACCGACCGAGCTGGCAGGCGAGACCGCCAAAACATGAGCAAGTAGGCCGATAGGCCGGATTGCGAATGTTTTAGCATGG
>CAMNNO010000059.1 GCA_946545475.1 uncultured Blautia sp.
TAAGCCTATTTCATTAGCTTATTTTTTACTTATTCAGGAACTGCTGATTTACCCGTTCTGGGCGCCGTTGTCAATCCTGACCTCCAACTGGTCCTTAAAATACGCATCGTAGTCAAGGGCCCCTATGCTCTCCCGCTTTTGCCGGAGGATGGAGGACATGCGGCTTCCCTTTTCCAGGCGGCTGAAGGTGTTGCCCCGCTTCATCTCGGAGAGGAAGGCCATAGAGAGCTTTTCAAATTCGGGAAACTCCTCCGGCCTTGCCTTGTCGAGGGCCGCTTCCAGCATCTCCTGGGCGTCCTGGAACTCGCTGTCTGCGTTCTTTGTCTGTTCCAGGCGGTCCAGCACGCCGCCGTAGACCAGCTTATAGCCGATCATGAGCCTAAGCTCCGGGATCGTCATCCGCGTGACAGTCATCCGGCCCATAAGGCGCATGCACTTTTCCAGGTGGGACGCGGCTTCCCGGAAGGCGCGGCGCCTCATATAATAGTCCCCCAGCTTTGCCTGGATATCGGCATAGGTCTTCTTTTCGTGGCTGTTGAGGCTGTTCTCGCTGATCTTTTCCAGGAGCTCTGCGGCTTTATAGTAGTAGTCGATGGCATGCCGGTAGGAATATTTTTCCATCCGGCGCACTTCGTCCCCCACCGTCTTAAGGCTCTTGGCCCGGTAGTAGATCGTGGAGGTGCCTTCCTTGCCGTCCTCGTGGAGAGAAACGATATCCAGAAGGAAGGAGGCGTAGTAAAGGGCTTCCGGGTCTCTGGCCTTAAGAAGCTTCCGGGAAAGGCTCTCGCACTCCCCGAAGCACAGGTATTCCGAGAGCGCGCCGTCCATGGCGGCCTCCCGGGCGCACTGGGCGCCCTTCTTTTCGCAGAGGATGGCCTCTTCCGGGTCCGGGATGAGGCGGGCCATCTCGGCGGCCTGCGTGTAGGCCTCCATGGCCTTCACCGCCCCTTCCCCATTCTGTGATGAGGCATAAACCTCTGCGGCCTCCCGGAACTTAAGGCAGGCTTCCCCATAGGCCTTCTTATGCTTCATCCGCTTTGCGTAAGCCTCAAGGAGTTCATAGGCGGCTCTCCTAAAGCCCCCTTTCTCCCCTGCCTTTTCGAGGAGGGAAACGCCCCTCTGGCAGGCCTTTTCGGCTTCACTGTCGCTGAGGCTGTTCTGGACGCGCAAAAGGCAGATGCCGGCAAAGCGCGAAATATCTACCGGCCGCCCGAAGCGCGTCAGCGCGCCATAAAGGAGCCTTTCTGAGAGCTCCTCTGCCCTGCGGCCGATCTCCCTGTCTTTATCATCCTCGGCCGTATAGGGCAGCACTTCCCTATCCGGGTCCGCCAGGCCCGCCGTAAAAAATTCCGCATGGCCAAGGTACTGCCAGACGGCCTCAACGGCCTTATCCTCCTTCCCGAAGGACGATGTCGGGCGCCGGCCATAGGGCAGCTCATCCGTAAAGCCTTCCAGCCGGTCAAGGCCCTCCTGGTAGAGCTTCCTGGCTTCCGCGCGGTTTCCCCTGTAAACGCCCCGGATGAGGGGCCACAGGCTCCTAAGATACCCGGGCAGCGTCTTCTGGTTCCGGCAGGAGGCTTTCAGATCCTGAAAGGCCTGGGCGGTTTCCCCGGAGGAGAGGCCCATCTGCTTTTCCAGGCGGAGAAGCTCCCTGTATAGCGAGACTTCTTTTTCGATATCTGAGACTTTGATATCTAAAACTCTTTTTTCGATATCCGTGTCTGTCTGCCGGGGCGCCTCCTCCCCGGCCGCGTCCGGGAGCGCCGCCAAAGAGGTGGCTTTCAAGATCGAGAGGGCTTTTTTCAGGCATTTCCGGGCATAGACATCGTCGCCCCATTTTTCAAATCTCTGCTTTAAGGCGTCAAATTCCTCATAATAGTCCGAGAGAGCGGCTTTATCGAAGGAGCCGGACAGGCTTTTCTTAAGGCCGGCGGCCGCGCGGCTGTAGCGCTCGATAAAGAAGCGGCGGCATTCTTCCTCTCCTTCCCTGTCCTCGCAGATATCCCCGCAGATCTCAAGAAGACGCCGGTCAAGGGGCGTAGCGTCCCCTCTTTTTTCCAGATAAGCCTTAAGCCTTTCCATGGCCTCCTGGTCGCGCAGGGAACGGCGGAGGTAGAACGCGTAGACCCACTGGCACAGGTCCTGTGTCCGCTCGTCCAGGCCGGCAGCCATGCTTTCGCACTCCCGGCAGAGGCTTTCCGCCGCCGCAAGGTCGCTGCGGGTGGGAAGATCCTGGCTGTTATTCGCGATCACCCGCCGGATAAACTCGTCCACATACTCCCGGCTTTCCGGCAGAAATGCTCTCCTGGCATCGGTGCCTTTGGCGGGCACGGCTCCTTCCAGGGCTTCTCCGAGGGGCCCTCCCAGGGAGATCGCCCGGCGGAGCTCGCTCTGCACCCGCTCATACAGCGGCTGCGCTCCCTGGGGGCCGTATTCGGCCTTCCAGAGAGCTTCCGCCCGGTCATAGGTTTCGAGGAAGATGTGCATGGCATACTTTCCGGGATAGAGGGAGAGGAGCCTGTCCGCAGAGCGCATTTCGCCTTTCAGCGAGGCGATCATGCCCTCCCTGGTTCCCGATATCTGCCCCTTCTCCCTCCGGCTGTCGATCTCCTTGAGGAGGCGGAGGCGCCCATCCTGGCCCGAGCCTTCCTTGAGGACAGCCATGAAATTCTCGTAAAGGGCGTCCTCGAAATCCTCCCCGCCTTCGCCGGACAAGAGCCGGCGGCCCATGTTCTCCCTGGACGGATTCTTTTTCCGGCCGGGCGGAAGAAGGAACCTCTCTTTCCCGATCTGCGTGGAAAGCAGGGCCTCCCGAAGCTTGTAGTAGAGGTACGGGCTTTGCCGGACAAGGGAGGCGGCCTCCTTTTCCCCGAGCTGGTCGAGGAGCGGCAGAAGGCGGCAGAGCTGATAGACCGAGATATCCGGCCGGACGATAAGGCCATCCTTAAGAGTCTCAGTGAGGACCATGTGTTCGTATTTATCCGAGAAGATCCGGAGAAGCTTTTCGACCGCAAGGCGGAGGCCTTTTTCCGGGTCGATGCGGTAGATGCCGGCATCGTCGGAGAGGAGCCAGCGGGTAAGGGGTTCGTCCAGGCTCCAGGAAAGAGCCGGCGGCGTGTCCGGCCTCCCCTGCCGGGACAGGCAGAGGAGCCGGTTCTTGAAATCTCTCATCTGGCTTTTTTCCAGGCCGAACATCTCCGCAAGGTCCTCCTCGGGAAGCGTCTCCTTGCGGCCAAGGCTGTAGAGCACCGAGAGCATGGGGCCGTAAAGATCTGTGTATTCGGTTTTGTCCGGGAAGGCCTGCTCTGTCCAGCGGGCGAAGTCGATGGAAAGCATATCGCCCATTCCCTCCGGAAAGTCCGCCGAGACAAGGCCTTCACGGATGCCCCGGACAAGGGTTCTGGCGTAGAGGAAGCAGTGGCGGCTCTCCTGGCACAGGGCCTCAAGGAGCGCTTTCTTATCGTCCCCCTCTGTCACGTCCTTAAGGGACAGGGATAGGTAGCGGCGGATATCCTCGTCATCCTCTTCCTGGCCGGAGAGGATGTCCATCTCTGGCACCTGGCGGAAGGCCGCCGTAACGGACGGCACCCGGCGGGAAGCGGCCAGGAGCTTTATCCCCGCCGGCAGATGGCGGGAGGCGCGCACCAGCGCCCTGGCCAGGGGATTATCCCCATCCTGTTCAAAGGCGTCCAGCCCGTCCAGCAGGAGGCCGAATGTCTTCCCCTCCGGGAGGTCATCGCAGCAGCGCAGCGGACCTGCGATCAGAATGTCAAACCACTCTCCCGCGTCGCGCGCGTCCTCCGGCAGGCCCTCGCGAAGAAGATTGTTTACGGGGACGACCGCCGGCGGGAAGGCTTCACACAGGGACAGGGCCAGGGCAGACATGAAAGCTCTTCCCTTCCTGTCGCCCTCACTGTCGCTTTCGCAGATGATGCCGGCGGTCTTCCCGGGCATGACGGAAAGGATGGCTCCCATGAGGCTGCTCTTGCCGCTTCCGGGTGGGCCGTAGATCACGGCCAGATTGCCGGAGCCGGCATCGGCCATCCAGTTTTTAACCGCAGAGAGGATTTCTTTCCTTCCCACGAAGGTTTTTGCGGCGGGAAGCGTGCCGCCGTAGAGACCGCTGCCGCCCCTTAAGGATCGCTGCAGGAGGGGCAGCGCTTCCCTCTGCTCTTCACTCCACTCCCATTTCTTGTTGTCGTTCATAATTCTGTTTATCTCCCCTCGCCGTAAGCCTGACCTGTCTGTTACCAACGTTTCAGATATCAGACCGCAGGGCGGCATATCCTCATTCTTTGAATATAGTTATAGGTAGTATACCTCAAACCGGAGACGTTTACAACGACAATCAGAAAATACCACAGGGGAAACGCACGATTTTCCAATCTTCCCCTTTCTTTTCATTTTTTTCTGAATGTCAGCAAAAGCAAAACAATATCTTGTATTTGTTTTACTTTTGAGTTATAATCAATCTACAAAAATAAAAAGGACGGTGATGACAGTGGCAACAGCTATGAAAAAAGTAAAAAGCACCAATTTTAATATGCGTATCTCTCCCGAAAAGAAATCAATCCTGGAAGCCCTCTATGGAGGGCTGGGAATGACCCTTGCCGAAGCTGTGAATATCTTTTTTGAGAAATCTCTTATCGTTGGCGGCATCCCCTTTGATGTCCGGTTTCCGGATTATAACCGCGAAACTCTTGAAGCTGCGCAGGAAGCCCGCGATATCATGTCCGGCAAGGTTGAAGCCAGGAGCTATCACTCTGCAGATGACCTTATCTCCGACATCATGTCCGAGATCGATGCCGAAGAGGACAGATCGATGGTCCATTCGGAGGCCTGACGCATGTACACACTTAAAGAGACGACAAAATTCCGAAAAGATGTCAAGCGCATAATCCGTCAGGGAAAAAATATCCGTCCCCTGGCAGATGCCATTAACATCCTTCTTTCCGGTAAAAAACTTGATGACAAGTATTATGACCATCCTCTTCATGGCAATCTGGAAGGATTCCGTGAATGCCACATTGCTCCAGACTGGCTGCTGGTCTATGTCAAAGACAGAGATTCTCTTATCCTTACCGCAGTCAGGACCGGATCTCACAGTGAAGTTCTGGACATGTAAAATGTGCAAAAACGCTGAGGGAAGAAAGGGGGAGGTTCTTTTTTCTTACGGATCACAAGAAAAAAGAACCTCCCCATTTCTTCCCATTATCCTGGCTTTATTAGAATGTTACCGCTATCTCCTTCCGGAGAGCAAAGGAGTAGATATATGTCTCTTTGACCGGGCAGCCGAGGAGGCGCGTCAGGGCTTCGCGGTAGTCCTTAAGCTGGTTTTGATAGCGGGACAGGAGCGCTTTTTCTCCGCCCTTCCCCACCCGGTCGGTCTTGTAGTCCACAAGGACGGCTTCGCCGTCCTCGATAAAGAAAGCGTCTATGATGCCCTGGACCAGCACGCTCTCCTCCTCCCAGGGACCGGGAAGAACGTCTCTGGCTTTCTCGGCCAGGACGAAGGGCTGCTCACGGGTCAGGCTGCCACGAAGGAAGGCCTGCTTCATCCGCCCGCCCAGGGGCGTGTTTAAAAATGTGCGAATGTCCTTTATGTTTATGGCATCGGCCTCCTCCGGCTCCAGCTTCTCCTTTTCTGTCAGCTCCCGGATCTGCGCCCGGACCTCTTCGTCCGTATCGCAGCGGGCATAGTCAAGGCACTCCATAAGCCGGTGATAGGCGCTTCCGCGGAAGCTCCCGGTTTTCGTCTCCTCCCTCTCTTCTATGAAGCGGGGCACATAGTGCTCCCGCCCCTCAAAGGCATCCGATCTTTCATTCCCGGCAGCCGCTTTGCCCCCGCCCGTCCCGGAAAGGCGCCCGTAATCCTCTCTCTGCCAGGTATCCATCTCTTCTTCATGAATGTGCCTTTTTTTGATCTCGGACACGCTGACCTTAAAAGGAAGGAAGGCCAGCCGCTCGTAGGGATAGTCGAAGGAGAAGCGGCTTTGGATGGCTTCCCTAAGCCCGGCGTCGCCCGTCCCGGAGGATATCTTCTCTTCCAGGAGCTGTTTTTTCATTTCGGTTCCCGTCTGGAAGGCAACATCCCCGGAAACCAGGTCAGTTAGAGAGACTCGCCCAAACTGAAAGTCGCGCTTCTCCCCTTCGCCCTTCGGGGAGGAGACGCCCTCCTCCCGCAGCAGCTCATCCAGGCACCTGTGCCGGCTTAAGGCGGCGAGGATAAAGTCCCACCAGCTCTTCGCCTTTGTGCGGACGCCAAGCGGAAGAAGGGGCTCCTCATACTTTCGCAGGCGGGCCGCTTCTTTGGCGTCTTTAGAAAGGTCCGGGCGCAGGGCTGTCAGGATGAGCTTTTCCTTTGCCCTTGTCAGCGCCACATACAGGACCCGGAGTTCTTCGCCCAGGGAATCGGACAGGATGCGGCGGGAGATGACAGCTTTCTGGACGGTCCGGAACCGGAGGCGCTCCTTCGGGTAGACGATATCCACGCCAAGCCCCAGGTCCGGATGGATGAGGAGATTGCTTCTCGCATCCATCATGTTTATGGTCTTGGACAGGCCGGCCACAAAGACGATGGGAAATTCCAGGCCCTTGCTCTTGTGGACGGTCATGATCTGCACGCTCCCGTCCCCGGCCCCCGACAGGTTGACCTCGCCAAAGTCCAGCTCGTACTTTTCCATGCGGTCGATGTAGCGGATAAAGCTGTAAAGGCCCCGGTAGCTGGTCTTCTCGTATTCCATCGCCTTCATGCCGAGCATGGAAAGGTTGGCACTCCTCTGGGCGCCTCCCGGCAGGACCCGGGCAAAGGAGGCGTATCCGGTCTTAGACAGGACATCGTCGATGATCTCGTGAACGCTTTTCATGGGGACAGAGGCGCGGATGGCCTGGTACGTTTCCCAGAAGATGCGGGCCTTTTCATAAAGCGCAAGCCATTCGGCCTCCGGCATTAGCGCTTCACTTTTCCCCGCAGCGAGAAAAGCTTTCAGGCTGTCAAGGAGCTGCCCGTCCGGCCAGGTTGCCCGTATGGCCGCCAGCTCCTTTGGGGAGAGGCCTCCGATGGGCGACAGAAGGACGCCCTGCAGAGGGATATCCTGCCTGGGGTTATCCAGTATCCTTAAGTAGTTGAGGACTGTCCTGACCTCGGTTGCCCCGAAATATCCCGTCCGGGAGGCGCTGTAGCAGGGAATGCCCTTGGACTGGAGGACTTCGGAGAAGACCTCCGACCACCCGGCGGTGCTGCGCAGAAGGATCACCATGTCCCCGAAGCGCGCCGGGCGGTAGGCCTTTTCGTCTTTATCGTACACGAGCTCTTTTCCCTCTATGGCAAGTATCCTCTGGGCGATGAACAGGGCCTCCACCTCCCGGGCGTCCCGGGGCTTTTTCCTGCTGCCCTTCTCTTCCTCCGGAAGGCCTTCCCCGTCGATCGCCCAGACCTCTGTCTGATGAAAGTCCTCTTTTCCCCCGGCCGGAAAATCCGCCCCAGGGTAGAGCTTCGCATCGGCATCGTAGGCAATGCCGCCCAGGTCCTCGCCCATCAGCCGCCCAAACAGATAGTTGACGCTGCGTACCACCTCCTGGCGGCTCCGGAAATTTTTGCTCAGGTTTATGCGGACTTCCTCCGCCGAAAGGTCCGTCTTAAAGGTCTTATATTTTCCCATAAAAAGCTCGGGCCTCGCCATGCGGAAGCGGTAGATGCTCTGCTTGACATCGCCGACCATGAAAATATTCTTTTTATTCTTCGCCCAGCCGGAAACGCACTGGGCGATCCGCTCCTGGACCAGGTTGCTGTCCTGGTATTCGTCGATCATGACCTCGTCATACTTTTGCGACAGCTCCCGGGCGGCCTCGGAAAGGCCGTCTTCCCCGGTCAGGATGGAAAGGGACAGGTGCTCTAAGTCGCCAAAATCCAGAATATTCTTCTCCCGCTTCTTTTCCTCAAGCTTTTTCCTGAAAGCGCCTGTCAGAGAGACAAGGACCGCCAGGCGCTTTTCCCCCTCCTCGCAGAGGACGGCGATCTCTTCCAGGGAAGCGGGGAAGAGCCTTTCCTTGAGGCCCTTCATGAGCTCTTTATATTCGTTCCGGATATCCTTAACGTCTTCTTTAAGGTCATCCCGGACCATCTTGTCCGTTTTTCTGGACAGGGCCGGAGTCTTGAACGAGGCGAGGGCGGCACAGACGGCATTGTAATCCCTGCCCCTTATCAGGAACATCAGCTTTTCGGCAAAGCTTTGATCCTCCGCCAGGGCTTCGCCGTACATCCACGGGCCCTGGGGTTCCCCGGCAATGGACAGGCATTCTCTGTTCCTGAGCATAGCCTCCCGGACATCGCTCTCCGCCTGGGAAAACAGGGCTTCAAGAAAAGGATTCCCGGAAGCGTTTTCGCCTTCCTTAAGAGCGTCCGCCCGGTAGAGGCTGGTACACCCGGAAAGCCAGGCCTCCGGGTCCGGGTCGCTTTCGGAAAACTCGTAGAGCCTTAAAATGGCCTCCTCAAGGGGGGCGTCATTTTTGCCCGGGCAGAAGGCCTCCACGAACCGGGTAAAATCCTCGCTCCCGTCCTCGTAGGCCTCTTCCAGTACCTCGGAGAGCACGTCCTCCTTAAGGAGCGACATTTCCGCCTCGTCGGCGATGCGCCAGCCGGGGTCCAGGTCGATCAGGTGAAAGTAATTGTGGATGATATAGGCGCAAAACCCATGGATAGTGGTGATCTGCGCCGTGTGGACCAGCGTCATCTGCCGCAGGAGATGGGGATCGTCCGGGTTTTGGTACAGGGCTTTCTGTATCGCCCGGGTAAGACGCTCCTTCATCTCCTGGGCGGCGGCCCGGGTAAAGGTCATGACCAGGAGGCGGTCCACATCCAGGGGGGCCTGCCTGTCCAGGATCTTTTGAAGGATCCTTTCGACCAGGACAGCCGTCTTGCCGGAGCCGGCGGCGGCGCTGACCAGAATGCTGCAGCCCCGGGTATCGATAACCTTTTTCTGATCTTCTGTCCAGGAAACACTCATATCTGATCCTCCCTTGCCGGCATTTTAATGATCTTCGCGTGTGAGGGCGCCTGCTCTTCGCCCAGATCCTCGGCCATCCGGGCAAATATCTCCTCCCGGCTCTCCTTTTCCATCTCGCGGTAAACATACCCCGGGATCTTGCGGTCGAAGGGGCAGGCGTTCCTGAAGCCGCAATGCTCGCAGGCCGTCTCCTCCCCCATGCGGTAGGGAAGGACAGAGGCTTCGCCGTCCGCGATGTCCTCCTTCATGGCGGATATCTTCTCCCTGACATAGCGGGACAAAAGGGCAAAATCTTCACGGGAGGCGACGGATGCGTCCGCGTAGAAGGTTTTGCCATCGCTTTTTAGGCGTGCGGGCAGAAGAGCCCCGCTCCTGTCCATTTTTTGGACCAGGTCCGGGTCGGCCTGCACAAGCCCGTTCATTTTCAGGGACTTAAGGAGCTCCTCCGATACCGTTCCCAGGTCTTCCCCTATGCGGCTTTCCAGCACCGGGTCCTTCACATTGTAGTAGAAGAGGCCTGCGGGGACGGCTTCCTTTCCCGGATACCTGTCCTGGCAGACGGACATGGCGCCGTCCATATAGACGGCCAGCTGCAGCTGCAGGCCATGGTAGACCTTGACAAGCTCAAAGGCGGTATTGCCGGTCTTGTAGTCCACCACCTTGACGTAGACCTTATTCCCCTCCGGGAGCACGTCCAGCCGGTCAATGCGCCCGCCTCCCACGGATACCTCGAAGCCCTCCGGGCGGAAGTCGCCGTTCTGCATTTCCAGGCCCAGAGCCCAGACGGTCCGAAGGAGAAGGCGTTTTGCCCGGGAGAGCATGTAGCCTGTCCGGGAGGTGCTGCGGAAAATATCGTTTCCGTAGTCCTTTACCGCCTCCGAAAGGCACTCATCCACCAGCTTTTCCTGGAGGGAGGCATCTATGGCCTCCCAGGACAGGCGCCTGTCCCGCACACGCGCCGTGTAGCCCTCAAGGGCCGCGTGTATGATGTTCCCCAGGTCAAGGGAGCGAAATTCATACTCGGCCCGCTCGGACAGGCGCAGGCCATACTGCAGGAAATGGGCATAGGCGCAGGAGGCAAAGCGTTCCAGCCGGGTAGCGCCCAGGGAGGAGCCGTTGGCATAGAGGGCCGAGGCTACCGCGCGGCTGATGCGGTCCGTATTGTTATAGGTAAAGGAGGCCTCGGCCAGCGCCTTGGTCTCCGTCTCGTCTTTTTTCAGGAAATACCGGTACAGTTCCATAAACAGGGCGCTTTCTTCTCCCTCATAGGCATGGGAGGACAGGCCGGAGAGCATGATCTGGCGGCCTCTCTCCTCGCACTCCGGCAAAGATGAGAGGGCCGCCGCGTTCTCCTCCTCCGAAGGAGCGCCTTCTGGCTCTTTTCCGGCAAAAGGACCGGCTATCCCCGTCTCTTCGGCATGCGGGAACAGCTCCTTAACGGCCGTATAGAGATAGGCTGGAGACAGTGCCTGACCCTGGCGGTCCATGCGGGCGTAGGAGAGCGACACATACTGGCTCGGCTTTGTCAGGGCAAGGTACAGGTAGAACCTCTGCTCCTCCATCTGCTCCCGGATGTCCGGGGCCAGGCGGATGCCTTTTCCCTTAAGGAGCTCCCGGTCCCTGTCGCCAAGGATACCTCCGCCCCCGTTTTCTTTTGGGATGCTGCCTTCGTTGGCGCCGATGAAAAACAGGGCCCTGATATCCGAAAGGCGGGTCCTCTCCATATCGCCGACGAGGACCTGGTCCTGCCCCGGCGGGATGATGGCTACCTTCGCCTTGCCAAGGCCGGTTTCCAGAAGGGAAATAAAATCCTCCCGGGAGATGGTCTCTCTGCCCAGGATATCGGCCATCTGGTCCAGAAGGTCCATGATCACCCGGGTGATCTGGCCGTATTCCCGGGCGAGAGCGACCTCCCCCTCTTCCTGGAACTTCTCCTCCCGGAGCCAGATCTTTTCTTCCATATGGCAGCCGGTGATAAAGTCATAAAGATAGCGGCAGTAGGATAAGACCGTCCGCTCCTTCTCGCCAAAGCCTTCTTTCAGGACCGCGGTTTCCTCAAGGAAGCTTTCCCGAAGGGCATTAAGGCTGTCAAGCTCTTCCGGGTCAAGCCCCCTGTACACCCTTTTCCAGGGCTTTTTCCAGTAGGAGTAAAATTTTATGCCCAGGGCCCGGCAGTAGTTTTCAACCCGGTCGGCGTCATCGTCCGTAATAACGGACAGGCCGCAGCGAAGATAGCGGAGGACGCTTTCCAGGCTGAAATCGGCAGCGACCATCCGGAGAGCCGAAAGGATGAAGGTGGAGACAGGATTTTCAGAAACGCCCCTCTTTTCGTCGATGAAAAAAGGAATGCCGGCCCTTTCAAAGACCCGGCGGGCGAGGGGGCCGTATTCCTCCAGGTTTCCCGTGATGACGGCCATGTCGCCGTAGCGCATGCCCCGTGTCCTTATCAGGCTCCGGATCTTTTCGGCCACATGCCAGAGCTCATCCTCCGGGTTTTCAGCCGAAAACAGGGTGATGGCCTCGCTCGGCTTATCCCAGGCTTTCTGCCGGTAGCGGAAAAGCTCCTGCTCCAAAAAGCGGAGGGACGGCGCATCCTGGTAGCGGTCATTTTCTCCGGGGTAAAGCCGCACCGGTTCCGATACGTCTCTTGTCAGGCTCATGAGGGATGCGATCATGCGGTGGCTCATGGCGAACAGGGAGCCCTTCTTTTCCTTTCCCGGCAAGGAAAGGGAGGCATCCATGTTTACCGTCACCAGCACCTCCCGGCAGATGCCAAGGAGCACCCCAAGAACCCTCAGCTGTATGGGGGTAAAGCCGGTGAAGCCGTCGAAGAGCACGCAGGAGCCCACCAGGAGCTTTGACTTTGCCGCCTGGTCGGCCAGCCGGTCCATGGTCTCCTCGCCGGTCATGTAGCGGTCCTTTAAAAATGCGCGGAAGGATCTGTAAAGGACCTCCATGTCGGAAAGCTTGAGGCTAAGAAGGGGGCTGCTTTGGGCGGCCTCCCGCATGGCGGCGATCCCCTCCTCCCCGATCTCGTACTGCATAAATTCCGAGATCAGGGATTTCACTTCGTCCAGGCACCCCGCCCGCTCCATCTGGCTGCCGAGGTATGGCAGGTCGCTCTTTTTCTCCCGGCCGATCACCTTAAGGATCATCGTCTTGGAGATATCGTCGAGAAGCTTTCTGGCATCGCCGCCGGTCTCCTCCATGACGCGGTAGGCCAGGCGCTGGAAGCTTAGGACATCTATGTTTAAAATGCCCCGGCCGGGACTGTTTTCGGCCAGGGCTTTCTGGGTTTTCAGGGTAAACTGTTCGGGAACGATGACGAAAAAGCGGCCATTTTTATTTCTGGCCGCTTCGTCAATGATGGTCTTAATGGCGGTCCTGGTCTTTCCCGTGCCGGACCCCCCTATGATAAGGCGAAGGCTCATGTTTTTTCTCCTCGGACTGCGGTGCCCTATGGCAGCGCAGCCGCATGAAACTATGGACAAGCCGGCTCAAAAGGGATGCCTGGGGCGTGTCTTAACGCTTGGCTCTTATCAGGATCTCTTTCAGTTCTTCTACCGTAAAGGTGTAATTGGTGTTGCAGAAGTGGCAGTTGAGTTCCACCGGCTTTCCCTCCTGGATGAGCTCATTCAGGTCTTTCCGGCCGATGCTGATCAGGGCTTTGGCGACGCGGTCCTTGCTGCAGTTGCAGTAAAAGCTTAAGGGAAGGGTCAGCGTGTATTCGATGTCGAAACCGTCAAGAGCGTGCCGCAGAAGGTTCTCGGGGGTGTTTTCCTCGAGAAGGAGGTTTGTGACCGAATTTATCTGGCTTACGTTTTTTTCCAGCCGGTCGATGACGGCATCATCGGCGAAGGGCATCAGCTGGACGATAAACCCGCCGGAGCGGCAGACGGTATTGTCACGGTTCATGAGCACGCCCAGGCCCACGGCTGAGGGCACCTGCTCGCTGATGGCAAAGTAGTAGGTCAGGTCGTCGCCGATCTCGCCGGTCTGCAGGTCCACCTGGCCGATGTAGGGCTCCTTAAGGCCAAGGTCTTTAATGACCTGGAGGGACCCTCTCCCGACGGCTCCGCCGACATCCAGCTTTCCCCTGGCATTGGCGGGGATGATGACATCCGGGTTGATGACGTAGCCCTTTACCCGCCCCTTGGAATCGGCTGTGACGGTCATGCCCTGGAGGGGGCCGTCGCCCTTTACCTGGATGGTCAGGATGTCTTTTTCGCCCTTCATCATGGTGCCCATCATGGCGGCTCCGGTCATCAGGCGCCCCAGGGCAGCGGTGGCGACGGGGCTTGTGTTGTGGCGGCGGCGGGCTTCTTCGGCCATGTCAAGGCTGACGGCGGCAAAGGCGCGGATCTGCCCCTCGGCCGCCATGGCTCTTACGATATAGTCTCCCATGCTTTTTCCTTCTTTCTTATGCTAAGATTTTTTGAGGAAGAAACGTCCCCATTTCTTCCGAATGATACGCTCACTCTGGCTTTATTATCATTTTTGAATGCTGCTATAGATTTTTCTGTATTCTTAGATTTTTCCGTATTCACGGAGTATTTTTTCGGTTTCTTCCACCATCTCGTAAACCAGGGCGTCGCAGTGAGGCTTTTTCTCCATGCCCTGCTCGAAGCAGGCGCGGAGAAGGTTTTTGCAGAGAAGGTGGTTATCGTGGCGTTCTTTAAAGGACTGGTACAGCTCCTGGATGATGGCCGGCTCGTCGAGGCCAAAGAGGCCGAGGACCATGAGGGAGCCGACGATGGTTCCGCAGACGGAGCCCATCTTCATGCCTCCGCCGAAGTTGGCGGCAAGCGCAAAGGCCTTATCTTCGTCAAGGCCGGCGGCGGAGGCGAAGGGGATGAGGACGGACTGGGCGCAGTTGTAGTGAGGGGATGGGATAGCGCGGAGGGCCTGGGCTTTTGATAGATATTCGCTCATAGGGGTTCCTTTCTTGGGTGCGGTATCGGACGGTGGCAGCTGAGAGGGATAAGAGTGCTTTTACGGCAAATTTGGGGCTGGCTCTTAGGCGTCTGCCGGCTTTTTCTTTCCCCTCTCGCGGGCTATATATAAAAGACGGGAGGAGTCGGGAGCGGGGGGATTTTTGGTGTAGGCGTCATAAACGGCCAGAAATTCCAGGCCGGCCTGGGCTAAGAGGGCTTTGACCTGGTCCGGGGTGTAGGCTTTCTGGTAGTGGTATTCTTCGGTCTTCTCGTAGAGACCGTCCTCGCGGCGGATGAAGAGGGTAAGGGCGTATTCGTTTATGGCAGAGCCGGGATCGTAGGTGTTTTCCCAGATAAAGCTGGCATCGTCGCGGTTTTCGGCGATGGTGGCATTGCCGATGAGAGTTTCGTATTTGTATGGGGTGTTCATGTCGAAGATGAAGAGGCCCTGGGGGTCTAAGTAATTGTTGGCCAGGCGGAAGGCGGACAGAAGGTCTTCCTCTTCGGTCAGATAGTTCAGACTGTCGCAGGTGCTTATGATGGCGCGGACGGTGCCGTAGAGCTCGAAGGACTGCATGTCCTGGAGAAGATAGAGAATGTCCAGGCCGGAGTCGGAGCGTTTGTCTATGGCTTCGCTGAGCATGTCCTCCGAGTTGTCCACGCCGATCATGTCGTATCCGGCGCGGGAAAGGTATTCCGTCATGGTTCCGGTGCCGCAGCCGAGATCCAGGACGAGGCCGTCTTTGATATGGTATTCTGCGAGTGTCTGGCAGAGATATGTGCCCCAGGCTTCGTAGTCGATATTGTCCTGGAACATGTCGTAAACGCGGGCAAATTCCTGATAAGCTTCCATAAACCTCCTATATGTATGATCGAGCAGGAGGGGGATTTCCCTCCTGCTCGTCGCGGGGCAGCGTTCGGCGTAAGCCGAAATATTTCCCTGCGATAATAAAGAGGGCTGCCAGAAAGTGGCAGCCCTCTACCTGTCGAATGCTGTAGAGTTATGTCTCGTGAAAGGCATACTCTATGACTGGATGATGTTTACTGCTGGGTTGACATGAAGAGGACATCGCCGGCTTCGCCGTGGTAGTAGAAGTCCTTGCCGTTCTGGTCGTAGACATCTTCGTCGTTGTAGAACTCGTAGGTGTTGCCCTCCACATCCGTCCACACGCCTTCGCTGTTGGGGAAGATGACCAGGCCTTTGCCGGTGGCGTTGTCGTAGATGGTGCGGGTCTGGCTGCGGTCGGAGAGCTGCTCATCGGTGAAGCTGGAGCTTGTGACATCCGCGTTCCTGACGGGCGGCGCCGCGGGGGCCTCGGCGACGGATTTTATGGAGATCTGGGAGGCGGCCTTCAGAGCGCTGTCGCCCAGGATGGTGAAGCTTTCCATGCTGTTGACCAGGGAATTGATGAGGGCCTGGCTGTCGGCACGGCCGTCGGCTTCGATCTTATAGACCTCCTGAGCGTTTACCAGATAGCGGTAGATGGCGTAGGCATAGCCGTCACTCTTGGCGGGATTCAGGTAGTGGACCCGGTAGGTGATATCATCGGCGTTGTCATGGGTGCTCTTGTTGTAGTTCTGGATCTCGTAGTCCACGCCCTCCTCGCGCCCGGCGCCGCTCTCCTGGACACGGACCATGTCCGTGCCGTCGGGGATGACGACATCCTGGCTGCTGGCATGGAGAATGATGATCTTGCCCTGGTCAGGGGACTCAAAGGTGATCTGACCATTGGCATCGCCCCGGTTTACCCATGTGGCATCCGGAAGCTTGATGGAGACGCTGCGGTCTACCGATGTATAGGTGGTATCCTGCATCTGAGGAGAGATGGTGGGCGTCGGCGTGGGGGCGCGGGTGGGCTCCGGCGTGGGTGTCTCATCGACAATGACCTGGTCCTTGGGGCTGTCCGGGCCGAAGCCGCAGGAAGCCATTGTTCCGGTCAGCAGGAGAGCCATGGCCGCGATGGCTAATTTTTTCATAAAGTTTTACCTCCTTAATTCAGTAGGCAGAGGGAATGCCGGTTTCAAAACCTCCGGCGCTTGCAAGGAGACGCCAGATTCCGGGTATCCCTTCTGTTTTGGTGTTTCATGACAAATAAGAGGATTGTTTCTTATATTTTACGATTATATTAAGGCGATGTCAACTAAAACTTAAATCAGCGGGGAAGTCCCCGCCCCTATAACAGTAGATTTCCAGCAGCTCATTCTGATCTACTCTTACCTACCGGTAAGCGCAGGGGAGGGGGGCCGCTCAGAGTT
>CAMNNO010000060.1 GCA_946545475.1 uncultured Blautia sp.
AGGTAAGCGTAAAATAGAAGCCTTAAAGGGCGCATGGCGCACCCGAAACCTACCGCCAGGTAAGCGTAAAATAGAAGCCTTAAAGGGCGCATGGCGCACCCGAAACCTACCGTCAGGTAACCATAACCCAGAATGCTCCACAGGGGGCGCTGGGGTCTCCCCGAAAAACGTGCGTTGGGATAAAGGGATTGACATATGAGACGGAATGCTGTTAATTTATAAGAAACGAAGAAAACGCTTGGATTTTTATTCGTTTTTTGCGCCTTTGTGCACATGCTATAAAAGGAGCGTGAATATTCAGATATTTTTCAGAAAGGAGATTTTGATGATGAAAAAGATAACCGCTTTACTGCTTGCTTTAACCATGACTTTAGCCCCGTGCGCGACGGCTATGGCGGATTCCGGCTTTGCGGCTTTCGGCGGAGCGGGACGGGAGGATAACCAGACAACGTTGTCCCAGGATGGCTGGGTGGTCCTGGACGATCTGGAGATGATGGTCCAGGTGTCGGACTATGTGGCCATCAAGCAGGAAGATGGCTTTGTCTACATCTATACGCAGCAGGAGGACGCCATCCCCTATATCATGGTGGGGCGCTATGACACCACCTGGAAGGATGTCACCGGCGAGTTTACGACTTACATGAAGAGCGTGTACAGCGGCCTTAAGGTATCGGAAAAGGCGGGGAACGTGACCATCTCCGGCTCGACCTTCAAGAGGATCGTTTATCAGTACAAGTCCTCCGGCTATACGGTCCGGGATACCCGCCTGTTTTATGAGCAGCTGGGCAAGACCTATATGTTCGGCAGCAAGCAGATCGAATCGCTGAACAATGGGACGATCAGCGAGGATGCGCTCCGGCGCGTGGCCGGGAGCTTCAGCACCAGGATAGCGAATGCGCCCAAAAATGCCGCCCATGTGAACAGCAGGAATTTTGTCTACGGCTCCTCTTCCGGCACACCGGCCTCCTCCTCCCAGGGAAGCTTCTCCCAGGGAAGCGCGTCGGCATCCGCACAGGAGGATTACAGCGGCCTCCAGAGCGTGACCTTCCAGGAGAGCATGGCCTCGTTTAACGGCGTCTGGGTGGATTTTGAGGATGGCTTTTCCATTTACATGCCCTCCTCCTGGCGCGAGTTTGAGGTGAGCAGCACCCAGGCCGACGCCAACGTGCTCTACTTTGCCGGCGATGCCTCCGGAAAGGCCCATGCGCCCTATGTCATTGTCCGGTGGACGGAAAGCGACGGGGTCAAGACCCTGGACGAGCTTTCGGCGGCGATTGCCGACGCGGGCTACCAGGTGGACGCCAAGCTTATGGTCAACGGCATCCCGTGCGTATCCTACGGGGAAACGGAGCAGGATGTGAGCGGCATTATGTTCTTCCATCCGATGAGCCGGGATTACCTTCTGACCATCGTGGCCGGGGAATATTCCAGCAATACCTCCCTCCAGGCGGCCGTGCTGCTCTCGCTCAGCCTCCAGGAGTAAGGAAAAAAGTATTCCGGGGCCGGGCCTTTGAAAGGAGCCCGGCCCTGTGAAAGAACAGAATATACTGGAAGTACTTGAAAATTACCGCCGGTAATTTTCTTAGTACTTCTGCATATACCGCGGCACAGAATTAAAAAGTGTTATTTTATTGTGTTCGCGAGTATAGAAGATTAAGGCAAGGAGAAGGCCAGGGATATGGTTCAGAAGCACTGCCCCGAATGCGGGGCGCACCTGATAATGAAGGAACTTGCAAACGAGGGGATGGTGCCCTACTGCGAAAGCTGCCAGGCGTACCGCTTTCCCATGTATAATGTGGCGGTGAGCATGATCGTGCGGGACCCGGATAATGGAAAGATACTCCTCATCAAGCAGTACGGCCGGCCGGATTATATCCTGGTGGCCGGATATGTAGCCCGGGGAGAGGCCGCCGAAGACGCGGCCAGGCGGGAGCTTATGGAGGAGACGGGCATGCAGGCCCGGGACGTTTACTTCAACCGCACCCGCTTCTTTGAACCCTCAAACACGCTGATGTGCAATTTTACGGTATTTGTGAAAGACGGGGAGGCGCTTCACACGAACCGGGAGATCGATTCCTGCCAGTGGTTTACGCCGGAGGAAGCCCGGGAGAACATAAAGAAGGGGAGCCTGGCCCGGTATTTCCTGGAGAGCTATCTTGACGGCCTGGACAGGGAAGCCTGAAAAGGCAGCGGGCTTCTTTCATGTGAGCCTGTATGCGACAGGAGATGGAGGACGAGTATGAGACATGAGAATCTGACGGTTACGGCGCCGGGGAGCAGCCATTCGGCTGTCCTGACGACGTACTTTATTGACAATTCGCCGCAGATCTGCCCGGACAGGGTGCGGCCGCTGATCATCATCTGCCCGGGGGGCGGATATCGCTTTACCTCCGACCGGGAGTCGGAGCCGGTGGCGCTTAAATTTGTGTCCATGGGCTGCCATGCGGCCGTGTTGCGCTACAGCACAGCGCCCGAGGCGCATTTCCCGGAGGCGCTCTTCCAGCTCGCCGAGACCGTGGCGCTCTGCCGGAAGAAGGCCCTGGACTGGCATATCGATCCTCAGAAGGTCATTGTCCTCGGCTTTTCCGCGGGCGGACACCTGGCGGCGAGCCTGGGCGTTTTCTGGAACGAACTGTGGATGGCCAGCTCCCTTGGGCACGATCCGGCAGCCATCCGGCCGAACGGCCTGATACTGGGCTACCCGGTCATCACCTCCGGCCCCATGGCCCACAGGGAATCCTTTGAAAATCTTCTGGGAGAGGATGCGGCCGTGAAAGAAAAGCTGGCGGAGGTCTCGCTGGAAAAGCAGGTAAAGACCTGGACGCCGAAAACCTTCCTCTGGCATACGGCCTCGGACCCTTCCGTTCCGGTTGAAAATTCCCTCCTGTTTTTTGAAGCCCTGCGCCAGAAAAAGGTCCAGGCCGAGCTGCACATTTATCCCCGGGGCGGGCACGGCCTGAGCCTGTGCACCGAAGAGACCCAGGCGCCCGACGGCACAAGGGTGCAGGAGGAATGCAGCACATGGACGACCCTGGCCTTCAACTGGATGAAACGATTGTAAACGTGCAAGCACGGCTGTATGTGCAGCCGCATCGCGGGACTTTTATGGTAAATATTATTAATGATACCATAAAAAAATAAAATAATATTTGGCTTTTACGGATATTGCGATAATCGGGAAATCTGCTATACTACCAAGGATAAGCCGCATAAAGGCGTGCCTGCGGCCCCAAGATGAGCATCCGAAAGCGACAAGAACGCTTTTGGGAAGGAGGATATGGATATGAACTATGCAGAAGAATCGTTGAAACTTCATGGCCAGTGGAAGGGCAAGATCGAGGTGATCTCCCGGGTTCCGGTTAAGGATAAGGAAGATCTGTCTCTGGCCTATACCCCCGGCGTTGCCCAGCCCTGCCTGGAGATCCAGAAGGATGTCAACAAGTCCTACGAGCTGACCCGCCGCCACAACATGTGCGCGGTCATCACCGACGGCTCCGCGGTCCTGGGCCTTGGCGACATCGGCCCGGAGGCCGGCATGCCGGTTATGGAAGGCAAGTGCGTGCTGTTTAAATCCTTCGGCGATGTGGACGCCTTCCCGCTCTGCGTAAAGACCAAGGACGTGGACGAGTTTGTCCGCACCGTCGCCCTGATCTCCGGCTCCTTTGGCGGCATCAACCTGGAGGACATTGCCGCTCCCCGCTGCTTTGAGATCGAGCGCAAGCTGAAAGAATGCACCGATATCCCCATCTTCCACGATGACCAGCACGGCACCGCCGTCATCACCCTGGCGGGCCTTATCAATGCCCTCAAGGTCGTCGGCAAGAAGAAAGAGGATGTGAAGGTCGTCACCTCCGGCGCCGGCGCGGCGGCTATCGCCATCGTCAAGCTCCTTCTTTCCGCCGGATTTAAGAACATTACCATGTGCGACCGCAAGGGCGCCATCTATAAGGGGCGCGAGGGCCTCAACTGGATCAAGGAAGAGATGGCCGAGGTGACCAACCTGGAAAGAAAGGCCGGCTCCATCGCCGATATGCTGGTCGGCGCGGATGTCTTTGTCGGCGTTTCCGCCCCCGGCACTGTCACCACCGAGATGGTGAAGACGATGAACAAGGACGCCATCATCTTTGCCTGCGCCAACCCGACGCCCGAGATCTTCCCGGACGACGCCAAGGCCGGCGGCGCGGCCGTTATCGCCACGGGCCGCAGCGATTTCCCGAACCAGATCAACAACGTCTTAGCCTTCCCGGGCATCTTCCGCGGGACCTTTGACGTGCGCGCCAGCGACATCAATGAAGAGATGAAGATGGCCGCCGCCATGGCCCTGGCTAACCTGATCCCGGAAAGCGAGCTGGATGCGGACCACATCATTCCCTACGCCTTCGACCCGAAGGTAGGCCCCGCGGTTGCCAAAGCCGTCGCCGAGGCCGCCAGAAAGAGCGGAGTTGCCAGGATCTGAAAACAGGGGCCTGCCCGGCAGAGCTGCTTTTGAACATAGCTATACGGCATATAGCGCAGCGTGAGTATACGAGAAGCCAGATCTCCATAGGAGGTCTGGCTTCTTGTCGTTGTTATCGCAGGGGCGGCGTAAGGAAGTGTTTCGGCTTACGCCGCCCCGATTTTTCATATCTTTTCAAAAATGAAAGAGTATGCTATAGTGTCTGTACTAATTTATAGGAGAGGAGGCGGGATATGGAGAGAAAGAGGGCTGATAAGATCATTATCGGAGCGGGGCTTTACGGCCTGTATGCGGCTCTTTTCTGCTGCCGCAGGGGGGAAAGCGTCGTCGTGCTGGAATGCGAGGATGCGCCCTTTACGCGGGCAACCTATATCAACCAGGCCCGGGTGCATAACGGCTACCACTATCCGCGGTCGCTGTCCACGGCGATGAAATCCGCCGGCTACTTCCGCCGCTTTAATGAGGACTACGGTTTTTGCGTCAACCGGGCTTTTGACCAGATCTACGCCACGTCCAGCCGCTATTCCTGGACAGACCGGGCCCAGTTTAAGGCTTTCTGCCGGGCGGCCGGCATTCCCTGCGAGGAGCTTGTGCCGGGGGCTTATTTTAAGGATGGGCTTTGCGACGGAGCTTTTCGGACCACGGAATATACATACGACGCCAAAATGCTCCTGGCTTTTTTCATGGAAGAGCTGGGGCATTTTAAAAACAGCTGCGACATCCGGTATGGCTTTCGCATCAGCGATATCCGGAAGGATGGCCGAAGGTATGTCGTCTCATCCGGAGACGGGCAAAGCTTTGAGGCCGGTTTTGTCCTTAACGCCGCCTATGCCGGGACAAACCAGATCCTGGCTATGGCCGGCTTTGAGCCCTTCAAGATTAAATATGAGCTGTGCGAGATCATTCTCTGCGACGCGGGGGAAGCTCTCCGGGATGTGGGCTTTACCGTGATGGATGGCCCATTTTTTTCCATCATGCCGTTCGGAAAGACCGGCTTTCACTCCCTGACCGCGGTAGCCTTTACGCCTCATACCGCCTGCAAGGGACCTGTGCCTGTTTTTCCCTGCCAGGAAAAAACCGGAGGGAGATGCTCGGAAACCTTCCTGGCGAACTGCAACGCCTGTCCGGAAAGGCCCGAAAGCGCCTACCCCTACATGTCGAGCCTGGCTCATAAGTATCTTCTGGACAAATATAACTTTTCTTACCGGCAATCGCTCTATTCCATGAAGCCGATCCTGTTAAGCTCGGAGATCGACGATTCCAGGCCTACCGTCATCCGCCTCTTCGGAAAGGACCCCACATTTGCAGCCGTGCTGTCGGGAAAGATCAATACCGTTTATGACCTGGATGAGGTGCTTTCGGATGGCTGAGAATTTTGATAAAAAAAGTTTTGATGAAAAAAATTTTGATAAAGAAAAGAATTTTGATAAAGAAAAGAATTTTGTTTCGGCTGTGATCTATGTCCATAATGCCAAGGAGCGGATCGGCGCGTTTCTGTCCCGGGTGAGAGAGGTGCTGGAAAAAAATTTTGAGCATGCCGAGATCATCTGCGTGAATGACGCCTCCGACGACGGGAGTGCAGACGCCATCCGGGCATGCAGCCGCTGCGCCGGCAACGTCGGCATTACGCTCGTGACCATGAGCTTCTTCCACGGGCTGGAACTGGCTATGACGGCGGGTGTTGACCTGGCTATCGGAGATTTTGTTTTTGAATTTGACCATGCGGTGATGGACTATTCTCCGGACACCATCATGGCCGTCTACCGGCGGGCCCTGGAGGGATACGACGTGGTAAGCGCCTCTCCCGATAAAAAGGAGAAGCTTTCGTCCCGGATCTTCTACCGGGTCTTTGACCGCTTTTCCGATTATTCCTACGGGATGGCGACGGAGAGCTTCCGCATCCTGAGCCGGAGAGCCATCAACCGGGTAAGCTCCATGAACGAGACGATCCTCTACCGGAAGGCCCTTTACGCCCACTGCGGGCTGCCCATTGATACGCAGAAATATGAGCCGGTGCGGCCGGAGGGCGAGGCTGGCGGCAGCTCCGGGAGGGCTTCTGATAAGAGGGAGCGCGCCTATCGGTCGGGGCTGGCGGTGGATTCGCTGATCGTATTTACCAAGATCGGATACCGGTTCTCCATGATGATGACCGTGGGGATGATGCTGATCTCCATCTTTGTGCTTGGGTATACCGTTATCACTTATCTGACCGCACATCCTGTGGAAGGGTGGACGACAACGGTGCTCTTCCTGGCGGTGTCGTTCTTTGGGCTGTTTGGGATACTGACGGTGATCGTCAAATATCTGCAGCTGCTTATTGATATGGTATTTAAGAGGAAGCATTACAGCTTTGAAAATATTGAAAAACTGACAAAGTAAGAAAGGAGCCTGCGAAATATGCGTGCTCTTGTGGGATATACGGGGTTTGTTGGCGGGCATTTGTATGCTGGCGGGGGGTATGACAGGGTTTATAATTCGAAAAATATTGAGGAGAGTTTTGGCACGGAGCCGGATCTTCTGGTGTTTGCGGGGCTTCGGGCGGAAAAGTATCTGGCTAACCGGGAGCCGGGGGAGGATCTGGCGCGGATACGGGAGGCACAGGAGAATATCCGGCGCATCGGGGCGAAAAGGGTTGTGCTGATCTCGACCATTGATGTGTTTAAAACGCCGGTCCTTGTGGATGAGACGGCGGAGGTTGATACGGAGGGGCTGCAGCCTTACGGGTATCATCGGTATCTTTTGGAGCAGTGGGTGCGGGAGCATTATGGCGATGCTCTGATCATACGGCTTCCCGGGCTGTTCGGGAAAGGGATAAAAAAGAACTTTATTTATGATTATATCCATGTGATCCCGGCCATGCTGAAAGCGGAAAAATTTGCGGAGCTTTCGGAGCGCGCGCCCGTCCTTCGGGAATACTTCGCGCCTTTGCCTAACGGCTTTTATAAGTCCCATGTCCCGGCGGATAAAGAGGAGGACGTGAAGGGGATCTTCCGGAGCCTGGGCTTTTCGGCCCTGAACTTTACGGACAGCCGGAGCTGCTTTCAGTTTTACAATTTAAGCCGCCTGCCGGAGGATATGGAAAAGGCTCTTCATGCCGGGCTTAAGGTTTTCCACCCGGCCACGCCGTCGGTATCTGCGGGAGAACTGTATCAATATCTTAGCGGAGAAAAATTTGAAAATATCCTGCCATCCCCGCCGGCCATGTACGATTACCGGACCCGGTATGCGTCTGTTTTTGGGGGAAAGGATGGCTATATCTGTACTAAGGGACAGATCCTGGAAGAGATCCGCTCCTTTGTGAAAGAGTGATCGTAAGAAAATATGAGAATGTCAGAAAGTAAAGAAAGCGGGAGCGCTTCCCGCAAGGAGGCCGGGCGGCGCTTTACCGTCTTTTTTGTAAAGCTTGTATGCTGCCTTTGCCTTCTGATGGCTGTATTTAAGCCCCTGGCGGATAAGGGGCTTAAACCCTATCTTCATTACCGCGATGATCTTTACCGGAACGATTTCACGGGAGGGCAGGCCTGGACCCTGCCCCAGACCCAGATGGCTTCCCAGACCTTTACCGCGGCGGGGGACCTGGCGGATAACTTTGCGGTCTACCTTGACCATCTGCCGGGTGAGCCGATCTTTGTGACGCTTTCCGGGCCGTGGGAGAGCAATGGGGCGGAAGGAAAAGAAGATGAGCCGGATGGAGATGTCGATCTGCCGGATAAAGAGGCAGGTCCGGCGGATAAAGAGGCAGGTCCGGCGGATAAAGAGGTAGGTCCGACGGATAAAGATGTAGGTCCGGCGGATAAAGAGGCAGGTCCGACGGATAAAGATGTAGGTCCGGCGGATAAAGAGGCAGGTTCAGCGGATAAAGAGGCAGGTTCGGCAGATAAAGATGCGCTTCTGCCGGATGAAAAGATTCTGGCTCGGGGCGTCATAGAAGCACAGGGCTTCACGGCCGGCACCTGGAATACGATCCCCGGTTTATCGGCCAGGGGGCTGATAAAAGGGAAGACCTACCGCCTCTCCTTCGAGACAGCGGGGGAGCTTACGGCAATGGTCTACAACAGCGGCAGCGCTCCTGCCATTTTCGGCGACTGCTCTGTCGATGGGGAAAAGACGGAGGGAAGTCTGGCGCTGGGGGCTCTTTTCACTTACCGCTATGCGGTCCTGGGAAGCGTTTTTGAAGGGATACTGACCTGGCTGTTTGCGGGGCTTATGGGAGCGGCCCTTTGCCTGTCTGTTTTCCGGATCGAGGCCCTGTACCGCGGCCTGCGCTCCGCCCTAAAGCGCCGGGGAGCCGCGGGGGCCCTCTTTTTTTCCGCCCTTCTTATCCGGCTTCAAAATCCCCTGGAGGCTGTCCGCCTTAGCATGAGCGGCTTTGACCGGCAGATTGGCTCCGGGGTGCTGGCTAATGTGGATGTTTCCCGGCGCATCAGCCAGTTTAGCCGATGGTTCCTTTTCTTCGCCGTCTTTTTTGCCCTTTTTTATCTTCTGGCGAATGGCCTTGAGGCCAGGGCGGAGGAGGAGGGGAAGAAGGTATCCTCCTTCCTTAACCGGTTTTTTATCCTGGCGGACAGCTGCCTGGCGCTTCGGTTCTTTTCGTATTTCAGCGAGGCGGAACAGGGGAGAGGCGTGTACGATTTTTCGGTCTTTGCTCTCGGCCTGACCGCCCTGGCCGGCGCGGCCTATCTTGTGATGGGGCTCGACCGCTCCATCGCGGCGGCGGCCTATGGGCGGCTGCAGTTTGCGGCTCTCTCTTTCGCCGTGCCGATATCCGTTTTCGTAACGCCGGATGGGGAAGAGGGACGGGTATTCCTTGGAATATGGGCCATCCTCGCCTTTAGCGTACTGCTCCTGTGCCGTTTAATGGGCAGATGGATGGACAAGGTGTCAGGACTGGCATCTGTGGGAGCGCTCTTCCCGCTGGTGACATCTTTTTATATTGAAGGGATCCACATTCTAAACCAGCGGGGCGTTTATGTGGCCTATCCGGCTGTGCATTACAGGTGGGCGGTCGTCCTCTTCGGACTTCTTCCGGCAGCCGTTCTGGCAGCGGGCGGAAGAGCGCGAAGGCGAGAGGGCGCGGCTTTGGGTTCAAAAGAGAACAGGAGAGGACGCACAACTGTAAGCCAGGCCGGGAGTGGGACTTTAGCTCATGCCGGAAAAAGAGGATTTTGGGGAATGCCTTCCTTCGCCGTGCCGGCATTTGTGCTCGGCGTGGCTTTCCTGTCGGTGCAGCTGCCCTTATCCGTTTCCTACTATCCGGATCTGTATGAGCACGCCAACTACAGCATCCTGATCTCGGATTTCCTGAACTTTGGGAAGATCCCCCTTGTGGAGCACTACGGCGGCCAGATGCTGACCTATGTTTTTGAGGGGATACTGTACGGGCTTTTTAACCGGGACATGGCGGGCGCCGCCCTATCGCCCTATGCCGTCCTGCTGGTGCCGTTCCTCTCGCTTTTGTTTTACTTTCTTCTGCGGGAAGCCTTTGACGAGGAGATCGCTCCGTTTGCGGCGCTCCTGTTCCCCTTCTATGCCTTCTGGTCCTACTTTGGCCTGGGCATGCTCCTCTGCCTGGGGGTCATGGCTTATGTGAAAAAGAATACCTGGGTCCGGGCTGCGCTTTTATGGGGAGCCTTCATCTTCTGCGCCCTCTACCGCCTGGATTTGGGCTTTGCCTTTGGCGCGGCGGCGGTGGCCGCCCTGGCGGTATATGTCATCGTCCATAAAAACGGACAGGCTTTGCGCCAGCTCCTTATCACCCTTGGCGCCTGGGCGGTGTTTGGGGTGAGCCTCTGGATCGTGCTCTGCCTGGCTAAGGAGATCGATCCCGTTGGCCGGCTGGCTGAATTTTTGCTGGTCAGCCTCTCCAACCGGAACTGGGCCTACAGCAGTATAGGCGCCGCGGGGAGGGCGGCCTTTGCCTGGTGCTATATCCTGGTTCCCTTTATGGCGGCGCTGGGGCTTTTGACTGCCATTGTTTCCCGGGACATGCGGGAGAGACTGGGCGTCCGGCGGTGGGTCCTCCTGCTTATGATGGGTATGGCCTTTTTCGCCAACTTTTCCCGGGGGCTGGTACGCCACTCCCTGGTGGAAAACGTGACGGGCATTGTGATCTTTTCCGGCTATGTATTCCTGGCCATGTTTTTTAGCGCCTTTGCCGGGCGGCGGGAGCTGTTTATCCCGCTGTTTATGGGCTTTATGATCGCCAACAGCCTTTTCCTTAAGGAGGATGTCTCGCGCATGCCTTCCCTGGCCGATAACGCGGCCACGGTCCCGGCTCCTGTCATCGAGAGCTGGTCGCCCGGGCGGTTTGCCCAGGAAGAGTTTGACAAGGCCGCGGCTGTGGGGAAGGATTGGCGCCTTCCGGCTGATGACCTGCCAGAGCGGCGAACAGAAGAGGCGGCCAGGCTTTTACCGCTCGGCGCGCTGTCGCCCGAGCCATCTGAGGCCGGAGCGCCGGATGGAGAGGCGGACATCGCGGATGAAGCAAGGACGAGCGAAGGCCCCGTGACCCTCTGGGAACAGCTGGCAGCGGAAAAAAAGACGGTTCAGAGGGTCCGCCTGGCGAAGGATTTTCAGGAGTATACCGGGAAATATACCTGCCTTCTGGATGCCTTCCTGGGCGAGGGGGAG
Source organism: uncultured Blautia sp. (assembly GCA_946545475.1). Taxonomy (GTDB): domain Bacteria; phylum Bacillota; class Clostridia; order Lachnospirales; family Lachnospiraceae; genus Blautia_A. The sequence continues at coordinate 11,087 of CAMNNO010000060.1, forward strand.
ACGTTTGCGGATTTTTCCAACCGGACGATCCTGTATTCACTGATGGGCCGGGAGGACCCGTTTTACGTCTCCCAGGCGCCGCTGCAGCTTTCGGGCGAATTTACCCAGGAGGCGTTCGCGCGGCAGATGGCCGGGGTGGGCCTCGTCCTTATGCCGCTGGATGCGGGCAATTACCGGGAGTCGGCGTCCTTGGACGGGATCAATAATTTTTACCGCTACTATAAGGCCAGCGAATATATTTATCAGAATTACGTCCCGTTCTGCCGGTATGGCAGCGATTATGCCCTGTGGTGCCTTAAGGAGAAGGAAGAGGAATACGAGGCACTCTGGGAAGAGCTTCCAGAAGAAGAGAGAGATAAAAGGGATATTGCCCGTATCGGGTACGGATATGACGGGCCGAAGCGCCAGGCGGATGACACCGGAAACGTGTCGTATGCCTATACGGGTGCGCTCCACACCTATAACCTGGACCAGCTGCCGAGGATATGGGCCGAGGAGGACGAGAAGAACGCGGCCGACAATCCGTCCGCAGCCGCTGTGCAAAGGCTGGGAGACGGGCAGGATATCTTTATCATTGAGGATGGAGAGGCCATCGACCGGTCGAAGGGAAATTATCTTCGCATCACGGCGTCTTATGACGGGAATGACCGGAACGGGCGCTATGAGGACGACGACGAGCAGACGGCGGCGACGGTGCTTCTGGGCTGCTATGAGGACGGCCGCTTTGACGAGGCCTGCCGCTTTACGCTGAGCCTGAAAGAGGGAACGCACACCTACCTGATCCGGTGCAGTGCGGATTATTACTGGTACACGGGGGACATAAACGCCGTCCGTATGATGGCAGGAGAGCCGGCGTATCATGTGGAGATGGCTGTGCTGGAGGGGGATTGAGGCAGGAAGGCGTGACGCATCTTATCCTCGCAAATAAAACAGTATTCAAAAATGATAATAAAGCCAGGGCAAGCGTATCGTTCGGAAGAAATGGGGACGGTTCTTTTTTCTTACGAATCACAAGAAAAAAGAACCGTCCCCATTTCTTCCCGAAAGGAGTCTATTTATGAAACTGTCAATTTCGAATATCGGCTGGGACGGCGCAAAAGACAGGGATGTGTATGCCCTGATGAGGCGGTACGGCTTCTGCGGCCTTGAGATCGCGCCTACCCGCGTTTTTCCGGAGCAGCCTTATGACCGCCTTGCGGAGGCGGCGCTGTGGCGGAAGGCTCTTTTGTCGGAACACGGCCTTGCCGTGTCGTCCATGCAGTCCATCTGGTACGGGCGGCAGGAGCAGCTTTTCGGGACGGAGGAGGAGAGAGAAAGCCTTATGTCCTATACCCGGAAAGCCATCGACTTTGCCGCCGCCACCGGATGCGGGAACCTGGTGTTTGGGTGTCCAAAAAACCGGTCTCTTCCCGAGGGGGGCGACCCTTCCCTGGCGATACCGTTTTTCAAGGCGCTTGGAGCCTATGCCTCTGCCCGGGGAACGACGCTCTCCCTGGAGGCCAACCCGCCAATCTATCAGACGAACTTTATCAATACGACAGAGGAAGCCTTATGGCTTATCCGCCAGGTGGACTGCGAGGGCTTTGGCCTTAACCTGGACATAGGGACCATGCTAGAAAACGGTGAGGACGCGGATGTCCTTAAAGGGCAGGAGAGGCTTATTCGCCATGTGCATGTGAGCGAGCCCTATTTAAAGCCAGTCACCATGCGCTCTCTCCACAGAGATGTCGCCGATCGCCTCAAAAAAGCCGGCTATTCCCGCTACGTGTCCATTGAAGTGGGCCGGCAGGAGGAGATATCGGACCTTGAGCGGATGATGGCGGACACGGCGGCTGTTTTCGGCTGACGGGAAATCGCTACGGCTGGGCTGTCCGCAGAAATCACGCAAAGGTAATATTTCGGTCGACGGGCCGGATTAATGGCGCTTGAATGATATTTGGGAAGGAAGATAGAGAAGCATGCCTGATGATATGATAAAGAGTCCCGAAAAAAGGACATACAAAAAGCAGGAAGGCGTTCCCTGCTTTGAAGCCACAGAATTTATGGAAAAACAGAAGGGCTATGTAGTCCTTATCCCCATCCTGAACGAGGGGGAACGGATACGGGGAGAACTTCTGCGCGCAAAGAACCATGGAATCCCCGGGTGCGCCGACATTGTGATCTGCGATGGCGGCTCCACCGACGGAAGCACGGATACAGAGGCGCTGCGGGAGCTGGGGGTCAACACGCTCCTCGTCAAGACGGATGCGGGACGACAGGGCGCACAGCTAAGGATGGGCTTTTTCTGGGCCCTTGAGAGAGGGTATAAAGGAGTGATCACCATTGACGGCAATGGGAAGGACAGCATAGAAGACGTTCCCCTCTTTATGAAAAAGCTGGAGGAGGGGTATGACTTTATTCAGGGCTCACGCTTTGTTCCGGGCGGAAAGGCGGTCCGGACGCCGGCCCTGCGCCACCTGGCCATCCGCCTCATCCATGCCCCGGTCATTTCCCGCGCCGCCCATTTCCATTATACCGATACCACCAACGCGTTCCGCGGCTATTCGGTCAGGTATCTGACGGACAAAAGGGTACGGCCCCTTCGGGATATCTTTCAGACCTACGAGCTCCTAGCGTACCTGTCTGTGCGCGCACCGCAGCTCGGGATGCGCACCATAGAGATCCCGGTGAGCCGCGTTTACCCGGAACAGGGCAAAACGCCGACAAAAATCAGCTTTTTCAAGGGAAACCGTGAGCTTTTGCAGATCCTTATAAAAACTGTCCGGGGGGATTATGACCCGCCTGCCGCGGACGAAGGGGAAGGCCCTGTGAGACCGTAGCTTGCCGGGGATGCACTGACCGCCTGATCCGGATGATGGGGAAGGGCGATGACGCTCCCGCATCCGGGCAGGATGTGCCTTACAGGCTGTTGAAGGTCGCGTTCCCGGGCAGGATGTGCCTTACAGGCTGTCGAAGGTCGCGTTTCCGGGCAGGATGTGCTTTACAGGCTGTCGAAGGTCGCATTTCCCTCAAGCTTGCGGCACTTGGCCAGGAGGCGGCGGTGCCGCTCGCTGACGGCCTTGGCGTTGATGCCGAGGACGGCCCCGATCTCCTCGTTCTTCATGTTTTCGAAATAGATCATGCCAAGGAGCTCGCGCTCGCTCGGAGAGAGCTTGGCAAGCAGGCGGCTGACTTCCTTTTGCATATCCTGCTGATAGATATCATATTTATCCTCATACGAGGGCTCGACCGCGTTCTCCTCATCATCCAGGGAAACAAAGTTCCGGATGGCATTCTTGCGGTAGGTATCAATGACGGAATTTCGCGCGATATTGGTCAGCCATGTGCGCATGGACGCATGGGAAGGGTCGAAGGAGTCATAGTGGGTATAGGCCTTGATGAAGATATCGCTGACAAGGTCTTCTGTCTGCTCCCGGTTGAGAAGCTGGCCATATACGAAATTGTAAATATTTTTGAAGTGCTCTTCATATACCGCTTCGAACGGTTCTCTGCCTGGCGCCATCTTTACCGATCCCCCATTCTATCTGCGTCTGCTGGTCTTTGCGGTGCTGTTTTTCTGCATTCACGAGTATAGTATACCACATCTGCTCGAAAATATATACAAAAAGATTTTCGAAACAGGTGGATATTTGTTCACAGATTCGTATGACTTAATAGAGCGTGGGCGCGGGCCGGACCGAAAAGAGCGCAAAAGAAGGGGCCGATGCCGGCAATTTCCGCAAAAAAATGTGCACATATTAAGCAGATGCCAATAATTGGATTTACCAACGATTTATTCAATAATTAGGTGGATTGATTCTATAAATAATTAGTTATGGAAGGGAAGAGGATGATGAAAGATTTTGAAAAGGCGCTTTCGCAGGTGGATTTTTCCGCTGGCAGCGATCTGAAGAGCCGGCTGGCGGAGAAGCTTTTTTCACAGAAGACAACTCTCCAGAGCCGCTCTCCGTTTGCTGTCATGCTTACGGATGATGAGGCGGAGCTGGTCGCTGCGGCCCAGGATCTGTATATCCCGGATGAACCGGGCAGGAAAACATTTTAATGACTATGATTTCCCCCGCGTCTACGGGGGCTTTTTTGTCTTGCGGGGGGTGATCGCATCGATACGGGGCATTTTAGTAGGAGCTATTCCTTTGAGGAGATGCTGGAAAAACAGGGCTATATTGTGTACACTAATGTAGGATGCAGCATGCTTCCCCTGCTCAGGCAGAGGCGGGATATTATCGAGATACGAAAGAAACCGGAAGGGCGCCTGAAAAAATATGATGTGGTGCTCTATAAGAGGGGCTCGCGCTATATCCTGCACCGGATTTTGAAGGTGCGCCCGGAAGATTACGTGATCGCGGGGGATCACAATACCTTTTTGGAGTACGGGATTACGGACAAGGATATCCTGGGGGTTATGACCCGCGTGATCCGCAGCGGAAGAAATATCACAGGCGACAGCCGCCTGTACCGCCTGTATGTTCATCTGTGGTGCGACTGTTATCCGCTTCGCATGGCGATCCTGCGCGCCGAGGGGATCATGCGGCGGTGCGGAAGCCGCATCAAAAGAAGGGTGAGGGCGGTGCTATCAAAAAAATAATGTTGTCAAAGGGGGCAGTTTTGTTTTAAAACTGTCCCCTTTTTGTATCCCCGGTAGTGACTTTTGGGTTAGGGTTTACCTGGCGGTGGGCTTTTTATTGAGTTTTATTTTATTCTTACCTGGCGGTGGGCTTTTAATTGACTTTTATTTTACTCTTACCTGGCGGTGGGCTTTTAATTGACTTTTATTTTACTCTT
>CAMNNO010000061.1 GCA_946545475.1 uncultured Blautia sp.
CGGGCTTCGCAACTCCGAGCGGCCCCCCCTCCCCTGCGCCTACCGGCAGGGAAACGTAAAATAGAAAAGATAATAAGAAACATACCTCCCCCCAAAAAAGGGCTACGGGAAAATCTCCCGTCATTCTATCCTACAGCCACCTCTTCCGCAATCATATCAAAGTCCTCCTCCGGCTCTTCCGTATATATCTCTACCCCTTCCTCTTCGCTCCCGCCAGGGTCCATCTGCAAAGCATTTTCCTTCCGGCTTTGCAAAACCGCCTTCTTCTTCTCCAGCGTAAGCCCCTCAAAGACCTCCTCCGCCGGAATCCCCTCTATCGTCTGCCCTCCGTCATAACTGGAAACATAAATGCGGCAGACGCGCCCATCCGACAAGGTCATATCCACGAAGGTCTGGTTATCGGTCCTGAGAAACGTCAGGAACGTCCCTGCCGGCAGCCGCTCGCTATCCTTTCGCCCGCCGGTCCTCTCGTCCACGATGGAGACCGTCAGCTCCTGGCTAAGGACCAGAGGAGCCAGGTTTCCGCCCTCGATCCGGTCAAAGGGGTCGTTGGGAAGGGGCAGGCCATCATGCCCCACATGAAACGTCCGGCTGATGACATAATTTCCCAGAAGAATGCCCGTTCCGTACAGAGTCATATGCTCCGGGTCCGTCTCGCTCCGGTCGCCAAGGTAGCGGTCGCTCAGAAGCGGCGGCCGGATCTCCCCGTCGCTGGTGATGGAAAAGATATGGGTCATCCGCTTTCCGTTCTCTCCCGTCACTTCCAGGTAAAGATAATACCGCCCGTCCTCCTTGACAAGGCTTCCGGACGGATCGCTTCCATAAATGATAAACTCCTCGGAAAGGGTAACATCCCCGGCCTGGTCGCCAAGCGTCAGGCAGACGGACAGGTTTTCCTCGTCCCCTTCGCCATACGTCCAGGAGAACAGGCGGCTCCGGTAGGCGCCGAGGGGCATTTTTTCTCCGGCAAACAGAGGAATGATATAATAATCCGCGCACTGGCGGTACTCCTCCGCCACGATATAGGCATAGTCCTCATAGGGCAGAGTGACCCGGACGGCTCCCACGGAATAGGGGGCCAGGACATAAGGGTCGAAGGTAAAGGTCACGCCTTCGTACCCAAGGGTGAAGCAAAAGCCCGCCGGCATATCCTCTTCCGCCCTCAGGCACTTTTCGATCTCCGGCACCAGGTCGGTATAATAGAAGCCTTCCTTTTCGATATCTATGGAGGCGCGGATCGCTTCATCAATATATTCCGCCAGATGTCCCGTGTCCGCCAGGGCTTCCCAGAGGCCGATCTCGTGGCCGCTTTTGGCGTCAATGTTTCTCGTCCGGTAGGAAATGTCGGGCAGCTCCTGCTCTCCGGAGGAAACATGCTCTTCCAGGACGCTGAATACCCTGGCGTCGGACCTCATGATCCTGGCCTTGTCATCGGTATTAAAGGCGAAGGCCCCGAATTTTCCTTCTTTTGATAAATGCTTGGCCTCTAAGGCGAAGGCATCCGCTTCCCGGTTTGCCCTCGCCAGCAGGCTCCAGTTGTACGCCAGGATGGCGGCCTCCAGGCGGGTGTGCCCTTCCTCCTGCAGGGTAACAACGGGATAGGTTCCCTCCACGCACACCGCGCCGTTTCCCAGAAAGCGGAACAGGCTGTTATGGGTCACGTTGGCCGGTATCGGCTCCACGCTGTCGGCGCGGGCCGGACAGACGGCCAGACAGGCGAGCAGCAGGATGGCAGGGAGGCGCTTTCCCTTTTTTCTCCTGTTATGGGCAGGCTCAGCGCCGGCGCTTATGGCATGAGCGCTTTTATGCTTCCTTCCCTTTTCATTTATGTTCATGACATTCATGGCGTCACCTCCCGGAACAAAAAACAGACGGCATGAGTATGCTTTATCACATCGCCGAATTTTCAATAATTATAGCATATCCCGTCTGGCAGTTGTACTTTTTCTTTTATGCCGTCAAAAAATAAAAAAGGGATTGCAAACCATCATCACTATGTAGTAGAATGGATTTGTTTTTTTATAAAGTGCCGACATGAAAGGGGAAGGGTTTATGAGGATTGGTTTTGATAACGAGAAATATCTGAAGATGCAGTCCGAGCACATTAAGGAGCGCATTAGCCATTTCAACAATAAGCTGTACCTGGAATTTGGCGGCAAGCTCTTTGACGACTATCATGCCTCCCGGGTCCTGCCGGGCTTTCAGCCCGACAGCAAGCTGCGCATGCTGAAACAGCTTGCGGATCAGGCCGAGATCGTTATCGCCATCAGCGCCGCCGATATCGAAAAGAACAAGATCCGCCAGGATCTGGGCATCACCTACGATATGGATGTGCTCCGCCTTATTGAGGCTTTCAAAGAAAACGGCCTGTATGTGGGGAGCGTCTGCATCACCCAGTATAACAAGCAGGAGGCCGCGGATGTTTTCCGCAAGTACCTGGAATCCCTGGGGATCCGGGTCTATGTCCACTATATCATTCCCGGATATCCGGGGAACCTGGGCCTCATTGTCAGTGACGAGGGCTATGGCCGGAACGAGTTTATCGAGACGAGCCGTCCCCTTGTGGTCGTCACGGCCCCGGGACCCGGCAGCGGCAAGATGGCCACCTGCCTCTCCCAGCTATACCATGAATACAAGCGGGGCATCAATGCCGGCTATGCCAAGTTTGAAACCTTCCCCATCTGGAACATTCCCCTTAAGCACCCGGTCAATCTGGCATACGAGGCGGCCACCGCGGACCTCAACGATGTCAACATGATCGATCCCTTCCACCTGGAAGCCTATAACGAGACGACCGTCAACTATAACCGCGATGTGGAGATCTTCCCCGTCCTCCAGGCCATTTTTGAGAAGATCATCGGCCGCTCGCCCTATAAGTCGCCGACGGATATGGGCGTCAACATGGCCGGCAACTGCATTGTCGATGACGCCGTCTGCTGCGAGGCTTCCCGCCAGGAGATCATCCGGCGCTACTATAAGAGCAAGGATGCCCTGGCCTCCGGTTCCGGCAAGGAGGAGGAGGTCTATAAGCTGGAACTCCTTCTCAAGCAGGCAAAGGCCACCGTGGAAGACCGCCGGGTGGTTCCGGCCGCCATGGCCCGGGAGGCCGAGACCGGGGCGCCGGCTGCCGCCCTGGAGCTGCCGGACGGGCGCATTATCACCGGCAAGACCTCCGAGCTTCTGGGCGCTTCCTCGGCGCTTCTTCTCAATGCGCTTAAGGAGCTGGCAGGCGTCCCTCACGAGACCCACGTTATCTCGCCGTCTGCCCTGCGGCCCATACAGACCCTTAAGACCAAATATCTGGGAAGCAAAAATCCGCGCCTTCATACCGATGAGACACTGATCGCCCTTTCCATCAGCGCCGTCAAAAATGAGTCCGCCAGGAAGGCCCTGGAAATGATCCCGGCCCTCAGAGGCTGCCAGGCCCACATCTCCGTGCTCCTGTCCCCGGTGGATATCCAGGAGTTCCGCAAGCTCTCCATTGAGCTCACATGCGAGCCCAAATTTGAAAAGAGCCGGATCTGATTATCGAGTAAAAGGGCTACTCGCCCGCAGGGTGACGCTCGGCGTAAGCCAAGATACTTTCTTACACCGCCCCTGCGAATAGGGTAGAGGGAGACGTATTGACGCCCCTGCCATAAAAAGGGAGGCGTGCCGCGCTCTGGTGCGGTACGCCTCCCTTTTTTATTATGGCAGGGCCGCCCATAAGAAATTTGTCACCTGACGGTGACGGGCGGCCCGCCGGGGGTAGAGGAGAGGCAAGCCTCCCTCTACCCTATCGCAGGGGCTCTCTCCTGCTCGATTTTCAGAGATCAGTCTTCATAGCCGTTGGGGTTATGCGACTGCCAGTTCCAGGAATCCGCGCACATTTCGCGGATGCCGTTCTCGGCCTTCCAGCCCAGCTCCCTCTCCGCCTTGCCGGGGTCGCAGTAGCAGACGGCGATGTCGCCGGGGCGGCGGGGCTTGATGGTGTAGGGGATCTTCACGCCGGTGGCTTCCTCGAAGTTTTTGACGATGTCAAGGACGCTGTAGCCGTGGCCGGTTCCCAGGTTGTAGATGGAAAGGCCGCTGTTGTCCTCAAACTTTTTAAGGGCCTTGACGTGGCCCTTGGCCAGGTCGACCACATGGATGTAGTCGCGCACGCCCGTCCCGTCGTGGGTGTCGTAATCGTTGCCGAACACGCCCAGTTCCTTTAACTTGCCCACGGCCACCTGGGTGATGTAGGGCATCAGGTTGTTGGGAATGCCGTTGGGATTCTCGCCGATGGTTCCGCTCTTGTGGGCCCCGATGGGGTTGAAATAGCGGAGCAGCACCACGTTCCACTCCGGGTCGGCCTTCTGCATGTCGGAAAGGATCTGCTCCAGCATGGATTTTGTCCAGCCGTAGGGATTGGTGCACTGTCCCTTGGGGCATTCCTCGGTGATGGGGATGATGGCCGGATCGCCGTAAACGGTCGCGGACGAGGAGAAAATGATGTTCTTGACGCCGTGCTCTCTCATGACATCCACCAGGGTCAGGGTTCCGGCGATATTGTTGTGATAATATTCCCAGGGCTTGGCTACCGACTCGCCCACAGCCTTAAGGCCGGCGAAGTGGATGCAGGAATCGATGTTCTCGGCTGCGAAGATCTTCTCAAGGCCATCACGGTCCAGGATATCGGTCTTATAAAATTTTACGCTCTTGCCGGTAAGGGCCGATACTCTCTCCAGGCTCTTTTCGCTGGAATTGGACAGGTTGTCGAGAACCACCACATCGTAGCCGGCGTTTTGAAGCTCCACAACAGTATGGCTGCCGATATACCCGGCGCCCCCGGTGACTAAAATTGCCATTTTTCTTTCCTCCTCTTTACAAAAATAATCATGCACACAGCTGCTCCGTATCTTATGCCTCCCACAGCTTCTGCGGATAGACGCCGTCATCCTTTAATTTCTGTATGGCGGCGACGACCTGGGGCTTGTCCTCTTTATAGGTCACGCCGTGCCAGCGGTCGGGAGAGGCTTCGACCTTGACGGTAGCTTTTCCCTCTTTTAACAGTTCATCGACCACAAAGGGAAGGAAAAACTCGCCTTTTAGCGGGTTGCTGTTAAGGGCCTCCGAAAGGAACGCGGGGAAGCGCTTTTCAAGCTCCTTAAGGAAGGAGGGCTGGAAGCCCCACATGTTCATGGAGACGATGGCCTTCTGGGAGACTTCGGTGAATGTCGCTCCTCCGTCCTCCGTGTAGGCGGCCTCCTCGCCCCGCTTTTCGATATGGGTTCGCTCGTGGATATCCTTGAGATAGCCGTTTTCGTCCACCTCGCAGATGCCTCTGGCGACATAGCCGTTCTCGGTCAGGGTGTTGCCCAGCGCGTAGCCGACCATCATATAGGGGTAGGGCTCGCCATCCGGGTGTCCGGAAAGATAGTTATAGGCCAGTTTATAGGCGTTTGGCCCGTAGTAATCATCCGCGTTGATGACCAGGAAGGGACTGTCGATCGCGTGGCGGCAGGAAAGGACCGCATGTCCCGTGCCCCAGGGCTTTACGCGCCCCTCCGGCACCGAAAAGCCTTCCGGGATGTCGGTGAGCTCCTGGAAGACATAGGAGACATCCAGGATGCGGGACAGCCTGTCCCCTACGGCCTGGCGAAAATCCTCTTCATTCTGTTTCTTGATGATAAAAATGACTTTTTTAAAGCCTGCGCGGACGGCGTCAAAGATGGAAAAGTCCATGATGATATGGCCGTCCCGGTCTATGGGATCGATCTGCTTTAATCCGCCATAGCGGCTGCCCATACCGGCTGCCATGACCACTAATACCGGTTCCTTCATAACTGTTTTACGTCTCCCGTTATTCTTCTTAATGTTTCTATAGCAGTATTCATGAATATTGCTATAGTATAGCATAAGGCTGCGCAAAAAACAATGTTCATACAAAGGTGCTCCGAAAAACATTTCTCAGAATGAGCGGATCTCCTCGCTTTCCCCGGTGTTTTTGGTGATTGAGCGGATGACCAGGTAGTAGCTGTAGGTGTCGCTGACCGTTACCTGCACCCGGTCGCCCACCTTGTGGCCCCGCAATGCTTTTCCGATGGGGGAGTCTATGCTTATCCGGTTTTCCATGGAGTTGCCGCGGATGGAAGTGACCAGCTTGTAGACATCGGTTTCGTCGTCTTCCTCAAAATAGACCTCCACCATGTCATCGATCCCCACCTCGTCCGGGCTGGAATGGTCCGTGACCACGGTGGCATGTTTCAGGACATTTTCCAGATAGCGGATGCGGCTCTCGTTTTTGTTCTTATCCTTTTTGGCGGCATAGTATTCGAAGTTTTCGCTCAGGTCGCCCTGGGCCCTGGCCTCCTTGACGGCCTCCAGGGCTTCGGGGCGCACGACGAGCTTTCTGTGCTCGATCTCCGCCTGAATTTTCTCCACATCCTGTTTTGTCAGTTTTTCTCCCATTTTACTCTCTTGACACTTTCTATTATTCTTTTTTGGCGCCTTTGACTATCTCGTTCAGCGTTTCCAGCGTCTCTTTTGAGGCATGGTCGAGCAGATAGTTGTGGCTGCTTACCCGCCCGTTATTGTATCTCTGCCGGTTTTCCGCCTGGGAAGCCTGTATCTCTTCGAGGAAACCCCTGGCGGAGAGGCGGACGGCTCCCTGACCGAGGATGATGACCTGCTCCAGGGCATCCGAGGTGGCTACCCGGACCTGGTAATCCCGGCTGAGCTGATGGACGGTCTTTTCAATGTACTGGTCCGCCGTCTCGGCCTCCTTGGTGTAGACGACGTAAATATTGTGGTAGCGCTGGACCTCCTCCCTGTGCCCGGCCACCTTGTAGGCGTCAAAGACCAGGATGAGGGTGCAGGGATGAGTGCCCTGGTAGTCGCTCAAAATGTCCTTAAGCTTTCCCTGGGCGCTGTCCAGGTTGACCTTGGCCATCTCGCGCAGCTCCTCCCAGGCAAAAATGATGTTATAGCCGTCCACCAGAAGATACTCGCCCAGGGCCGGCTTTTTCTTGGGCCGGTAGGCTACGGGGGCGGGGGATTCATATACCCTCTTATGGTCTTCCTGCTTTTTCTGCCGGAGAGGCCCGTATGTCCGCTCGAAAATGGCCCTCAGCTCATCCTCGTCCCCCACATCTTCAACATTCCTCTGGGGCCGGAGCGGCATGTACGCGGGGTCCGGTTCAGGCAGCGCCTCTTCCCTTCCCTCCCAGTCCAGCTCGATGTGGGTGTAATTTTCCACCTCGTACCAGGGAATGACGACCCCGGCGCCGTGGCTGCAAAAGACCGAGCTGGAGGGATTCTCCGTGTCGGCTTCCGGGTCGTAGGTGATGTTTGCCATGACCTCGGCCTGGTTGCGGCAGGGATGGTAGGAGCCCATGGAGCAGAACAGCCTTCCCCTGCCCTTGGTATAGGCCTGGACGCTGGAAGCGTAGCTGCGCATCTCCTCCACGGGGGCCTCGCCTTTCAGGATGCACATGTCGCCATCCTGCTCGGGCGGAAGGAAGGTCCCCTGCATCCTGGTGATGTCGGACATGGCGTGTCCCAGGGTCTCGGAGGGCACCTCCAGGGTAAACTGGTAGTAGGGCTCCAGAAGGATGGAGCGGGCTTTCATAAGCCCCTGGCGGACGGCCCGGTAGGTGGCCTGCCTGAAATCACCGCCCTCGGTGTGCTTTATGTGCGCCTTCCCGGCGGCCAGGGTGATCTCCATATCCGTGATGGGCGAGCCGGTCAGCACGCCCAGGTGCTCCTTTTCCGCCAGGTGGGTGAGGATCAGGCGCTGCCAGTTGCGGTCCAGCACATCCTCCCGGCAGGCGGTAAAGAAGGTAAGACCGCTTCCCCTCTCCCCGGGCGCCAGGATGAGGTGAACCTCGGCATAGTGCCGCAGCGGTTCAAAATGACCCACGCCCTCTACCGGCGCCTCGATGGTCTCCCGGTAGACCACGGAGCCGTTTTCAAACTCCACGGCGGTATGGAAGCGCGCCCATATGATCTTTTTCAGGACATCGATCTGGACCTCGCCCATAAGCATGGCCTCTATCTCGGAGAGCTGGGCGTTCCAGACAATGTGGAGCTCCGGGTCCTCTTCCTCCAGCTCTTTTAGCTTTCTCAGCATCTGATGCGCCTGTGTTCCCCTGGGCAGCACGATCTTATAGCGGAGCACCGGTGAGAGCACCGGGACGGCCGCGTCCGGCTCGTACCCCAGCCCCGTGCCGGCCTCCGCCTGGGTCAGGCCGACCACCGCGCAGACCTCACCGGGAAGGACTTCCTCCGCGGCCTGGAAGCGCGCGCCGGAGTAGATGCGTATCTGGTCCGCCTTTTCTTCCCAGGTCTCTTCCGGGTTTTCGCCGCTTTCGCTTTCCTCCTCGGCGCCGGCCTTTTTGCGCCCGGAGAGCATGTCCTTGACCTTGAGCTTCCCGCCCGTGACCTTCATGTAGGTCAGGCGGTTGCCCTTATCGTCCCGGGCGATCTTGAAGACACGGGCGCCGAAGGTATCCGGATAGTCCGGGATCGGCGCGTAGTCCGAAAGGCCGCAAAGCAGGTTCTCTATCCCCGTCTCATAAAGGGCCGAGCCGTAATAGCAGGGAAAGATTTTTCTCTCCCGGATGAGCCACGCGATATCGGAAGGCAGAAGGGTCCCCTCCTCCAGGAATTTTTCCAGAAGGCCGTCGTCCAGGACGGCTGCCTCCTCGTAGAAGGCCTGGAGCTTTTCCTCTGACGGGCCCTCATCTGTCCCTTCTTCGCCCTCCGGGAAGGGCAAACAGGCGTTTCCGAAGCGTTTTTGCAGCTCTGAGAGGACCTTCTGCCGGTCCGTGCCCGCCTGGTCCATCTTGTTGATAAAGAAGAAGACCGGGACATTGTAGCGCTCCAGCAGCCGCCAGAGGGTAACGGTATGCCCCTGCACGCCGTCGGAGGCGCTGATCACCAGGACGGCCGCGTCCAGGACCGAAAGGGTCCTCTCCATCTCGGCGGAAAAATCCACATGGCCGGGCGTGTCGAGAAGTGTCATGTGGACATCCGCGTATTCCAGGATGGCCTGCTTGGAAAAGATGGTTATGCCCCTCTCCTTTTCCATGGCATCGGTATCCAGAAAAGCGTCCTGATGGTCAACCCGCCCTTTTTGGCGTATCATGCCTGTCTTATGGAGCATGGCCTCCGACAGCGTGGTCTTGCCCGCGTCCACATGGGCCAGAAGCCCGATACAAAGGTTTCGCATAGAATGCCCTCCCGCCTGTAGTCTTTGTTTTGTCTGTCTGTTGCCTCACAATTGTACTTCACTTTGCCAAAAATGTCCAGTGCAAAGCCGGGGGAAGAAACGGGGACGGTTCTCTTTTCTTACGAATCACAAGAAAAGAGAACCGTCCCCATTTGTCATCTGCGTCCCAGGCGGCAGAAGAAGTCTTCATATCCGAACCTGGCGAGAAGCGAAAGGGTGCCGTCCCCGCTCCGCCGGTAAATGGACGGCAGCGGCATCCCGTTGAAGGTGTTGTTTTTGCAGGTGGTATAAATGGCCATGTCGCCGAACACAAGCGTGTCCCCGATGGCGAGGGGGGAGGCAAAGCTGTAGTCGCCCACCACGTCTCCGGCCAGGCAGGTGGGGCCGCCAAGGCGGTACGTAAAGGGCTTATCGCCCGGCTCCCCGGCGCCATAGAGCGGCGGGCGGTAGGGCATTTCCAGCACGTCCGGCATGTGGCAGGCGGCCGAGGCATCCAGAATGGCGATCATCGTTTCGCCCTTGCGGGTGATATCAAGGACCTTTGTCACCAGATAGCCGGCATTAAGCGCAAAGGCTTCCCCCGGCTCCAGGTAGACGGTAAGGTTTCGCCCTTCCTTCGCTTTCTTTACGGCCCGCACAAGCCCGTCCATATGGTACCCCGGCCTTGTGATGTGGTGGCCTCCGCCCATGTTCAGCCACTTCATGTCTGGGAGCACATCGCCGAACCTTTGGAGGACCACGTCGAGCGTCTCCTCCAGGGCATCGGAATCCTGCTCGCAGAGCGTGTGGAAATGGAGGCCGTCGATGAGGGAAAGCATTTTGGGCGTCATCTGCCCGTCCCACTCCTGCCGCGTCACGCCAAGTCGGCTTCCCACCGCGCAGGGGTCGTAAATGTCATGACCCTCCTGGGTCGAATGCTCCGGATTGATGCGGAGCCCGACCTCCTTCCCCGCTTGCCTGGCCCGCCATCCAAAGTGCTCCAGCTGGGAGATCGAGTTAAAGATGATGTGGTCGGCATAGTTAAGAAGCGCCTCGAACTCATCCTCCCGGTAGGCGGCGGAAAACACATGGACTTCCTTTCCGGGCATCTTCTCCTTTCCCAGCCTGGCCTCGTAAAGGCCGCTGGCCTCGGTTCCATCAAGGTAGGGGGCCATGAGCGGGAAAAAGTCATAGTTGCTGAAAGCCTTTTCCGCCAGCAGTATCCGGGCGCCGGCCTTCTCCCCGGCCTCGGCGAGGAGGCGGCAGTTACGGAGAAGGGCGCCTTCGTCGATCACATAGGCGGGGGTAGCGATATCGCCGAAGAGGGCTTTGGCCTCCCGGCCCTCAAGCGCGGCAAAGGGCGGGCGGGTGTCTATGGTTCCCATCAGTCCACCAGCTCCGGACAGTAGCTTTCCTTTTTCGGAAGGCCATAGGTTTCCAGGGCCTCAAGGAAGGGGTCCGGGTCCAGCTCGTCTACGGTATAGACGCCTTTTTTATCCCACTTTTTGGTCAGCAGCATCAGCGCCCCGCACATAGCCGGCACACCGGTGGTGTAGCTGATGGCCTGGCTTTCCACCTCGCGGTAGCATTCTTCGTGGTCGCAGACATTATAGATGTAATAGGTCTTTTCCTTCCCGTCCTTAAGGCCGGTGAAGATGCAGCCGATGTTTGTCTTGCCCTTTGTCCTCGGGCCAAGGCTTGCCGGGTCGGGGAGAAGGGCCTTGAGGAACTGGATGGGGACGATCTCGCACCCTTCGTACATGATGGGCGCCGTGGAGAGCATGCCCACATCCTCCAGGCAGCGCATGTGGGTGAGGTAGCTCTCCCCGAAGGTCATGAAGAAGCGGATGCGCTCAACGCCGGGGATGGTCTTCGCCAGGCTTTCGATCTCCTCGTGGTGCAGAAGGTACATATCCTTCTGGCCGACCTGGTCGAAATCATAGACGCGCTTTATGGACATGGCCGGAACCTCCACCCAGTGCCCATTCTCCCAGTAGCTGCCCGGGGCGCTTACCTCGCGCAGGTTGACCTCGGGGTTAAAGTTCGTGGCAAATTTATAGCCGTGGTCGCCGCCGTTGCAGTCCAGGATGTCGATGGTCTTTATGCTGTCAAATTCATGCTTCCTGGCATAGGCGCAGTAGGCCTGGGTGACGCCCGGGTCAAAGCCGCAGCCGAGAAGGGCGGTGAGGCCGGCCTTTTCAAATTTTTCCCGGTAGGCCCACTGCCAGCTGTAGTCGAAGTAGGCGGAAAAGCCTTCTTCCCGGCAGCGCTTTTCGTATATGGCCCTCCAGGCGGGGTCTTCCGTATTTTCCGGCTCGTAGTTTGCCGTGTCCATGTAGTTGACGCCGCAGGAGAGGCAGGCGTCCATGATGGCAAGGTCCTGGTAGGGCAGGGCAATGTTCATGACAAGGTCCGGCTTGTAGGCGCGGATAAGAGCCTCCACCTGGGCGCTGTCGTCGGCATCCACCTGGGCCGTGGTTATCTTTGTCGCGGTTTTTCCTTTCAGCTTTTCGGCGAGGTCGTCGCATTTCTTTTTGGTGCGGCTGGCGATGCAGATCTCTTCAAAAACCTCGCTTGCCTGGCAGCATTTGCGGATGGCTACCTGGGCGACGCCCCCGCAGCCGATGATCAGAACTCGACTCATGGATCAGATCTCCTTTCTTATTATGTGACGGTAGTTGCAGCTTAAAGATTATGTTTACTCCGTTTTGGCAACGATAGCCAGCAGAAGCTCCCTCAGCACCTTGCAGGCCATGGCTGTGGAGGTGCCGGAGGGGTCCAGCATGGGGGCGAGTTCGTTGATGTCGGCGCCTACGATATGGAGGGAGGGGAGGCGGCGGATCACGGACAGAAGGTCATTAAAGGATACGCCTCCCGCCTCCGGCGTGCCGGTTCCCGGAAAGCACGAGGGGTCCAGGCAGTCCAGGTCGATCGTTACGTAAACCGGGACTTTTTTGTCCGCCAGCATTTGGGCCGTTTCGGGGAACTTTTGGAAATCGAAGGGGTAGAGGTTTGTGTGGCCCGCGGCCGCAAAGCGAAATTCTTCCCGGTCGCCGCTGCGGATGCCGAACTGATGGATGCGCCCGTCGCCCAAAAGCTCGTGGCATCGGCGCATCACGCAGGCGTGGCTTAAGCGCGCGCCCAGGTAATCGTCCCGGAGGTCCGCGTGGGCGTCAAAGTGGAGGATGTGCATATCCGGGCAGCGCGCGGCAAGAGCCCTGACCACGCCCAGCGTCACCAGATGCTCGCCGCCAAGCATGACGGGCAGGCGGCCGCCTTCGAGGATCTCTTCTGTCCGCTCTTCAATGTCCCTGAGAGCCATTTCCGGAAGGCCGAAGCACAGCTCCAGGTCGCCGGAATCGAAGACGCGGATATCCGTAAGGTCCTTGTCCTGATAGGGACTGTAGGTTTCTATGCCAAAGCTTTCGTGCCGGATGGCCGACGGGCCGAAGCGGGCGCCCGGGCGGAAGCTGGTGGTCGAATCAAAGGGAGCGCCAAAGATCACGGCTTTCGCCTCCTCATAGGAGGCGTCGCAGCCGATAAAGGTTTCGACATTTCTTTCCAATCTGTTCCCTCCTTATTTATACTCAAGCGTTTATGCTCAAATCTATGATGGCTTCCGGCTCCATAGCCAAAGCGCCGTCAGGCCTCTTCCTTCTCCTCCACTTCTTTTAAGAGCTCTTCCAGGAACGCCGGAAGGTAGAAGGCGCCTACGTGGAGCTTGGTGGTGTAGTAGCGGGTGCGCAGGTTCAGGCTCTTCCAGGCCTCCACGTCCAGGTCGTCGATGGGATGGTATTTTTTGCTGGCAAAGCCAAAGGTCCAGTATCCCGCCGCGTAGGTGGGGATGTGGGCCTGGTACACGCGGCAGACCGGGAAGATGTCGGCAATGCGTTTATGGCTGCGCTGCATGGCTTCCGCGTCGTGATGGTAGAAGGGGCTTCCCTGCTGGTTGACCATAATGCCGTCGTCCTTTAAGGCGTTATAGCAGGTCCCATAAAATTCTTTGGTAAACAGCCCCTCCGACGGGCCGAAGGGGTCCACCGAGTCCACGATGATCAGCCCGTATTCTTTTTCGCGCCTGCGGATGAACTTTAAGGCGTTTCCGAAGTAGATGTGCACGCGCCGGTCGTCCATCCGGCAGGCGTTGCCGGGAAGATACTGGCGGCAGGCCTCCACGACCTCCGGGTCCATTTCCACCAGGTCGATGCGCTCGATGCGGTCATACCGGGTGAGCTCCCGCACAACGCCGCCATCCCCGGCTCCTATGACCAGGACTTCTTTTATGCCCCTGTGCACGGCCATGGGAACGTGCGTGATCATTTCGTCATAGATAAACTCGTCCCTTTCCGTCAGGAGGACATTGCCGTCCAGAGTCAGCACACGGCCAAATTCCGGGGTTTCAAATATGTCTATCCGCTGATATTCGCTCTGTTTGGAGTAGAGCTGGCGGTTTACCCGGATGCTGTGCTTGACATCCGGGGTGTGAAATTCGCTAAACCACATTTCCATCGCATGATCCCTCTATTATACAAGTACATTTAAACGGTTGATGCCCGCATCTTCCGGCCCTGTCATGCTGCAGCCCTTTTCCTTGGCGAAGCAGATGTAGTCCAGCACCTCGTCGGTGATCTCCTCGCCGGGTGCCAGGACCGGGATGCCGGGGGGATAGCACATAACAAACTCGCAGCAGACCCGCCCACGGCTTTCCATGAGGGGAACGCTTTCCTTTTCGGCATAAAAGGCGTCCTGGGGACTTTTGACGACCACAGGCGGGATATATTCCTGGCTTAAGAGGCCGCTGCTGGATTTCTGGTAACGGCGGCGGATCTCGGCCAGGGCGCTGACCAGGCGCTCCACCTCCTGCATCCGGTCGCCCATGGAGAGGTAGGCTAAGATATTGCCGATATCGCCAAATTCGATCTGGATATCGTACTCATCCCGCAGGTAATCGTAGACCTCGATGCCGGCCAGGCCGATGTCCCGGGTGTGGATGCTGAGCTTTGTGGTATCAAAGTCGAAGACGGAGTCGCCGTTTCGGATCTCGGAGCCGAAGGCGTAATAGCCGCCTATGGCGTTCACCTCTTCCCTGGCATACTGGGCGATGTCCGCTACCCGGCGGAAGACCTCCCGTCCCCTGAGGGCCAGGTTCCGGCGGCTGATGTCCAGGGAGGACATCAGAAGGTAGCTGCCGGAGGTGGTCTGGGTAAGGTTTATGATCTGGCGCACATATCCTTCGTGCATCTGGGGCCCGATCAGAAGGAATGATGACTGGGTCAGGGAACCGCCGCTTTTGTGCATGGAGACTGCCGCCATATCCGCGCCGGCCTCCATGGCCGGAACCGGCAGGCCGCTGCCGAAGTAAAAGTGGGTGCCGTGGGCTTCATCCGCCAGGCAGAGCATGCCTGCCTCATGTGCCATCTTGACGATGGCCCGGATGTCGGAGCACACGCCGTAATAGGTGGGATTGTTCACCAGCACCGCCTTGGCGTTCGGGTGCTCTTCTATGGCCTTCTGGACCTGGGATCTTTTCATTCCCAGCGAGATGCCAAGACCGGCTTCCACCTCGGGGTTGACGTAAACCGGAATGGCCCCGCAGATGACCAGGGCGTTGATCACGCTCCGGTGCACGTTCCGGGGAAGGATGATCTCGTCCCCGCGCTTGCACACGCTCAGCACCATGGTCTGGACCGCGCTGGTCGTCCCGCCCACCATCAGGAAGGCCTTGGATGCGCCAAACGCGTCCGCGGCCAGATTTTCCGCCTCGCTGATGACAGAGATCGGATGACAGAGATTGTCCAGGGGCTTCATGCTGTTCACATCCACGCCTACGCACCTCTCGCCCAGAAAGGCGGCAAGCTCGGGGTTGCCCCTCCCCCTCTTATGCCCCGGTACATCAAAGGGAACCACCCGGTTTTGCCGGAAGGCTTCCAGGGCCTCGTAGATTGGGGCCCGGGTTTGATCCAGAATCGTCCTGACTGCCATGCTGCTCCTCCTTGCCATGAATATCTTCTGCCGCTAAACAATATTTAATACATTAACACAAGGTAATCAATTTCTCAATACTAAGTTTACAGGGGAGACCCCTTTGCCCCCTCTTATTGATTTTTATTTTGTTTTTGACTGGTGGGATGGCTCTTTAATGAGTTTTATTTTACGCTTACCTGGCGGTAGGCGGAACTGTGCGGCAGGTCCCTTCAATGTCTTTTATGTTACTCTTACCTGGCGGTAGGCGGAACTGTGCGGCAGGTCCCTTCAATGTCTTTTATGTT
>CAMNNO010000062.1 GCA_946545475.1 uncultured Blautia sp.
TCGCGGAAGTGACGGAGGAGCTGTTCCGCTCCTGACGCTCGGAAGGAGTGGGAAAGAAAAGAAACCGCCCCGCACGGGAAATCTCCTGTGCGGGGCGGTTTCTTATATTAGGAGGATTTTATCTATATGGCGGACAAATTTTCAGTTTTGCTTACGCAAAGGGATTTTCCGTCGCATAGGGCAGGCTCTTCGGCTGGTTCCAGGCGATGTCCTTGATGCCGAGGAAGCGGAAGACTTCGAACAGGGCTTTTCCGTGATGCCCGAAGGCCACGGCCCCGTGATGCGGATAGTGCTTCTCGATGAGGACATGGCGGTAGAAGCGGCCCATCTCATGGATGGCGAACACACCGATGCCGCCGAAGCTGGTCGTGGCTACCGGCAGGACCTCGCCCTGGGCAACGTAGGAGCGCAGCGTCCCCTCGGAATCGCACTGCAGGCGGAAGAAGGTGATATCGCCAGGAGCGATGTCGCCCTCCAGGGTTCCGCGGGTGAAATCCGGGTCGCTTCCCTGGGGCTCAAGGAGGCGGTGCTGGATGAGCTGGTACTTGATGGCGCGGTCGTCGCACATCTTGCAGGACGGGGTATTGCCGCAGTGGAAGCCCATGAAGGTATCGGTAAGGGTGTAATCATACTTGCCCTTGATCTGCTCTTCCCACATCTTAGCCGGGACAGAGTTGTTGATGTCGAGCAGCGTCACCGCATCGCCCGATACGCAGGCGCCGATGTATTCGGAGAGGGCGCCGTAGATATCCACCTCGCAGCTTACCGGAATGCCGCGGCTGGCCAGGCGGGAATTGACAAAGCAGGGCTCAAAGCCGAACTGCTCCGGGAAAGCCGGCCAGCATTTATCGGCAAAGGCGACATACTTCCTGGCGCCCTTGTGGGCCTCGGCCCAGTCGAGGAGCGTGAGCTCAAACTGAGCCATGCGCTCTAAGAGATCCGGGAAATATTTGCCCTCTCCCATCTCGCCCGCCATGTCCTTGCAGACCTCGGGGATGCGCTTGTCGCCGGCGTGCTCCTTATAGGACACCAGAAGATCCAGCTCGGAGTTTTCCTCGATCTCAATGCCCAGCTCGTAAAGGCCCTTGATGGGGGCGTTGCAGGCGAAGAAGTCCTGGGGCCTGGGGCCGAAGGTGATGATCTTGAGGTTCTGAACCCCGATGAGTGCCCTTGCGACCGGGATAAAGTCCGCGATCATGCCGGCAATATCGCTGGCCGTGCCCACAGGATAGGAGGGGATGTAGCCCCTGAGGTGCCTCATGTTCAGGTTGTAGGAGCAGTTGAGCATACCGCAGTAGGCATCGCCGCGCCCGTTGACAAGGTCGCCGTCGCCTTCCGCCGCGGCCACGAACATGCAGGGCCCCTGGAAATATTTGGCGATCAGCGTCTCGGGCGTCTCAGGCCCGAAATTGCCCAAGAAAACAACGAGGGCATTGCAACCGGCCGCTTCCACATCCGCGACGGCCTTCTGCATGTCTTTCTCGTTCTCAACCGTCACGGGACATTCATATAATTCGCCCGTATAAGCCTTTTTGATGGCCTCGCGGCGCCTTATGGACAGGTCAATGGGAAAACAGTCGCGGGATACCGCGATAATGCCGAGCTTTACTTCAGGAATGTTACTCATCATGTTCAAATGCCCTCCTTGCTTTTTGTTATTCGGATCGGGCAGGAGAGGGATTTTTTCTCCTGCCTGCACGGCCCGCGCTCCGGCACAGCCGGAGTTTTTTTGCGGGCCTGCGATGATAAGTATATTTTAACAGAGGTTCCTCACTTATACAAGAGGGGCTTTTCTCAACGGACATTGGCGTTGTAGATAACGGCTCCGGTCTCCAGGTCACGGCTGTAATGCTTGAAGAAATCCCAGGCAATGCGGCTGTATTCCGGATACAGGTTGTGGACAGCGCCATCCAGATAATGGAAGCCGACCATCGGGACACCGTCATCGTTCAGGAAGAACCAGTAGTGATCCGTGTATTCATCGTTGATGACCTTCGTGCCGACGATATCGGCGGTGAAGCCGGTCATGGGATAAGCTTCGAAATCGGGCTCTTCCGGAAGCTCCTTAA
Source organism: uncultured Blautia sp. (assembly GCA_946545475.1). Taxonomy (GTDB): domain Bacteria; phylum Bacillota; class Clostridia; order Lachnospirales; family Lachnospiraceae; genus Blautia_A. The sequence goes on from CAMNNO010000062.1 coordinate 2,070, forward strand.
GGCCGTTCAGCTTCATCAGGTCAGCCACATAGCTGTAGAAACCGGGAACCAGGTTATGGGTCACGGTATCCACGTTGACATACAGGTCATATTCGGAGGTGGAGGCGCAGATCGGCAGGTCCGCGTCTTCAAAGGTCACAAAATCCTCTTCCCTGGGGGCGACGTTCATGGCGCCGGCCATCGGGAATGCGGCCGCGAAGCACTTGGGATCGCCGTACATGGCCTGGTTGGTGCCAAGAGCGCCCATGGAGTAGCCGTTGACATAGATACGGGAGGCATCGAGGGCCGGATATTTCTCGCACATCAGGCGGGCCAGTGCCGGGAAGGCCTTCATAAGGGTCGCGCGGCCTTCATCGGAGAAGTTGCTCATGCTGGCATAATCGGGAGCGACAATGGCGATACGCTCTTCGCCGGCAACAACCAGCCATCCCTGGCCGTCCACATACTGCCTGGGGTCGTCGCCGCCGCCGTGGATGGAAAGAAGAAGCGGGATGGAGCCGGGAGCGGCTGTGCCGTCCAGCACCTCATCCGGCAGGTACTCCCACCAGGTGTCGATGTATTCGCCGGAGGATTCGTTCTTATATTCGCTCAGCTCATCGCTGACCACCGCGATCTCGTTGATGCCGTCCACGGTCCTGCCGTTGATCAGGGCATTGCGCTTCGACAGGGAGTAGGGCGCGCAGTCATTGGTGTAACCCTGGAACGGGGTGGAAGCCGAGTTGAGGCCGGATTTCAGCTGCTGGGCACGGTAAGCCTTGATCAGGAAGTTGTAATAAACAGAGGGAACCAGCTCCTCAAGCGGAACCTCTTCCTTAGCGACAACAACCTTGCGTACCGGATAGAACTGGTTGTAATACGTCACGGTATCCTTGGTGATCTCGTTGGCCTTGGCGCCGTTGGCTTCGCAGTATTTGGCGATGGTGGCGTCATCGGCGTTGACAAGGTAAACCGGGACGGGAGCCGCTACGGTGCTGATGCGTTCCATGTCGCCATTGACAAGCAGGAGGCCCGCAATACGGCTGACATAGTCGAGCGTGCCGACAACATAGTTGTTGATGAAGGTAGCGCCGCCGTCAATGCCGATCAGGTAATAGAACCCATAGCCGCCGTAGTAGGAAGCGTCCACGTAGGTGACAGGCTCGCCGTCCTTGGTGCCGGCCGCGTTGATGGCAAACATGGCTGTCTGGAGGGCGTAGTAGTTTTTCTGGTCAGCGGCGGTAAAGCCGGTCTCCGGATCGGACGGGGTGACCAGGATAACGCTGCCGCGGAAGCTGTCGGCGATCGCGGTCAGGCCGAGGCTCTCGATATAGGCCTTGGCTTCGTCCTTGGAGGCAAAGGATTTGTCGGAGTAGACAACGATGTTGGTGTTAAGACGGACAGCCGCATCAATGCCGAACATGTCCGGGCTTCTGTAAATATAGGTGGTGTCGCCGGGATAGTTATCCATAGCGGCATGGGGAGCATATACCCCGCGGCTCAGGAACGGCTGCATGGCGGCAGGAGCGTTCTCGCGGACTTCGGTGTAGGTTTCAAAGGTAGCTTCATTTTCCAGGGTCGCCTTATAGTTAAGGGCGAAAGCGCTCTGGGCGAAGCAGGTGGTCAGAAGCATGGCCAGCGCTAAGCCTAATGACAAAGTTTTCTTCATGTCTATCCATCCTTTCGTATAAAAATATAAAAACTGATCCAGGGGCAAATATGAGGCCTGGCAGTGGGGTGCCGCCCCGTCTCATCTTCCTCGTTGTTCCCTTGTGTTTTTAATTTTATACATTTTCGGAGGTAATTCAAGGGGGAGGACGGCTTTCAGAAACAGAGTCCACCAGTCGGGAAAAGAAGCGGAAGGAGAAAGGAATACAGCTGAAATTTTGGGGGATTTGTTTTGGTGCGGTTTAAATTGTTCTTGCAGCGTCCCTGCCATAATAGGGAAAGAAATGGGGACGGTTCTTTTTTCTTGTGATCTGTAAGAAAAAAGAACCGTCCCCATTTCGCTCTTTCTGACCTTGGGGTATATCAAAAAGCAGCCAGAGTATTTGTTTGGCGGCCTAATGCCCAAAGCTCAGAAAGAACTCCATTTCTTCCTGCTGTGACCTGTAACGTTTCCGGATTACTTTGTGATCTCTCCAAGGGCTACGGTCTGATAGGGAGACAGCATGTCGGCATGCTCGGCGGTGTAGGCTACCGGTGTGGTGCCGTAGACGCGGGCCATGTCGTTGGAGCGGATGATCAGGTTCAGGTTGTTGATGGCGCTCTTCTGCAGGTCGCCGAGGCAGATGACGTTGTTGTCCGCATAGTCGCCCTTGTAGATGATGGCCTTTCCGTCTTCGGAGATGGAGGCCACATCGGTGGTCGCCGGGGTATCGAACTCGAAGATGCCGCCAAAGAAGTCGACCTTGTAATTGGTGAAAACAGGCTCGCCGTTCACCAGGATCTCGCCGGCGTCGTTGACTTCGGCGGTGTTGCCCTCGGCAAGAGGAGCTTCCACGGTGATGCTGCCGTCGGCGGAAAGGACGAAGTCGTTCCAGGCTGCCTGATAGATGACGAAGGTGCCGAAGTTCATAAGCTCGGCAAGGGCGATCTGGCCCCTCTCGTCAAACTCGGGCTCATAGTCGATAAAGCCCTTCATAATGTCGTTGGCCTTGGAAAGGCCGCCGGGCATGATGAGGTCGTTGCCGGCATGCATGGAGATGGAGGGATGCGAATAGCCGCCGTTCCAGTCGGTCATGATGGAACCGGTGAAGCCCCACTCGCCCCTGGCCAGGTCGGTGCACAGGTCATAGTCGTCGCCGGTGGGAACGCCGTTGATCTGGTTGTAGGAAGTCATGATGGCGGCCGGCTGAGCTTCCTTGATGGCAATTTCAAAGCCTTTCAGGTAGATCTCGCGAAGGACGCGCTCGCTGATGATGGAGTTGGAGCCGGAGCGGTTGGTCTCCTGGCTGTTGGCCGCGTAGTGCTTGAGGCAGGCGTAGATGCCGGGAAGGCTCTGGACGCCCTTTGTGATGGCGGCTGCCGTGGTGCCGGCCAGGACCGGGTCCTCGCCGAAGTATTCAAAGTTACGGCCGCAGAGCGGGTCGCGCCAGATGTTCATGGACGGCCCTAAAAGGGTGCTGATGTTGAGTTCCTGGCACTCGATGCTGTAGGCCTCGCCTAACATCTCGCAGAGCTCCGGATCCCAGGCCTGGGACAGGACATAGTGGACGGGCCATGCCGTGGCATACTGATAGTAGGTGGATACTTCGCCGGTCACTTCGTTGGTGGCTTCGTATTCCTGTTTCACGCGCACGCCGCCAGGGCCGTCGGCAGAGACGATGCTGGGGATCTTGTACTCCTCGTAGGCGACGGTCTCGCCGGCTGCGCCGGGAACGGTCTCGGAGCTGCCGCCGACAACGGGATGGTACTCGTCCGCAACACCCCAGCCGCTGCCGCAGTTGAGCTTAGCCAGCTCAAAGGTATCCATCTGGGCGACCAGCTCTTCCATGGTGGCCTTGCCTTCGTAGACATCGAGAAGGGTGACATCCTTCTTCTCGACCAGCTCTACGGTCTCGTAGGGCTGAACGGCGGTATATTCGGGATCGGTGGTATAGGTGACAACGGCTTCGTCGTCATAGATCGAGGCGTTTTCCTTTGTCTCAAAGGCAGCCGCGGAAAGCTCGATAACGGGAGCGGCTTCCTTCTCGGCTTCCTCACCCTCGTAGGTGTAGGAGGCAACGTCGGCAGCGGACCACTCCTGGAGGCCGCCCTCGCCCAGGTATTCCTCCGGGACAGTCATCTGGTTGGAGAGGACTTCCGTAACAGCCACGTCATCAAGGGTGATGGCGCCGGCGATGCCGGTGTTCCTGGAAGAATTGCCCACGCGGATATAATAGGTGCCCGGCTCAAGCTTGTAGCTGGCATCGGCTTCGCTGTAGAAGGCCATGCTGGCGGTGTCAAAGGTAATGGAGACTTCCTGGCTCTCGCCCGGGGCAAGGACGGATGTCTTGGCATAGCCGGCAAGCTCCTGATAGGGGCGCTCGGCCTCTTCGCAGCCGGGGGCGGAGTAGTAAACCTGCACGACCTCGCGGCCGGAGTAGGCATCGCCTGTGTTGGTGACCTTGGCCGTAACGGTCACGGCCTTCTCATCGGCGGCAACGGCCGCGTCCGTGATGGCGAAATCCGTGTAGGAAAGGCCATAGCCGAAGGGATAAGCCGGCTCAATGCCGAAGGAGTCAAAGTAGCGGTAGCCGACATAAATGCCTTCGTTGTAATACTCGGTCCAGCTGTCGCCATCGGCCTCGGCAAAGGTCTCGGAGGCCGGATAATCGGCATACTGCTTAGCCCAGGTGGCGTTCGTCTTGCCGGAGGGGGATACCTCGCCGCTGAGCACGTCGAGGAGGGCATTGCCGCCTTCCTGTCCGGCCTGGCCCATAAGCAGAAGGGCGTCCAGGCCTTCGATCTGGCTAAAGAAGTTGGTATCCATGATGCCGCCGACATTCAGGACCACGATGACCTTGTCAAAGGCAGCTCCTACGCGGGCAAGGTTTTCTTTTTCGAGGGCGGAGAGCTCATAGTCGCCAACCTCGATCTCGGTGACCTCACCGTCGGCTCCGGTTACGGAAGCCATCTTGGTCATGCTGCGGTCGGCGCCCTCGCCGGCATTGCGGGAAATGACATAGACGGCCGTGTCCGTGCCTTCCGCCGCGGCAGAGAGGTCCTCATCGGTAAAGGTCAGCTCCGGATAGACAAAGGTATCCATGGCGCCGCCGCCGGAGAGCTCGTTCTGGTGGTCATAGCCGGCCGCGTACTCGGTGAGAAGGGCCTCGGTCGTGATCTCATAGCCGGCCGCCAGGAAGGCATCCATGATATTGATGTGGTAGCGGTCGCTCTGGTTGACATTCCAGAAGCCGCCGCCGGAGAGGCCGCCGTTGAAGGGGTCGCCGGAGCCCGTGCCGCCGCGGACGGTACGCACCGCGCCGCCGCCGAACATGGCGATGGTCTTATTCTGCAGAGGAAGGACCTGGTCCCTGTTCTCGAAGAGGACCATGCCCTGGGTCGCCGCGTAGCGGGCTACCTGGGCGTTGGCGATCTCCCGCTCGGTCACTTCATTGCTCTGGGTGGCGGCAAGAAGTGATGCGCTGGGAAGCGCAGCCAGACAGAGAGCCAGGGTGATGCCGAGGAAGCGGCGTCTGTTTGTGGCTTTGTTCATTTGTGATACTCCTTTCTTTCTCATAGGGGTTCTTTTTGGTCGATAGTTTCACCATTTACTATAATACAGAGCTCTGTATTCGTCAACTATGATAAAAGCACATGAAATTTTATAGCAGTGTTCAAAAATGCTGATAAAGCTGAGGGAAGAAATGGGGACGGTTCTTCTTAGCTTCGGCAGATCATGCCGATGATGCCTGTGACCAGGAGCAGCGCCGGGTAAAACAGGTAAAATACCGCGCCCGCCTTCTCTTCCCTCCCGCTCCCGTCATAGCCGTACAGGACATAGAACGACAGCGGCGCAGCTATATAAATGAGGCTCACCACAATACCCAGGACTGTTTTAAGGACCAGGTTCCTGCGCAGGAGATAAAGATCCGCTGTCAGGAGCACCAGCCCCGCGCCGAACGAGCATCTTAATATAAAGGCCCACAGAAGGCCCGCCAGGACAATGGCCGCGCAGAGGACCTTTTGCCCTGCGCCGCCCCCTTTTTCCTTTTGCCCCTCAACGGCTCCTCCCTCATCGGAAACGCCCTTTACGCTCCCGTTTTCCACCGAGGAGAAGCACAGGACCATGGCTGTCGAGAGGAATACGCTCAGCATGACGCTCTGGCTGGAAAGGTCAAAAAGCTGCCCCCGGCAGGAAAGGTTGTAAGGTATCTCGCACAAGAGCGCCAGCGCGCCAAGGATGAGGAGGTGCCTTTTTTATCCCGGGCATCCTCCGCGCCCTGGATGATGAGAAAGGCCAGCACCGGCAGGGCCATCGTCCCCACGATCTCAAAGATGGAGGCGCAGCCGGCCAGGGTAAACAGGCGCGTGCTTCCGGCAAGCGCCGCATCCAGCGTCTCGTTTGTGTACTGGCGGACATTCACTATCCCGTTCTCAATAATCCCAAGCCCTACAAGGTACAGGGCGCTCATGACCATCACAAAATTCCGGAGCCACCCCGTTGAAAAGCTCGGGGGACGAAACGAAAACTTTCCCATCCGTCTTACCCTTTGACCGCGCCCCCGGTCATTCCTTCCACATAGAACTTCTGCATGATCACAAACAGGATGGATATCGGGATGGATACCAGGACGCCGCCTGCGCAGAACTGGGTGAAGTAGTTATTGATGAGCGAGCGGTCCAGCATCTTGTAAAGTCCCACGGCCACGGTATATTTTTCGGAGATGCCCGCGTTCAGAATCATCTTGGCAAAAACAAAGTCCATCCAGGGGCCAAGGAAGGAGCTGATGACCGTATAGACGATGATGGGCTTGCTGACCGGCAGGATGATGCGGAAGAAGATGCCGGCCTCGCTGCAGCCGTCCAGCTTGGCCGCCTCGCACAGAGCCCGGGGCACCGTGTCGAAAAAGCCCTTGGCGATCAGGTATCCGAGGCCCGATGAGGCCGAGTAGACCAGTATCAGGCCGATATGGCTGTTGGTCAGGTTGAAGAATTTCAGGGTAAAGTAGATGGCGATCATGGACAGCATGCCCGGGAACAGGTTCAATATGACCGCCATGTTCATCAGGGGCTTTCGCATGGGGAAGCGCATCATGGAGGTGGCGTAGGCCACCATCAGCACAAAGAGCGTGGAGATCACGCAGGTAAAACAGGCAATGATGAAGGTGTTTTTAAACCACTGCGGGAACTGGGCCACCGTGTCCGGGTGGAAGAGCTTCGCATAATTGGCCGTGCTCCACTCGGCCGGGAAAAAAGTGCTGGTGTTCATCCCCGGGTAGCTGCTGAACGATGTGCAGACCAGCCAGATAATGGGGATCAGCCAGATCACGGCCAGGACGGCGATCACGATATTGTGAACGGCAATGGTGGAGGTGCGGTTTTCCTTCAGTTTTTTGACCTTATGGATTTCTCTGGCCTCTTTTTCTTTCATTGGTAAGTTCCCTCCCTGTCTCCCCGGATCATCCGGTTAAATGCTATGAGCGTAAACGCCGCGCAGATGAGGAACACGATGATGCCGATGGCGGAAGCCATCTTGTAGTTGTAATAGTCCTGCGTCAGCCGGAACAGCCATGTCACCAGAAGGTCGACCTCCTTGGCCTGGGCATTGGCCAGCACCTGGTTGGTCGTGGTGTACGCGCCCTCTGTCAGCAGATAGATGACGTTAAAGTTATTGATGTTCCGGACAAAATCCGTCACCAGCGCAGGTCCTGTGACAAACAGGAGGTAGGGCATGGTGATGTGCCGGAACACCTGGAAGCGGGAGGCCCCGTCCATCCGGGCGCTCTCCAGCTGGTCGGCGGGCAGGTTCATCAGCACGCCGGTGGAGATCAGCATCTGGTAGGGCACGCCGATCCAGATGTTGATGAGAATGATCATCACATGCGCCCAGCCCGGCGCCGACAGGAACGGGATGTAGCTGGTCGAAATGAGACCTGCACTCCTAAGCAGCCCCGTCAGGCCGATCCGGGCGCAGATGGTGTTGACAATGCCGCCGTTGGAGAAAAAGTTTCGCACCAGGAGGAGCGAGACAAACTGGGGCACGGCTATAGTGACCACGAAAAGGGTCCGCCAGAGCTTGGGAAGGCGGGTCTTTTTGCTGTTGAGATAGAGCGCAAGCAGTATCCCGCCGAAATAGTTGGTGAAGGTGGCAAAGAAGGCCCAGATGAGGGTCCAGCCCAGCACCCGCACAAAAGCATAGCCAAAGCTCGCCCCAAGACTGCCGCCGCCAAACAGGCTGATGAAGTTCTGGAGGCCGACCCAGCTGAACAGGTTGGTGGGCGGCATGTGGTTCTGGTCATAGTTGGTAAAGGCGACCAAGATCAGCAGCAGGATGGGGATGGCCGTGAAAATGACCACGCCCAGGACCGGCAGCGTGAGGAGGGTGACATGGAACTTTTTGCCGATATAATCGCGGACATCCTCCCGGAAGGTGGATATGTGCTTTCCTTCTTCCGCCAGTTTTTGAAGGGCATAGGCCTTTTTGACATTGGTAAACCAGATGACGGCGGCCGCCAGCCAGACGACAAGGGTGAAGAGTGAAAACAAGAGGATCTGGAAGGAATTATCGTAATCGTTCCACTCGTTCTTCATGGTCTGCATGTTGAAGACCTTCTCCGGCTTGACCGTGCCCAGGGTCCCGAATTTTGACACATATCTGATGCCGAAGGCGATGGTGAACCAGATGATGAAGATCTCAAAAAGCGTCATGACCACAGCCCGGAAATATTTTTTCCGCCTGGCATATCCGGCCCCCATCCAGATGAGGGAAAGCCTTGTCCACAGGTCCCCATGAGCAACGGCTTCGCCGAAATCGCCAAAGAACCGGCCGATGGCCTTAAAAACCTCGACAGCAGAGGTCCGTTCTGTCTTATCAGGCATAGAGCGCGCTCCTTTCTCAAAAAAAGCCGACTGCCGTATGGCAGCCGGCTTTTGCATGATCTTTTATCGCAGGGGGTAGAGGAAGGATGCGTCTCCCCCTGCCCTATTGTCTGCGGGTTTACTCTATCGGAGCTGTAACGCCTTCCACCAGGGAATCCAGCGCAGCCTGGATAGCGGCGTCGTCATCAGCCGGGATGGTGCCCTGGGCGATCTTCTCGCCGAAGGTCGCGGTGGGGTCCCAGAACTTTCCGCCGACCATCTGGACGATACCATAGTTGCCCTCTTCCACGACGGCGGCCAGGGCGATGTTTTCCTGGACCTCATCGATGGCAGCGGCATTCAGGTTGGACGGGCCGATCTGGCGCTGCAGGAAGCGCGCCACCTGGCTTTCCTCGTTGGTCAGGAAATCCGCCAGAAGGATAGCCCAGCCGATGTTCTCGGCATAGGCGTTCACGCCCACGAACTTGTAGCCGAAGGGAGGCGCCATCTCGACAGCCTTATCCCCGGCCGTGAAGGCGGGAAGCTTGGAAGCGGCATAGCCGTCGCCGAAGGCCTTCTGGACAGCGCTGGCATCCCAGGTGCCGGAAGCGACCGCGCAGAGCTTGCCGGAAGCGATCTGGTTGGACAGGTCGCCATCCGCCACGGCCTGGAAGGCCGGATGGGCGGCAATCTTAAGCATGGCTTTTGTGACATCCACGCCCGAAATGCCATCAGGGCTGACAGTGTTCCAGTCGATAGCCGTGGTGCCGTCCGCGTTCAGCCCGGTCGTAAGGCCCGCGCCGTAGAAGAATGCGGAATTGTACCAGCCGGAGGCCAGGGTATAGCCCACCTTCTTGCCGGCCTTTTCGGCCGCGTCAAGAAGAGTATCCCAGGAGGCTGCTTCTTCGTCGGAGATGAGGCTCTTGTCATAATACAGGAAGAAGCTGTTGTCCGCGGACATAGGGAAGGCCATCAGCTCGCCGTCAACTGTCGCCGCGCTGACAGCGCCGGCGGCATTGGCGGCCTTCACATCGTCCAGCGTCTTTCCGGCCAGGTTTTCGAGCACCGCCCCGTACTCGCTCAAGGTAGCCAGGGCGCCGGCTTTTTGAAGGTCAAAGATCTGGTCGCTCGCAAAAGCGAACACATCGGCTGCCGCCTCGATATCCGTCAGGACCGTATCCTTGGCGGTAGACTCCGACTCAACGCCGATGCGGATGTCAAAGGAAAAGTCGGCGTACTGCTCTTCAAACTTCTCTACCAGTTCCTTTAAAAGCGCCTGATCCTCTTCCGCTCCCCAGAGCGTCAGGGAAATGCTCTCATCCCCGGCAAAAGCGGGAACTGCCATCGTGCACAGCATAGCTGCCGTCAGCATGCCGGCCAGGACTTTTTTCATGATTTTCATACATATACCTCCTTATCTCGATGGAAAATAGTCAAAATGCTCCAATAAACAGTATAGTCTCTTTCGCCTTTTCCGTCAATGTGCATGTGTAAAAAAATCATTTCGGCTGACATTTATAGGAAACGAATAAAACGTCTCTCGTTTTGATTCGTTTCCTGCGCTGAATTTTCGCCGCTGCAAGCGGACAAATTTCCGCTGAAAATTCGTGCGCATACTATAAGCACTATACGCCAAAGAAAGCCTTAAGTCCCTCCACAATGCCCTCCGCGATCTTTGTCTGGGCAGGGACTGACCAGTCGGATGCCCGGTCGCCGCACTCGACATCCACGGATGGAATCGTCGAGTAGGAGGTCTGCGTCAGGTCCATCTCTATCGGGCAGTACTCATAAACCGGATTACCGGCAGATACCACGCCCTGAAAGATGGCATTCCCGAGGGCATTATGCTGCTGATAATGGGAAGCCACAGGCTCCATCGCCAGATAGGACGCGGTCATGGGTACACTCATGTAAAAAAAGCCCTTATCACTGGTCGTGCTATCATAGTGGATGGCCAGGTGACAGTCCGCATTCTCATTCGCCATGACCGTGCGGGCGATATTGTCCAGCTGCACATCATCCGACTCCCGGATCATCAGGACATTAAAGCCGGCATCAAGGAGCTTTTCTTTCAGGATCACCGCCATCTGGAGATTTACCTTTCCCTCAGCCGTCCCGTCCAGCATGGTCGTGCCGGATGAGACGGCGATGGCATAAACCGCTCCCTCCGCTGTAGAGCCGCCCGTCACCTTGGGCGTTCCGTCCGGATGACACAGCGTCATGACACTTTCCCCTCCGGCAGTCCCATGGCCGGCATTCACGCATATTGTAAAGCTGTTTCCACCTTCAATGCGGTAAAGCACAGCGCTGCCTGTATGGATTTGAGAGTAGGAAGCGTAAGGCCAGTCTGTATCCCATTCTATAATCTCGCTTGTCACTTCCCCCGACATGCTGCCAGAAAACACACTTGCATGCCCTTCGCCTGGCATTGGTTTTGACAAAGTTCCCTGCATTTCCAGTGTTTCGATATCGACCAGCCTGGACTCTGGCTCACCACCACCTAAAGACATATCTGCTGCCAAAGTCTCAAAGCACAGCAAAGTTACAATTCCAAACACAAACCATCGTTTTCCGCTTTTCAAAATTACTGTTTCCTTTCTTCATTTATTCAATCCACGCCCCACACGGGGAGCGACTTAAATCACATTCTATGTCCACGAGTATGGACAATGGGTAATTTTTAACAAGCACTTGTTTTTTTGCGAAACTAAAGCCCCGACATCATAAAACTTGACGATCATCCATCAGCTCTTATGATGCCGGGCTCATTTTTCTATATCCTCCCTTATTCTCCTGCAGCGTTTAGTATAATTATATCCTGGGTTAATCCGAAGTCAATAGCGACTAATCTACCGTCCTGACCGGCTGCTCCAACGGCGGCTTCATGAGCATCATGATGGCCAAGACCTATCCGGACGCCTTCACCGCCATCGTCCCCATCTGCCCGCCCTTCCACGCGGCCGACATCACGGACGAAGAGGTTGAAGCCATCAAGGACCTGCCCATGTATCTCATCTATTCCCAGAATGACGACACCGTCATCCCGGAAGAATGCAAGCGAACACATTTCCGCTGAAAATTCGTGCGCATACTATAGGCACACATATCATAAAACCGGGCAAAAGCCCCGGCATCATAAGACTTGACGAGCATCCGTCAGATCTTATGATGCCGGGGCTTTTGCTCGCTGGCTGTTGTTCCAGTCATAGCAGGGCGGCAAATGGATCCGTAAAGCAGTCCACCGCCAAATATCATAATTTTCGAAAATTATTGCGCTTTGTACCTGATTACGGTATAATCGGAGTTGTCATCCATCATTGGCGAAACAGCGCTTTCGCCGCACTTTTCATTACGGAGGGTTTATCATGAAGAAGAAAGTATTTTTAAGTCTCCTCCTCGCGTCCATTCTTGGCGCAGGCATTGCTGTCTCGGCAGCGGAAGAATCCTATGTGCCGGGTGTCACCGTCGAAGCGGACGAAGCGTCGCCGACCGGCTACACGGCAACCTTTGTCTATGAGGATGCCGACGCAGAGCTGGTACAGCTTCGCGGTGCTTTCGCTTTCTACTATGACGAGCCGGATGTCAGGGGAGCTGCCCCGGAAACCTTCTACGGCCCCGAAGAGTGGGCAAACGGCATGTTCGAGGCCGGGGATGAGGCCCTGACCATCGACATGGAAAAGGCAGAGGGGACGGATTACTGGGTCACCTCCATGCCGCTGCCTTCCGGCCACTATCAGTATGTCTTCCTTGTTGACGGGGATGCGGACACCAAGCTTGAAGATCCCACGAACCCCATGGAAGCTTCCGGCGTGGAAAACGGCAACCACTATGACCGCAGCACCTTCTATGTCCCCTACGATGCCGAAAAGCAGTCCGAATCCATCGACTTTAGCTTCATGGCTCCCAGGGAAGATGGGAACGCAGGCACCGTGACATATGTCAACTATACGGACATCAACGGCGACGCGGCTCCTCTGGGCGTTTACCTGCCGGCCGGCTACTCCGAAGACGCCGAGCCCTATAAGGTTCTCTACATCTCCCACGGCGGCGGCGGGAACGAGACCGACTGGTTTGCCGGCGGCAGCCTCGACTATATCTTCGACAACCTGATCGCGGAAGGCAAAACCGAGCCTATCGTCATCATCGCCATGAACAACTCCGCCTACAGCTGGCAGTTCGAGACCATCGTCAACAACCTGGTCGAAAATGTCATCCCCTATGCCGAGGAGAACTATAACATCACATCCGATCCCGCCGGCCGTGCCTTTGGCGGCCTTTCCATGGGCGGCGTTACCGCGACCAACGTTCTCTTCCGCGAAGCCGACCAGTTCGGCTATCTTGCCATCATGAGCGGCGCCGACGGCTCCCTTGACAGCGAGACAGTCGACTATGACGCCATCCGCGCTACAAAGATCATGCTGGGCGCCGGCATCTACGATTTCGGCCTCACCGGCGGCCTGCCGGACCATGTCTTCGGTTTCTATCCCCTGGACGAGCTGACCCCCATCCTGGATGCCCATGATGTCTCCTACGGCTTCGAGACCGTAAACGGCTCCCACGACTGGAATACCTGGCCGCTGCTCATCAAGATCTTTGCCGAAAATTATCTCTGGAAGTAATATTCCTGTCCGGCATAGATTCCTGTCCGGCATAGATTCCTGTCCGGCATAGATTCCTGTCCGGCATAGATTCCTGTCCG
>CAMNNO010000063.1 GCA_946545475.1 uncultured Blautia sp.
GCGGCGAAAATTCAGCGCGGGAAACGAATGAAAACGCAAGCATCTTATTCGTTTCCTATAAAACAGCTTAAAACTCGTAAAACAGCTTAAAACTCGTAAAACAGCTTAAAACTCGTAAAGCAGCTCAAAACTCGTAAAACAGCTTAAAACTCGTAAAGCAGCTTAAAACTCGTGAAGCAGCTTAAAGCTCATAAAACAGCTTAACATTTACAAAAGCAATTTAAACTATGTCAGGGTACCGGGTCGATCCCTCCGTGGGAGAAGGGATTGCACCTCAATATCCTCCATGCCGCCAGCAGGCTGCCCTTAAGGGCGCCGTATTTTTCTATGGCTTCCAGCCCGTACTGCGAACAGGTTGGAATATAAGGACATCTTGTCCTTTTCATCGGCGATATATATTTCTGATAGAGCTTTATCATCTTAATAAGCAGCTTTTTCATGTCTATGCTTTACCTGTCCCTGTGAAAGCCTTTCAGAATGTGATGCTTTTTGGCCAGATGAAGGAGCGAGTCCTGCATCTCCCAAAAAGTGATGCCCTTAGACAGCGGCCTTGCGACAACGACAATATCCAAACCGGTCACGGGGCTTAAAAAACATTCCTCATTTAAACGATAACTCTCTCTGATCAGCCTGGTGATCCTGTGGCGAACCACACTATTCCCTACTTTTTTGCTGACGGATATTCCCAAACGATTCTCTTTATGCTGGTTTTCCAGCACATACATCACCAGATGCCGATTTGCCTGCGATGTTCCTTTCTGGTAAACGATCTGAAAATCTTTGTTTTTTTTCAAGGACTCTGAATAAACCATCTATTATCCCAAATTCAGACATAGAAGAAAAGACCACAAAATATGCGGTCTTAGATATCTCTGCAGGAATACTGCTTCTTCTATTTTCGCGAAAGTGAACTACCACAGACCATAAAGGTCTGTGACTTTTGAGAGCCTGACGGCTCTGTTTAAGAAGTTTGACTGCTTATGCAACCCTTATTCTTACAGGCGTGTCCACTTCGCCCCTAGCGTATAGGATAGTCATATCCACAACGTTACTTTTTCGCATGATATTTAAAGCTGTAATATAGGCCGCCATTCATCCCACGCCCCAATGGTACGTGGGTTTTCTGGCGGATTCTTATAAAATTCGCGAGTATAAAATTTCCGGAGTCTTTCCAGGCAGTTCTTATTATCCGTTTTTATAAAATATCAGCCGTAAAACCACATGCCTTTAGGCGTGTGGATACACGGCGTCCCCTTGCCAGGGGATATAGACTCTGCTAAAAAGCAGGTAGCGCGTACTTTGCTGTACTGTTACCATACAGCTGTTCCGACCTCAACTCGACAATGATATAAAGGCTTTTTCGGCACATATCACAGGGCTGTTCTTACTCTGACCCAACTTAAATATGTGCGATAGAGCAGCGGTCTGTTGCGTCAACCGCAGGTATCATGACCTAAATATCGTAGTATCCGTTTCTGAATACTTAGTCTGGTGAACCATTTGACAGAAGCCACAGACCTTTATGGTCTGTGGTAGTTCACGCCCCTTGAATCATATTGAGGAAGCATCTTTTGCTTCCTCAACATGGGTTTATTGTATCAGGGAAGCGCCCCTGCGTCAACCAGAAAACACAATATCTTGTGTCTCTTTTCACGTGCAAGCACAACATCCTGTATTTATCAGGGTTTCGGGACTTTACGGGATTTGTGATTGATAATCATATAAGCCAACTGTCATACTAGAAGTACTTGAACATTACCATCGGTAATTTTCTTAGTACTTCTGCATATACCGCGGCATAGAATTAAAAAATATTATTTTTCTGCATTCGCGAGTATAGTTTAATCAGCTTCAACCTTCGTGTAGATTTCCATGGGCACCCGCGCCGTGACGCGGATACCGTTTTCTTCGTACTCCTCAGAGAGAAGCTGCCCGTACTGGCGGATCAGCGCGATCTTTCCGGCTTCCGTGTATGAGTACAGCCGTTCAATGGTGATCAGGCCATCCGACAGGAGCCGCATCAGAAGGTCCAGGAGCTCCGGCAGGCCTTCGCCCGTTTTGGCCGAGACCTTGAGGCACTCGTCCGCCCGGTGGTCCCTGAGGCCGGCACATCCCTCCCTATCCTGCTTATTAAACAGCGTAATGATCGTATGGCCCGCGGCTCCCAGCTGCGTGAGCGTATCATACACCACATGCATCTGCTTTTCGGCCTGCGGGTTCGAGGCGTCCACCACATGCAGGATGTAGTCGGCATAGACCGCCTCCTCCAGGGTGCTCTTAAAAGCCTCCACCAGATGGTGGGGGAGCTTCCGGATAAAGCCGACCGTATCCGTCAGGAGGATCTCCTGCCCGTCGGGCAGGGTAAGGAGGCGGGTCGTGGGGTCAAGGGTGGCAAACAGCTTGTCCTCGGTCAGCACATCCGCCCCGGTCAGGGCATTCAGGAGAGTGGATTTGCCGGCATTGGTGTAGCCCACAATGGCCGCTACCTTCCGCCCGGAGCGCTCGCGGCCGCCCCGGAGAAGAGCGCGGTGCTTTTCCACCTGGGCAAGCTCTTCCTTGAGGGCCGTTATGCGCGCGCGGACAAGGCGGCGGTCCGTCTCCAGCTTTTTTTCGCCGGGGCCTCTGGTGCCTATGCCGCCGCCCAGGCGGGAAAGGGATTCCCGGAGGCCCACCAGCCTGGCCGCGCGGTAGCGGAGCTGCGCCAGCTCGACCTGGATCTTTCCTTCGGCGGTAACGGCGTGGCTGGCAAAAATGTCCAGGATAAGGAGCGTGCGGTCCAGGACCTTGCAGGAGAGCTCACGCTCCAGGTTATTCATCTGAGCCGGGGAGAGCTCGTCGTCGCAGATGATCCCATTGGCGTCCAGCTCGGCCATGAGGGCCCTTACTTCCTCTATCTTGCCCTTGCCGATATATGTGCCGGGATGCGGCGCCTCCCGGCTCTGGACCAGCTTAAAAACCGTCACGGCTCCGGCCGTGCGCGCAAGCTCCTCCAGCTCGTCCAGAGACTCCCAGACATCCTCGCCGGATTGCTGCTCAATGCCGATCAGAACCACGCGTTCCTCAATTTTATCAAAATATTCCATCTTTTCTCCCACTATCAAATAGGGCCAGGCACCGGGCAGGTGCCTGACCCCATCACATTGGTTCACTGCTTCTTACAGATGTCCGTTCCGGGAGCGAAGGAATGTCAGCTCTTTGGCTGCCGCTTTGTCCTCCGGGAACATGGCGACGTACTCCCAGGCCTTCTGCTCGGCGGTGACGTAATCCATCTCACGCTCATAAACGACGATCTCGTTAAAGAGCAGGGTCTGCATCTCCTCGGTATTGGCATAGGGGATGCCGCTGGCGATATTGCTCAGGGCCGAGCGGTAGTTCTCTTCCTGGAGGTCGCACAGCGCCAGGCCGTTATAGCCCTTGGCCGCGTCCCCGGAGCGCTCGATGTACTGGCGGAACATGGCCCTGGCATTGGCGGTATCGTTCTGGGCCATGTAAACCATGCCCAGCAGCAGGAAAGCATCGGTATAGTTCTGGTTGACCGCCGTCCGAAGCTCCTCGGCCGCCCTCTGGTAATCCTCCATGTAATAGAAGACCCTTCCCCTGTCGCAGTAATCCTCGGCCGTGCTGGGGGCCGCAGCGAGGACCTTTTCCAGGTACACCGTTCCGGAGGCTTCCATCCCTCTGTCCAGGTAAGCCTGATAGATCTCAAAGGCGCGCTCGTAGGAGGGGTCCTTTTCATAGGAGAGGCCAAACTCCTGCTCCGCTTCCTGGTAGGCATCCATGGCAAGCGCCACCAGGGCGGTCAGGAAAGCCGTATCCGCGTCCTTGCCGTATTCTTCCGACAGGGTCTGGCAGTCTGCCATGGCAGGGCTCAGCTGCCCATCCAGGTAGTAGGTCTCGGCCCGGTAGGACAGGATATCCTTCCTGAGCGGTTTGCTGACCTTTTTTTCTCCCAGCGCCCGGGTAAAATAGTCCGCGCTTTCCGCGTAGCGGCCAAGCCGCATAAGGGCGATGCCGGCTCCGCGAAGGGATTTCGCCTCCATGCCTCCTTCCTCCAGGGCCCGCATGTAGCCGTCCAGGGCATAGGAATAGCTTCCCTGCTCCAGGTCGCGCCCGGCCTGTTCATAGGCATACCGGCTCTCGCCGCAGCCGCCGGCCACAAGGACAAATGCCGCCAGAGGCCCCAAAAGAAGGGCTTTCATACGCTTTGGTCTCATGACTGTTTTCATGTGCATATTATAGTTTTACTCTTTCACGAGGCCTTCCGCCTCGATCACTTTAATGACATCTTCCACATACTTGCGGCAAAGCTCATCGGCGCCGGCCTCCACCATCACGCGGATCAGGGGCTCTGTACCGCTCTCGCGGACCAGGATGCGGCCTTCGGTGCCAAGGGCCTTTGCGGCCTCCTCGACAGCCGCCTTAACCGCCGGATTTTCCCGGGCGGCCAGCTTGTCCGCCACGCGGACATTGCGGAGGAGCTGGGGATAAACCGTCATTTCCTTCGCCAGGTCGCAGAGAGTAGCCTTCTTTTCCACGCAGGCTTCCATGACCATAAGGGAGGTCAGTATGCCGTCGCCGGTCGCCGCGTAGCGGCTGAAAATGATGTGGCCGGACTGCTCGCCGCCGATGCTGTAGCCGTTTTTCAGCATATTTTCGGCCACATATTTATCGCCCACCGGCGTCTGCTCAGAGCGCATGCCTTCCCGCTCAAGGGCCTTGTAAAGCCCAAGGTTCGACATGACCGTAGTGACCACGGTATTGCCCGACAGGCGGCCGTTTTCTTTCAGGTACTTGCCGCACAGATACATGATCTTGTCGCCGTCCACAACGTTGCCCTTATGGTCCACGGCGATACAGCGGTCAGCGTCCCCATCGTAGGCAAAGCCGACATCCAGGCCGTTTTCGATGACAAAATGCTGCAAAGTCTCGATATGGGTGGAGCCGCAGTTTGTGTTGATATTGGTTCCGTTGGGCTCGTTGTTGATCACATAGGTCTTGGCCTGGAGGGCGTCAAAAACGCTCTTGGCAATGGCGGAAGCGCTGCCGTTGGCGCAGTCGAGGCCGACCTTGATGTTTTTGAAGTCACGGCTGGGGATGGAGATCAGGTATCCGATGTAGCGGTTCCTGCCGGATGCGTAGTCGATGGTGCGGCCCACATCCTCGCGGGTGGCATAGGGAAGCTCCTCGATCTCGCCGTCGATATAGGCCTCGATCCGGTCCTCGACCTCCGCCTCGATCTTTTGGCCGTTTCCGTTCAGGAGCTTGATCCCGTTATCATAGAAGGGATTATGGCTGGCGGAAATCATAATGCCGCAGTCGAAGTTTTCGGTGCGCACCGCGTATGACACGCTGGGCGTTGTGGTCACATGAAGAAGATAGGCATCCGCGCCGGAGGCTGTAAGGCCGGCCACCAGGGCATACTCAAACATGTAGCTGCTGCGGCGGGTGTCCTTTCCGATAACGATACGGGCCTTGTGCTCCCTGCCGTAGTACCAGCCGACATAACGCCCCACCTTATAGGCGTGGGCCGCTGTCAGTTTTACATTAGCTTCTCCTCTGAACCCATCTGTACCGAAATATTTTCCCATACTTTTGTCGTCCTCCTGTTTTAGTCCATTCAATTTCAGCAAAATTATCTTATACTAGAAGTCCTTGAAAATTACCACCGGTAATTTTCTTAGTACTTCTGCATATACCGCGGCACAGAATTAAAAAGTGTTAACTTTATTGTGTTCGCGAGTATAAAGGCCGTCCGGGTAAACGCCGGCTGCCGTCAGGGCCTTGAAGGCCTCTGTCACCGCCTCGCGGTCTTCCTGGTAGGTGACGCCGAACCAGGAATCCTTTGTCTCCAGGACATCGACCTTGACTTTTCCTTCTTTTAACAGGCGGTCGATCCGCTCGGGCAGGAGATATTCCTTTTTTATCTCCCCCTCCGGAAGGTTCCGGAGAAAATCCACAAAGCCTTCCTCCAGCGAATCCATGAATGCCGGGGTCAAGCCCCACATGTTCATGGAAACCAGGTTATCCAGCGGAAGGCTTATCTCCTGGCCATCCTCCCCCGTGACGGCGGCGCCGCCGTCTTTTGTCTTAAAGATCCCCCGGGTCTCCCGGATGCCGCACAGGGCGCCGTTTTCCACCTCGCAGATGCCCCGGGTCACCCCGCCGTTATCGCTTAAGGTGTTGCCCAGGCGGAAGCCGGCCATGCAGATATGCATCCGCCCATCCTCTGCCCTGTCCTCGATCAGATAATCGTGGATCTTTTTATAAGCCTCTTTTCCATAGTAGTCGTCCGCATTGATGACAGCAAAGGGCTCGGAAAGGATCTCCCTGGCCGACAGCACAGCCTGCCCGGTCCCCCAGGGCTTTTCGCGCTCGGGCGGACAGGTAAAGCCTTCCGGCAGGTCGCTTTTTTCCTGAAAAGCATAGGCGGTCTCGGCAATCTTCTCGATGCGATAGCCAATAAGATTTTTAAATTCCTCTTCCAGATCTTTTCGGATGATGAATACGATCTTATTAAAGCCTGCCTCCAGGGCATCGCGGATCGAATAATCCATGATCATCTCGCCCCTGGGGCCTACGGGCGTCAGCTGCTTGACGCCCTTTCCAAAACGGCTGCCGACTCCGGCGGCCATGATTACCAATGCCGTTTTTTTCATTTTCTTATCCTCACATATGATCGGGCAGGAGCTGCTGCCCGCATATACAGGGAACGCCGGAAAGATCTGGCGTTCGTGATAACCTCCGGCAGGTCCCGAAAAGGCACCCGCCCCCTAGCCCTCGCCATGCCGAACGCGGCCGACAGGGATACACGCCCATCAGGCAACCGTGGGCTCTTCCTGCAATCCGGAAAGCCTGGCGGCCTGGTCGGCGGCGATGAGGCTGTCGATGATCTCATCCAGGTCCCCGTTCAGGACTTCAAAGAGCCGATGGGTGGTGAGCTTGATGCGGTGGTCCGTTACCCGCGTCTGCGGGAAATTGTAGGTCCGTATCTTTTCCGAACGGTCGCCCGTGCCGATCTGGCTGCGCCGTTCGGCCGCCTGGGCATCGTGCTGCTTTTGCAGCTCCATCTCGTAAAGGCGGGAGCGAAGGACCTTAAGCGCCTTATCCTTGTTTTTCAGCTGGGATTTTTCATCCTGGCAGGAAATCACGATGCCGGTGGGAATGTGGGTCAGGCGCACCGCGGAATCCGTGGTATTGACGCACTGGCCGCCGTTTCCCGATGCCCGGAAAACATCGAAGCGGCATTCGTTAAGATCCAGGTGGAAGTCGATCTCCTCCGCCTCGGGCATGATAGCCACGGTGCAGGTGGATGTGTGGATGCGCCCGCCGGATTCTGTTTCCGGAACTCTCTGGACCCGGTGAACGCCGCTCTCGTATTTCAGCCTCGAGTAGGCCCCCCGGCCGCTCAGCATGAAGGTGACTTCCTTAAAGCCTCCCAGGCCGCTCTCGTTCAGGCTGAGCATCTCCGTCTTCCAGCGGCGGCCTTCGGCATATTTGACATACATGCGGTATATTTCCGCCGCGAACAGGGCAGCCTCGTCCCCGCCGGCGCCGGAGCGTATCTCCACAATGACGTTTTTGTCATCGTTGGGGTCTTTTGGCAGCAGAAGGATCTTCAGCTGCCGCTCAAGCCCGGGAAGAGCGTGCCGGGCATCGGAGAGCTCTTCCTTAAGCATCTGGCGCATCTCCTCGTCCTTTTCGTCTTCCAGCATGGCGACGCTCTCCTCTATGGTGTCCCGGCAGGTTTTGTATTCTTTGTAGACAGATACTATGGGGGAGAGGTCGCTTTGCTCTTTCATCAGCTTTTGATAGCGGTCCGGCGATGACGCGGCGCCTTCACCCAGTTCCGCCATAATTTCTTCATAACGGTGAAGCAGGTCTTCCAGACGGTCAAACATGCGGTTATCCCTCCTCTCTTGTTTTTTATAGTATGCGCACGAATTTTCAGCGGAATAATACCGCTAAAGCGGTGAAAATTCGGCGCAGGAAACGAATGAAAACGCAAGCGTTTTATTCGCTTATGGTTTTCTTCCCCGGACGACCCGGTCAAGGCCGGCGAGGTCTTTCAGGCAGGCGACATCCTCAAAGCCGTTTTCCCGGAGGATGGCCTGCACGGCCTCGCCCTGGGAGCAGCCGATCTCGTAGAAGAGGCCGCCGCCTTTTCTGATATACGGCACGATCTCCCGGGTCAGCACGCGGTAGAAGCGCAGCCCGTCCGGGCCGCCGTCCAGAGCCAGGCGCGGCTCGCACAGGCGCACCTCGGGAGACAAGGTATCGATATCATCAGTAACAATATAGGGGGGATTGGCTACGACCACATCACATCCTCCGGCCAGAAGGCTCCCCTCTTTACTCTGGTCCTGCCAGAAAGCCTGAGAAAGCAGGTCGGCTTTTTGAAAGACCGCGCGTTCTCCCGCTCCCAGGGCCTCCCCGTTCTGCCGGGCAACACAGAGGGCCTTTTCCGAAATGTCAAGGCCAAGGCCTTTCGCGGCCGGCTCTTCCAGCAGGAGCGAGATCAGGAGGCAGCCGGAGCCTGTACACAGGTCCAGGATGCGGCTTTCGCCGTCCTGACCCGCAAACGAGCCCGGCATTTTTTTTCTCTCCCGGAGAAATCTTATGGCCTCCTCCGCCAGGACTTCCGTGTCCTGCCGGGGGATCAGGACATCCCGCGTCACCCGAAAGGAGTACCCCATGAAGCAGGCTTCACCCGTCAGCTGCTGCACAGGCTCCCGGCATGCGCGGCGCTCTATGAGAGCGCGGTAGCGGGCGGCCTCCTCGGCTTTCGGGCCTTCCCCGGGATGGGCATAGTAGCGGCTTCTGGTGATGCCGGTGGCAAATTCCAGGAGCAGCCAGGCGTCCAGGCGGGCTTCTTCAATGCCCGCACGCTCAAGAGAGGCTTTCCCCTCCCGCCATAACTCCTGATAGGTTCCGGCGCTGTCCTGCTTTTGCTCCTCTTTCCGAGGGGCAGCCTGACACCGGGCTTCGCCTGTCACTGAGCGGCCTCCTTCTTGGGAGCCGCCTCTTCATCATAGCCAAATTCCTCTTTAAGATATGTACGCCAGTCGAATACCGCTTCCACGGCTTTAATGGCTACTTCCGCCATATCCGGCGTGGGCTCCCGGGTGGTCAGCTTCTGCATGGCAAGGCCCGGCTTGCTGAACGCGCAGGCGAGGGCCGTGTCGCTCCGGCCGGCCCACTGGATCAGCTCATAGGAGACCCCGGCGACTACCGGCACCATGAGAAGGCGTCCCAGCAGGCGCAGCCAGAAGACCGGCACCAGGACAAATATAAAATGGAGGAAAATGCTGACCAGCATGGTGAGCAGAAGGAAGGACGTGCCGCACCGCCTGTGCTTGCGCGAGCTCTTCATCACGTTCTCCACGGTCAGGGGAAGGCCGTTTTCCACGCAGTTTATGCACTTATGCTCGGCTCCGTGATACATGAATGTCCGCTGGATGTCCTTCATCCGGGAGATCAGCACCATGTAGGTGAAAAACAGGGCAAGCTTGACAAACGCTTCCAGGATGGTGACCGCAACCTCCGAAGCCCCGGCTTTCCTAATGAGGCTGGCCAGGGTATAGGGCAGGAACATGAACAGCCCCACGGAAAGACAGATGGAAAAAGCCACCGTGACGCCCAGAAGCAATTTAAACAGGCGGTCATCCCTGGCTTTCTTTTTGTTTAATTCCTCTTCCGTAAGGGCAGCGTTCTTTTTGGTTTCCTCCTCGTCCTCCTCGTCCCCCGCGATCTCCGCGGAATACATAAGGCATTTGGTCCCGATGACCAGAGAATCCACAAAGCTTACCGCCCCGCGGATCAGAGGTTTTTTGAGGATGGGCGATGTGCCAAAGATGCTTTTATAGTCTTCGATCTTTATCTCAATCTCTTTATCCGGCCGGCGCACGCCTACAGAATACTTGTCCCCGTGGCGCATCATAATGCCTTCCATGACAGCCTGGCCGCCTATTTTAGATGGTTTCATGTTAAGTACTCCTTAATATGCCCCTGCGATAACATGATCGCTCAGGAGGATTTCTCCTGAGCGCCCGCGGGGCGGCGTTCGCCGCAAGGCGATAATTTCCTTGAGCCGCCCCTGCGATAGCGTGATCGCTCAGGAGGATTTCTCCTGAGCGCCCGCGGCCTGCGCTCCGGCTCAGCCGGAATATTTCCTCTGCGCAGGCCTGCGATAAAACAAAGAAAGGTTGAGATCTGCCAACCTCAACCTTCTTCCACATTCCTGATTCTGATGTGTCAATTCCGCCGCCCCACCGGCGGCCTGTCCGCCTGGGGCGCACAAAAAGCGCGCAGGCTCCCGAAGGCGAAATTATTTGTTCATGCCGTATTTCTTGTTGAACTTATCGATACGGCCGCGGGCCTGGGCAGCCTTCTGCTGGCCGGTGTAGAAGGGATGGCACTTGGAGCAGATTTCCACGTGGATATCCTTCTTGGTAGAACCGGTTACAAACGTGTTGCCGCAGTTACAGGTAACTGTCGCCTGATAATAGTTGGGCTGAATGCCTTCTTTCATCTTTATCACCTCGCTATGCATGATTATTTACGATCAAAAAAAGTGATCCTGACTTTTTAACCGGCAGACAAAGCCGCCGGCCCTGATTTGCCCGTCAGACTTGTCTGATGCTGACGGGTAAAACTGTCACGATTTTTTGGTCATTTGCCCCGTCTGGACAAATACAGCTTTCTAATAATACCATAGCGTTTTATTAAATGCAAGGGGGAAATTTTACGCTTTAAAACTTTTGTTTTTTCACGGTCTGGACAAACTCCGCGTTGGTCTTGGTGCGGGAGAAGAGCGAGATGATCTGCTCCACCGCGTCCTCCGGCTTCAGGCCGTTCAGGGCCTTTCGCATATTGTAGACAGCCTCCTGCTCCTCCGCCGTGAGGAGAAGGTCCTCCCGGCGCGTGCCGGACTTCTGGATATCGATAGCCGGGAAGACCCGCCTCTCCTGGAGCTTCCGATCCAGGACAAGCTCCATGTTGCCGGTTCCCTTAAACTCTTCATAGATCACATCGTCCATTTTGGAACCGGTGTCCACCAGGGCAGTAGCCAGTATGGTCAGGCTTCCGCCCTCCCTCATCTTCCTCGCCGCGCCAAAAAAGCGTTTGGGCATATGGAGGGCCGCCGGGTCAAGGCCGCCGGACAGAGTACGGCCGCTGGGCGGGATGATCAGGTTGTAGGCCCTGGCGAGGCGCGTAATGGAATCCAGAAGGATAATGACATCCTTCTTGTGCTCCACCAGGCGCCGGGCGCGCTCAATGACCATCTCGGAGACCCTGCGGTGGTGTTCCGGCAGTTCGTCGAAGGTGGAATAGATGACCTCGACATTTTCGCCCTCGATCGCCTCCTTGATGTCCGTCACTTCCTCGGGGCGCTCATCGATGAGGAGCATGATGAGGTGCATTTCCTTATTATTGGTCACAATGGATTTCGCCACATCCTTAAGGAGGGTCGTCTTGCCGGCCTTGGGCGGCGATACGATCATGCCTCGCTGGCCCTTGCCGATGGGGCTTATAAGGTCCACGATCCGCATGGCCGTGGTCCCTCCGGGACGCTCCATCACAAGCCTCTCGTAAGGGAAGATGGGCGTCATGTCCTCAAAATTATAGCGCTTCTGCCCCTCGTCCGGGTGGAAGCCGTTCAGGGAGGTGAGGTAGAGGAGGGCGCTGAACTTTTCTCCCTGGGTGCGGATGCGGATGTTGCCCTGAATAATATCGCCGGTTTTCAGGTTAAAGCGTCGGATCTGGGACGGGGAGACATAGACATCATTTTCGCCGGGAAGATAATTTTCACAGCGGATAAAACCATAACCATCCGGCATGACCTCCAGGATGCCGCAGGCTTTCTCGCCGCTGTCCAGCTGCATGGTCTCGGCGGGAATGGCATATTCATTCATAACCTGCTCCGACTGGGGCGTGAGCTCCCTTGGGCGCTCCTCGACCTGCGAGGCCTGCTCTCCCTGGCTCCCGTCCCCCTCCTGCCGGGCATAGGGGCGGTACATGGCGTCATCCTGGGGCCGGTAGGGCATATCCTGTTCCATGATCCGGGCGCTTTCCGGTGCCTTGTATCGGGAAGAGGCGTCGTCCTGATAGCCATAGCTTCGGACGACATTGGCGGGAGAAACCGTCTCTCCCGAGGACGCATTCCGGGCTCCCGCATCGCTTCCGCCATAAGTATTATAGGAAGCATTATCCGGCATGCTTCCGGCCTGGAAGCCGAAATAGCGCACATTGGATTCCTGTCCGGAAGGGCCATAGGTCCTGTATGTCCCTTCCGACGAGACATACGAGCGCTGCCCGTTTTCGCCGTTTCCATAGCTCTGAGAGCTGTAGGAGCGGGCGTTGTTATCCTGAGAATTATTGTTTCTGGAATTGTTATCCTGGGAATTATAGCTTCTGGAATTATTGTCCTGGGAATTATAGCTTCTGGAATTATTGTCCTGGGAGGCGTAGCCCCGGTTATAGCCATCGCCGGAGGAATAGTTTCTTCCCGCGTTGTCCTGGCCGTAGCGCTGGTTCTGGCGATAGGAACCGCCCCTCTGGGCCGTTCCTCTCTGGCCGTAATCCCTCTGCCCATAGTCCCTCTGCCCATAATCTCTCTGCCCGTAACTGCCGTATCCCCGGTTCTGCCTCTGGACATTGTCCCTGTTGTATTTATCATAGCGGTTCTGGCCTTCGCTTCGGTAGCCGCCGTCCTGGCGCGCGCCGGTGGCGGCTGCTCCGGCATTTCCCGAAAAGCCCTCGGGCCTTGCGGCGGCCGTTCCGAACGATGTGCCCGTTCCCGGAGCCGTCTCGGGCCTTACGGCCCCCGTCCCGGATGACGCGGCAGCTTCTGATGAGGCAGTTCCCGCTGGAGCGCTTCCTAATGGAGTAGTTCCCGATGCGGCAGTTCCCGCTGGGGCACTTCCTAATGGAGTAGTTCCCGATGCGGCAGTTCTCGCTGGGGCACTTCCTAATGGAGTAGTTCCCGATGCGGCAGTTCCCGCTGGGGCACTTCCCGACGGGGCCTCGTATCTTACAGCTCCCGTTCCGGACGACGCCCCGTTTTCCGATAGCGTCCCCGTTTTCGCTGCCTGTGCCGTTCCCGGCGCGGCCTCGGACCTTGCGGCAGCCTCCTGTTCAACCTTTGGCAGGGATTCCGGATGGCGCTCGTCCTCCTCCAGCATACGTTCTACCAGTTCCTGCTTTTTCATGGCATATCCGCCCTTGATCCCCCTGGCCTTTGCCAGGTCCTTAAGAATGGCAAGGGATAGCGATTCATATTTTTCTCTCATTGAGTACCTCGTATTCATGAATTTCAAAAAGAAATTTAATTTTTATGCTTTTCTTAAAAAATTTATGTTTAAGTAAAAATGGCTTATAAAAATGTGGAAGCAAACCTAAAAATTGGAAGCAAACCTGAAATTGGAAGCAAACCTGAAATAAGGATGACATTCTGAAAGGCCGGAAAATACATGAGGGCTGCATGCTCGTGGGTTCCTGCTGGAAAATCAGATACGATACTTCGGTCAAAACAGAAAATCAAAGAATGGTAAAACCATTGGCGTTTGAAACTCCTGGTGGATGTCATACAAAACTATGATAGCATAAAAAAAAGAAAAAGTCCAATATTTTTTAAGGCTGCTGCAGAGTAAACGCATAATTTTTCAAGGTTAATTATGTGGAGACCCCATAAACTTATATTTAACTTTAGAAAATCGTGCGTTTACTCTAAAAGCCTCACACCATTGCACAACAATTCACAAATAATAGGTTAGAATATTGTGCGATATATGCAATATCCTCTCGACTTTTATTTATGGTGGTGCCAGGCGAGCGGGCATGGGGGTTTACTCTGAATGCCGCAAAAAAGAAGGCGCCTCTGTCTTTCCGTGATTTTTTTGTGAACGTCATGGTGTCATATTGACATTAGAACATCAAATTGTTATAATACAGTTGTAACAAAAAAGGAAGAAGGCATGCCTCCCCGACAGCGCTTCCACATATTCAAGGGAAGGTGACGATCATGAAAAGAGATTATTACGAGGTTCTGGGGCTCTCCAAAAGCGCCACAGATAAAGATATAAAGAAAGCGTACCGCAAGCTTGCCAAAAAATATCATCCGGATACCAGCCAGGGCATTCCGGATGCGGCTCAGAAATTTCAGGAGGTCAGCGAGGCCTATGAAATCCTCTCTGATCCCGAAAAGAAAAAACAATATGATACCTATGGCTTTGCCGCCTTTGACAATACCGCAGGTCCCGGCGGCGGCTACGGTTACGGCCAGGGTAATGCCGGGGCGCACACGGACGGCTTCTGGCAGTACCAGTCCCAGAATGGCTCTTTTGACGGCTTTGGCAACGGCTTCGGCTCCTTTGGCCATAACCATTTTGGGGGCAGCTCCTTCGAGGATATCTTTGGCGACATCCTGCACCACGGATTTGGCGAACGCGCCTCCCATTTCGAGCACAGGGACAGCCAGGGCATGGGCGGCTTTTCTTCCGGTGCCCGAGGCAGCGATGCCCGGAGCCTTGACCTGACCTCGGAGATCACCGTCACCTTCGAGGAAGCCGCTTTGGGCTGCCGGAAAACCCTCCGCTTCTCCGGCGAAGGGACCTCTTCCGCCGGACAGACACTGGAAGTCAGTATCCCGGCAGGGATTGATGAAGGGCAGAGCATCCGCCTGAAAGGCAAAGGCGTCATAGCCGGCACGCAGCGCGGCGATCTGCTGATCCAGGTCCACATCGCCCAGAGCCCGCGCTATCAGAGGAAGGGCCTGGATGTATACACCACCGCCCAAATTCCCTTCACCACTGCCGTCCTGGGCGGAGAAGCCCACTTGCCCACCCTGTACGGAAATGTGCTCTGCAGCATCCCCGCGGGAACCCAGTCCGGAAGCAAGATCCGCCTGAAAAAGAAGGGCATTGTGTCCATGAAGGACAAAACCGTCTTCGGCGATGAATATGTCACCATACAGATCGAGGTGCCGAGAACCTTAACCGCCGAGCAGAAGCAAAAGCTGAAAGCCTTCCAGGATACCTTCCCCTCCTCCCAGTCGCGGAGCAGGCGGCAGGCTTCGTGAACTACCACAGACCATAAAGGTCTGTGGCTTCTGTCAAATGGTTCACCAGA